>JAGVAB010000152.1 GCA_020060485.1 Anaerolineales bacterium
ATGGCAAAGCAGAAGTTTGAGCGAAACAAACCACATCTGAACGTGGGCACGATGGGACACATCGACCACGGCAAAACCACCCTGACAGCCGCCATCACCAAGTACTGCGGTTTTCTGGGCAATGCCGAGTTCAAGGCATATGATCAGATCGATAGCGCACCGGAAGAAAAAGCCCGCGGTATCACGATCAATATTGCGCATGTGGAATATCAGACCGAGAACCGGCACTATGCCCATGTGGATATGCCCGGCCACCGTGACTACATCAAGAACATGATCACCGGTGCGGCCCAGGTGGATGGCTCCATTCTGGTGGTGGCTGCTCCTGATGGCCCGATGCCCCAGACCACAGAACATGTGCTTTTGGCGCATCAGGTGGAAGTGCCCAGCATCGTGGTCTACCTGAACAAGGTTGACCAGATGAACGACCCCGAATTGCTGGAGCTGGTCGAAATGGAACTGCGCGAAATGCTGACCAAGCACGGCTACCCGGGCGATGATATTCCGATCGTGCGCGGCTCGGCTCTGGAAGCCCTGGAATGCACCTCGACCGACCCCAATGCACCTGAATATGCCAGTATCAGGGAACTGCTGCGGGTGGTGGACGAGTACATTCCGGCCCCGGTGCGTGCAGTGGAAAAGCCATTCATGATGCCGGTGGAAGACGTGTTCTCGATCAAAGGCCGCGGCACTGTGGTGACCGGTCGTATCGATCGCGGCGAGATCCGCACCAGCGACCCGGTGGAAATCGTGGGTCTGCGCGAGAAGTCGTTGAACTCGGTTTGCACGGGCGTGGAAATGTTCCACAAGACCCTGGACTACGGTATGGCAGGCGACAATGTTGGCTTGCTGCTGCGCGGTATTGACCGCGAGCAGGTCGAGCGCGGCATGGTGATTGCCAAGCCGGGCAGCATCACCCCGCACACCAAGTTCATGGGCGAAGTGTACGTGTTGAAGCGCGAGGAAGGCGGACGCCACAAGCCGTTCTTCTCTGGCTACCGGCCGCAGTTCTTCATCCGCACCATGGACGTGACCGGCATGATCCATCTGCCGGAAGGCGTGGAAATGGTCATGCCTGGCGACAACGTCAACCTGGAAGCTGAACTGATCGTCCCGGTGGCGCTCGAGCAAGGCTCCAGGTTTGCCATCCGTGAAGGCGGCTTGACCGTCGGCGCTGGTGTAATCACCAAGATTCTGGCTTAGTTGGAAGGGACACATGGCAAAACAAAGGATTCGCATTCGCCTGAAGGCGTATGATCACCGTGTTCTCGACCAGTCCGCCAAGCGGATTGTCGACACGGCAGAGCGCAGTGGTGCGCAAGTTGTTGGGCCGGTGCCTCTGCCGACCAAGATCGAGCGATTCACGGTTCGCCGCTCAACCTTTATTGATAAAGATTCACACGAGCATTTTGAAATTCGCACCCACAATCGTCTGATCGATGTGATGGACCCGGATTCCAAGACAATTGACATGCTGATGCGCTTGAATTTGCCCGCCGGCGTGGATATTGAGATCAAGATGTAGTTGAAATTGTGCAGCAAACCTGGAGAGAAAAAACATTTTCTCTCCAGGTCTGGCGTGATTGTCAAACCTGCGGTATAATAATCAGGTTTGGCTAAAACAGAGCCAGTTTAACAATCAGGCGGTATAAGAGCTTTTCTGAAGGCGCACGAAAAAACACAAGGTGTTGCCCCAGATCGGTTGACTGTACTGCTGCGGGATGATGCAGCCCAGCCCAGGTTGACAGTCCTTAGAAGTCTAAAAAATTGAAGGAGAAAATCGAGATGTTGAAAGGGCTTATTGGCAAGAAAATCGGAATGACCCAGATTTTCGATGAAAATGGTGCGGCTATCCCCATCACTCTCATTGAAGCTGGGCCTTGCTATGTTACCCAGGTTCGCACGCAGGAAACCGATGGTTACACTGCGGTGCAAATGGGCTTTGCCGAAGTAAAACCGAAGCGCTTAACGGGTGGTACGTTGGGGCATTTGAAGAAGCACGATCTGCCTCCTCTGCGCTACCTGCGCGAGTTCCGTGTCAAAAATCCAGATGTTACTGAAGGTGATGTGCTGAAGGTGGATGTGTTCACTATTGGTGAGCGCGTTGACATCACCGGCACGAGCAAAGGCCGTGGTTTTGCTGGTGCAGTGAAACGTCATGGTTTTCGGGGCGGGCCAAAAACGCACGGTCAGTCTGACCGCTTGCGCGCTCCCGGTTCGCGTGGTTCCGGTACAACCCCCGGCCGCGTCTTCAAGGGTGCACGGGGTCCTGGTCATATGGGCAATGTCCGCGTAACTTCACAGCATCTGAAGGTTGAACTGGTTGACGCAGAACGCAATTTGGTCGGTGTCCGTGGCGCTGTGCCTGGGCCGCGTGGCAGCATGGTGTTGATCAAGGAGGCGCGGAAACAGTAGCCGGATTTTTTCCGGGTTTGTTTTCCCGACTTGCATAAAGGGAGCAAAGATACGATGTTAGTAGATGTTTTCAACATGCAGGGGCAGAAGGTCAGCACGGTAGAACTGCCGGCGGATTTATTTGAAGCCCCAATTTCTGTGGATTTGATGCACCAGGCTTATGTTCGCCAGATGGCGAATGCGCGGTTGGGCACCCACAAGACGAAAACTCGTAGTGAGGTGGCTGGCGGCGGTCGAAAGCCGTGGCGGCAAAAAGGAACCGGTCGGGCCCGTCAGGGTTCCACCCGGGCAGCGCAGTGGGTTGGTGGTGGCAAGATCCATACCCCGCAGCCCCGCAATTATACCAAGGCCATGCCGCGCAAGATGCGCCGGGCAGCGCTTGTTTCCGGTCTGTCTGTCAAGGCAGCCGAGAAGAGCATTGTGATGGTTGAAGAGATGGTTCTGGCAGAACCCAAGACCCGGCTGATGGCCGAGGCTTTGTACGCACTGGTGAAAGATGAAAGCGCCCTGGTGCTCTTACCTGAAAAAGGTGCCTATGAGGGTGTGATCCGCGCAACCCGCAATTTGCCAGATGCCAAAGTGTTGTTTGCCCATTATCTGAATATCCGCGACCTTTTGTCTTACGACAAAGTTGTCATGCCCATGGCAGCGTTGGATGTTCTTCGAGAGAATTTTGGATAGGAGGAGAAAATGACTTCATCAGTTTACGATATTCTCCGCCGTCCGTTGGTGACCGAAAAGACCAGTTATCAGCAAAATGCATTGCATCAATATGCATTTGAGGTGGATGCACGCGCCACCAAATCAATGGTCAAAGACGCTGTTGAAAAGATCTTTGATGTTGAGGTGTTGCGGGTGAATGTGATCAATGTGCCAGCCAAGCGATCCCGCCGGGCGCGCAGTCGCCGGATGGAAGTTCGCAAGAGCGGCTACAAGAAGGCCATTGTTACCCTCTCACCGGAAGATCGCATTCCGTTCTTTGAAGGAGTTGAATAATGGCCGTAAAGGTTTATAAGCCTACCACGCCTGGTCATCGCGACATGACCAGCTATACATTTGAGGAGATCACCAAATCAAAGCCCGAACGGTCTTTGGTAGTGATCAAGAAGAAGCACTCTGGCCGCAATATGTACGGTCGTATAACGGTTCGGCATCAAGGCGGCGGACACAAACGTTTTATCCGTTTGGTGGATTTCAAACGTGACAAGCGCAGTGTTCCGGCCAAGGTCACGGCGATCGAATATGATCCCAACCGCACTGCCCGGCTGGCCTTGCTGGTGTACGCTGATGGCGAAAAACGATACATCCTGGCACCGGTTGGTTTGATGGTTGGCGACAAAGTGGCTGCCGGCCCTGAAGCGGACATTCGTGTAGGCAACAGTCTGCCGATCTCCCGCATTCCGGTTGGTACCACCATCCACAATATTGAGCTGCAGGAAGGCAAGGGCGGCCAGATGGTACGATCTGCTGGTGCTTCTGCCCAGCTTTTGGCCAAAGAAGGCGATTATGCGCAGGTGCGCCTGCCTTCCGGCGAAGTTCGTCTGGTTCGCCAGGCTTGCTATGCCACCATTGGTCAGGTTGGCAATGTGGATCACAGCAATATCAAGCTGGGCAAAGCTGGCCGCAAGCGCCATATGGGCATCCGCCCGGCGGTGCGCGGTACGGCGATGTCTCCCCGAGATCATCCGCATGGTGGTGGTGAAGGCCGCCAGCCGATTGGTATGCCTGGTCCGAAGACACCTTGGGGTAAACCCACCCTGGGTTACAAGACCCGTCGTAATAAGAAGACCGAAAAGTACATCGTTCGCCGTCGCAAGACGGGCGGCCGGTGAGCGGTACGGTAGATAAAGGTAGCGAGAGAGGGACGAAGATATGTCACGATCGCTGAAGAAGGGGCCGTTTGTATCCCCTAAGCTGTTGAAGAAGATTGAGGCGATGAACGCCCGTAGTGAGAAGAAAGTGATCCGCTCCTGGAGCCGGGATAGCACGATCTTCCCCCAGATGGTTGGACACACGATTGCGGTGCATGATGGCCGTCGTCATGTTCCGATCTATATCACTGAGAACATGGTTGGACATCGTTTGGGTGAATTTGCGCCCACCCGGAATTTCCGCGGGCATGTTCAAGAAAAATCGTCGAAAAGGAGGTAGCAGATCATGGCACAGGATATTCGTGCAAAGCTGAGTTATTGCGGTGTTTCTGCCCAAAAAACTCGCTTGGTGATCGACATGGTGCGGGGCAAACCTGTGAATGATGCAGTGAACATTCTCAAGTTCTCGCCCAAAGCCTCGGCTACCCATGTGCAGAAGTTGCTGGAGTCGGCAATAGCAAATGGCGAAGAGAATTTTGGCCTGGACCGCGCAGATCTGTATGTGTACAGCATCAGTGCGGACGAAGCCCCGACCCGCAAATGGCGGCGATTTGGCGCCCGTGGACGTTTCAAGCCGATTTTGCGCAGGTCGTCACACATCACTATCGTGTTACGTGAGCGAGAAGGATAAGATCAGCTTTGGTCAGGGCTGCTGGACAGTTCTGGCCGGCTGAGAGGAGATAGCAGGAGTAATTATGGGCCGTAAAGTTCATCCTGTAGGTTTCCGCCTGAGTATCAACAAACCCTGGTCGGGACGTTGGTATGCAGAAGGAGATGATTACGTCGAGCAGTTGCATCAGGATATTGCCATTCGCGAAATGGTGAGAAAAGAAGCTGACCGGGCGGGTGTTGCTCGAACGGAAGTGGAGCGTTTCGCGGGCAAGGTGAAGGTGGTGGTACACACTGCCAAACCTGGCATTTTGATTGGTCGCAAGGGTGAGAATGTTAAAAAGATTCGCAAGGATCTGGAAACCCTGACCGGAAAACGGATTGATCTTGAGATCAAAGAGATCAAATCGCCCGATTTGGAAGCGTATCTGGTGGCAGAGAACATTGCCGGCCAAATCGAGCGGCGCATCAGCTACCGACGGGCGATGAAACGTGCCATTCAACAGGCACTTCGCCAGGGCGCTGAAGGTTGCAAGGTGATGGTTGCTGGCCGTCTGGCCGGGGCAGAAATGGCCCGCACAGTGTGGCTGCGTGAAGGCCGCGTACCGTTGCAGACACTGCGTGCCAATATCGACTTTGCCACAACTGAGGCTTTGACCACATATGGCAAGATCGGGATCAAGGTCTGGATTTATAAAGGCGAAGTAATGCCGCAGACCGAAGAAGAAGTTGAACCCACCAAGGGTGTGTACGTTAGCGAATAAATGCCATGCTGGCTAAGGCTGGTGTGGGAATAAAGAGGTAGCTATTATGTTGATGCCAAAACGAGTAAAGTATCGAAAGCAGCAACGCGGCCGGATGAGAGGCAAGGCGTTGCGCGGCGCGGAAGTGTCGTTTGGCGATTATGGTCTTCAGGCTTTGGAGCCAGGCTGGGTTTCGGCCCGCCAGATCGAAGCAGCCCGCCGGGCAATGGTGCGTGTGATGCGCCGCCGCGGAAAGCTTTGGATCCGCATCTTCCCTGACAAGCCATATACCCACCGTGCTGCAGAAACCCGCATGGGTAAAGGTAAAGGCGGCGTTGAATATTGGGTGGCAGTTGTGAAACCAGGACGGATCATGATGGAAATCAGTGGTCTGCCGGAAGATATTGCCAAAGAAGCGCTGCACCAGGCTTCTTACAAGTACTCCATCAAGACCAAGGTCGTCTCTCGTCCTGACCTGCAAGGAGACTTCTCATGAAAATGGAAGAGATTCGGCTCTTGTCTTCGGAAGAAATTGTGGCCAAACTGGCAGATACCCGTCATGAAATGATGAATTTGCGGTTCCAGACGGTTACGGGCCAATTGACGGATACCAGCCGTCTTAAGGTGACCCGCCGCCAGATCGCCCGCTTTGAAACAGTTTTGCGTGAGCGTGAGTTGGGAATTCGCCAGGAAGGTGAGAAGAAATGAACGGACGACGTCGTTTGACTGGTGTTGTGACAAGCGACAAGATGATGAAGACTGTGGTGGTGAAGGTTACCCGCACATTTCGTCATCCGCTGTATGGAAAAGTGGTTCACGAGAGCAAGAGCGTGAAAGCACATGATGAGCTTTCCTGCGTTGTCGGGGATGAGGTGCGTATCGTTGAGAGCCGCCCGATCTCTGCCACCAAGCATTGGGCCGTAGAATCAATTCTGCGCCGCGAGGAAGTCTCTCAGGAGGCCGGTGAAGGAGAAGAACAGCCATGATTCAACAAGAGTCACGTATCAAAGTTGCTGATAACACCGGTGCAAAAGAACTGCTGGTCATCCATGTAATGGGTGGTTCAAGACGACGTTACGGTCGCGTTGGCGATGTGTGTGTGTGCACGGTTAAATCTGCGACACCACAAGGCTCGGTAAAAAAGAGCGACATTGTCAAAGCAGTGATTGTGCGGACAGCAAAGGAATGGCGCCGGCAAGATGGTTCATCGATCCGGTTTGATGATAATGCGGCTGTGATCCTGGACACTGATGGTCAGAACCCAAAAGGCACCCGTATTTTTGGCCCGGTTGCGCGCGAGCTTCGTGAAAAAGGGTATATGAAGATCGTGTCTCTGGCTCCGGAAGTATTGTAGACGCCAGGGAATTGAGGAGAGTTAGAACATGAAACTCAAGATTCGCAAGGGAGATACGGTGGAAGTGATCAGCGGCCGTGCGGAAGACAAAGGCAAGCACGGGGAAGTGATCCGTGTACTTGCTGAAGAAGGCCGCGTGGTTGTTCAAGGCGTGAACCTGCGCACCAAGCATCAGGGTCAGGTTCAGTCTCAGGGTCGCTCCGTGAATCCCGGCATTGTGAAACTGGAGATGCCTGTGGACATTTCCAATGTCATGCTGGTTTGCCCGAAGTGCGGCAAAGCAACACGGGTCAGCCTGTCTCGCGAAGAAGGAAAGGCGCTGCGTATCTGCAAGAAGTGCGAAGCACTGATTGAATAAGCGCAATGGAAGATAGGTAGACTATGAACAGAATGAAAGAGCAGTATCAAAGTGAAATCGTGCCGTCCTTGATGAAGACGCTGGACCTGGTGAATGTGATGCAGGTACCGCGAATCGAAAAGGTGGTGGTCAACATTGGTCTGGGTGAAGCGATGGATGACCCCAAGGCTATGGAAGCTGCACTGAATGATCTTACCAAGATCACCGGTCAGAAGCCGATTGTGACCAAGGCGCGGAAGAGCATCGCCAACTTCAAGTTACGTGAAGGGCGTGAAATTGGAGCGAAGGTTACGCTGCGCGGCGAGCGCATGTGGTCCTTCCTGGACCGGTTGATGAACATCGTGCTGCCTCGTGTGCGAGACTTTCGTGGAATTTCTCCGAATGCTTTTGATGGGCGCGGAAACTATACCCTGGGTCTGCGGGAACAATTGATCTTCCCGGAAATCGAATACGACAAGATCGACAAGATCCGCGGTATGGAAGTTACCATTGTAACCACTGCGCAAACAGATGAGCAGGCACGGGCACTGTTGCAGATGCTTGGCATGCCTTTCAGGAAGGGTTAATATGGCAAAGAAATGCATGACGTATCGTGAACAAAGGCGGGAATACCCTAACCAGGTAAGAAACCGATGCAAAAAGTGTGGACGGCCGCGTGGCTATATCCGTCGTTTTGGATTGTGCCGCATTTGCTTCCGCGAGTTAGCGTTGAAGGGCGAAATTCCTGGCGTTCGGAAAGCGTCCTGGTAGGCCGGAGGTAGTGAGAATGAGTGTAAATGATCCGATTGCTGATATGTTAACTCGTATTCGTAACGGCCTGATGGCCGAAAAAGCGATGGTAGCGATGCCGACCTCGAAGATCAAAGTCGAGATTGCCCGGATTTTGAAAGAAGAAGGGTTTATCAAAGGCTATGATGTTGTTGATGGCGAACGTCCCTCGCACAAGATTCTGCGAATACGTTTGAAGTACGTTGGTGAGCGCCGCGAGCGCCAACCGGTGATCACTGGCCTTGAGCGAGTGAGCCGGCCTGGCCGCCGCTCTTACTCAAGTAAAACGGAGATCCCCTGGGTGCTTTCTGGCATGGGGATTGCGATCCTAACCACTCCCAAGGGTGTGATGACCGGCCAGCGGGCGCGACAGCTCGGCGTGGGTGGTGAGATCATCTGCAAAGTTTGGTGATGAACGGGAGCAAGGAGGTAGTATCGTGTCTCGTATAGGTCGTATGCCGGTGGATATCCCGGCGGGCGTGCAGGTGACCATTTCGGGTAACGAGGTGGAAGTCAAAGGTGCAAAAGGCACATTGAAGCGGGAATTCCTTCCCCATGTTTCTGTTCGGCAGGAAGAAAACCAGCTGATTGTGGAACGCGGCTCTGACGAAGCAATTGCACGTGCGCTGCACGGAACAACACGGGCTTTATTACAAAACATGGTTACAGGTGTCAGCACCGGTTTTACTCGGGTGCTGGAAGTTCAGGGCGTGGGTTACCGCGCCGAAATGAACGGCAATAAACTGGTTTTGAATGTTGGCTATTCTCACCCGATCGAATTGGATCCGCCTGAGGGCATCAGCTATGAAGCAGACCCGAAAGCGCGCACGATCTCTGTCATGGGATATGACAAAGAGGAAGTGGGCCAGATGGCGGCTGATATTCGCAAGATCCGTCCCCCCGAACCATACAAGGGCAAGGGTATCCGGTATCAGGGTGAGAAGGTTCGCCGCAAGGCCGGTAAAGCCGGCAAGACAGGCTAGTAAGGGTTAAGCTATGGCAAAAATGACTCGAAGTGAAGCCAGACTCCGCCGCCATGCACGCGTGCGCAAGCACGTGAGCGGCAGCCCAGTGAGACCGCGATTGTGTGTTTTCCGCAGTCTGGCCGAAATTTATGCCCAGGTTATTGATGATGAGGCCGGCCAGACTCTGGCGGCAGCATCGACGGTGGATCGTGACCTTCGTGGCAAGGTTGGCGGACTTTCCAAGACCGAGCAGGCCGCGATGGTTGGCAAGTTGGTTGCAGAGCGCGCCTTGTCCAAGGGTGTCACAGAAGTGGTCTTTGATCGCGGTGGTTATAAATACATTGGCCGTGTAAAAACGCTGGCTGATAGCGCCCGCGAAGCCGGTCTCAAGTTCTAGAGCGTGAAGAGGACCTGATATGGAAAAAAGAGAGAGCCGATTTAAAGAAGCACCGACGGTTGAAGACCAGTATGATGAGCGCGTGATTGAAATCGCACGTGTCGCCAAGGTTGTCAAGGGCGGCCGCCGGTTCCAATTCCGGGCAACTGTGGTCGTCGGTGATAACAATGGCAATGTTGGCATGGGTGTGGGCAAGGCAAATGCTGTGCCCGATGCCATGCGCAAGGCATCAGAACGCGCCCGCAAGGATATGCATCCGGTTTCCAAGACGGGCACCAGTATTCCCCATGAAGTTGTGGGCCGGGTGGCTGGCGCCAAGGTATTGTTGAAGCCTGCTTCTCCTGGTACCGGTGTGATCGCCGGCAGCAGCGTACGCGCCGTTCTGGAAGCTGTTGGCATCCGCGATATTCTGACTAAATCGATGGGCAGCGCCAACGTGTTGAATGTGGTCAAGGCCACTTTTGATGCACTGCGGCAGTTGAAGACCCCCGAAGAGGTTGCAGCCCAGCGCGGCAAACCCGTGCAGGACTTGAAGCCTTACTGGGAACGGAGGGAGCATGCCTAAGAAAGTGGAAACTCCCAAAAAATTGAGCATCACGCTGGTGAAAAGCCCGATCGGCTACCCGGTTCGCCAAAAGGCAACCGTGCGCGCCCTGGGGCTGCGAAAAATGAACCAGACCGTGTTGCAGGATGATACCGCAGTGATCAGAGGTATGATCGCGAAAGTCAGTCATCTGGTTCGCGTGGAAGAGTAGGTGTTGGTATGAAATTGCACGATCTCACACCCAATGAAGGTGCTACCAGGAAGCGACATCGCAAGGGTCGCGGTATTGGTTCAGGTATGGGCAAAACCAGCGGACGTGGCCAAAAGGGCCAGAATGCCCGCTCCGGTTCGGGCGGTAAGTTGTACCGCCAGGGCGGCAACTTGCCGTTCTTCCGCCGGTTGCCCTTTATGCGCGGCGAGGGCTTCACTCCGCCCAATCAGGTGGAATACAACGAAGTTAACCTAGCTTTGTTGGCCAGCCGCTTTGCGGCCAATGACGAAGTGACGCCGGAAACATTGGCAAAAGCCAATTTGTTGAGCAAGACCAAAAACCCTGTTGTGATCCTGGGTCACGGAGAGATTTCAGTTCCGTTGAAGGTAAAGGTTCATCGTGTCAGCAAGGGCGCCCTCGCCAAAATCGAGGCTGCCGGCGGCACTGTCGAAATCATTGCTTGATCGGCTGAATATGGAGGAGACCTTCGCATGAAGCGTTCAGCTTGGCGCTATCTCTGGAAGTCGGTTGATATTCGCAAGAAACTGCTGTTCACATTGGGTTTGCTGGCGATCTATCGCTTTGCTTCGAACATCCCTGTTCCCGGCATTGATCGGGAAGTTTTAGGTGCGCTTGCCACTTCTGGCGGGGCAGCCGGGAATTTGTTCAACCTTTTGGATTTGCTCTCTGGCGGCACGGTGTCGCGGTTTTCCATCCTGGCGATGGGCGTCTATCCGTACATTACCGCGCAAATTATCATTCAGCTCCTGGTGCCGATCATTCCGGCACTGGAGCGGAAGATGCGCGAAAATCCGCGGGAAGCTCAAAAATGGCAGGAAAAGTGGACAGTGATCCTCACCATTCCAATGGCGTTGCTGTCTGCGATTGGCCAGATCAATATTTTTAATTCGTTCCTTCCGGGTCAGTCAATCCTGGTGAACTATGGATTTCAGGCAGGATCGTGGCTGCCCACGCTGGCGGTTTTGTTCAGCATGATCGCCGGGACAATGTTTGCCATCTGGATTGGTCAGTTGATTTCTGAGTATGGTATTCCCAATCAGGGTCTTTCGCTGATCATCTTTGCCGGTATCGTTTCCCGTATTCCATTCAATCTGGCTGCAATCCTGCAGGACCGGCAGAATGGGTGGTGGTTATTCTCGCTGACGGTTGTCATCCTGGCTTTGACCATCTTCGCCATCGTGTATGTGCAGCAGGGCCGCCGGTTTGTGCCGGTGCTTTTCCCTGGCCGCCGTGTAGGCAATCGGATGTCGATGCCAGTACGCAGCAGTCTGCCTTTGATGGTGAACATGGCTGGTATGATCCCGCTTATTTTTGCACAGTCGATCATGACCTTCCCGGCTATTGTGGCCAGTTATTTTGTTGCCTCAAAAACGGAATGGTTGGCGAGTTTTGCAAGCAGTGTTCAGAACTTGTTTGGCGCAGGAAATTTGTGGTATTCGTTGATCTATTTTGTGATGGTGGTGGCATTCACGTTCTTTTATACGGATGTGCTCTTCCAGCAGCAGAATTATGGCGACAACCTCAAACGGCAGGGTGCCCAAATCCCTGGTGTTACCCGGGGCGGGCCAACCCAGCGCCATCTGACCAAGATCCAGCGGCGGATCACGCTGCCTGGGGCGCTGTTCCTGGGTTTCATTGCGGTGTTGCCCTATGCCTTGAGCCTGGCGCTGCCTGGCGCCACTTCCAGCGTTTTCCTGGTATCTTCTGCCGGTTTGCTGATCGTGGTTGGTGTGGTGCGTGATACGTTCAATATCATCGAGACCGAGTTGAAACTGCACGGTTACGATGAAGGGTTGATCAAAGGTTAGGTTGGATGATGTATATAGTATTGCTTGGCCCTCCTGGGGCGGGAAAAGGCACACAGGCTGCATTGATCTCTCAAGAGACGGGTTTGGTGCATGTTTCTTCTGGCGATATCTTTCGCGAGAATCTTAAAAATGAAACGCCTCTGGGAAAACAGGCACAGGCATATATGGATCGGGGCGAGCTGGTTCCTGACGATTTGACGATCGCCATGGTAAAGGATCGGCTTGGCCAGCCCGATTGCCAGAAGGGCGCATTGCTGGATGGTTTTCCGCGTACCCCACCGCAGGCTGAAGCCCTGGCGGCTTCGCTGGCGGAATGGGGAGCGGGTGTGGACCTCGTGCCGTATATTTCGGTTCCTGAAGAGGAGTTGATTGAACGGCTGAGCGGCCGCTGGACCAGCCAGAGCGGACGGGTGTATCATGCAAAATACAACCCGCCAAAAGTGCCCGGGCGTTGTGATGTGGATGGTTCTCCCCTGTATCAACGGGAGGATGATAAACCCGAAACCGTCAAGAACCGGATCAAGGTCTATCTTCAGCAGACGACACCATTAATTGACTACTATCGAAAGCAAGGGTTGCTGGTAGAGGTTGATGGCACCAAGTCTATTGAAGAAGTGGGCCAGGATTTGTTGGCGGCCATCGGCAAGGTTCAGAAACCGGGGTAAGCAATGTCCTGGGAGCGGCAGATTAACATCAAGAGTACGCATGAATTGGAAATCATGCGCAGCGCCGGGAAGATCAATGCCGAGGCTTTAGCCGCCGCGGCCGCCCTCATCCGGCCTGGCATTACCACTGCGGACCTGAATGCTGCTGCTGAAGAAGTTCTGCGCAAACATGGGGTATTCTCGCCTTTCAAGAATTACCCCGGGCCGTACCCATATCCATGCAGCACGACGATCAGTGTCAATGAGGAGCTGGTGCATGGCATTCCCAGTGCGAAGCGCAAGCTTAAGCAAGGGGATATCGTCTCGGTGGATTGTGGAACGGTGTATGAAGGTTTCGTGGCCGACTCGGCTTTTTCGGCCGGCGTGGGTGAAATTTCGCCCAAGGCGCAGAAATTGCTGGAAGTGACTGAGCAGGCGTTGTACGCCGGTATTGCTGCCATGAAGGTTGGCAACACGGTTGGCGATGTGAGTGCCGCCATTCAGGCTGCCGCAGAAGGCCAGGGTTTCTACCTGACCCGGGAATATACGGGGCACGGTGTTGGCCGCCAGATGCACGAAGGTCCGCAGTTGCCCAATTATGGCACAGCGGGGCGCGGCATGAAACTGCGGGCAGGGATGACAATTGCCCTGGAGCCGATGGTTCTGGCAGGCACAGATGCAACCCGGGTGCTGGATGACCAGTGGACGGTGATTTCATCAGATCGCTCACTGACCGCCCACTTTGAGCATTCGGTTGCCGTAACGCTCAATGGTCCCTTGATCCTGACTCTTCTGGACAATGGCAGAGGGCCAGGGCAAATTGGGCCAGGGCTGGCAGGAAAACTGGACAATTAATCGAAGTGCCGTTATAATTGTGACTTTGGTCTGATAAGTTGAGTAACGTAAGGAGAGCACCATGAAAGTTACAGCGTCCATCAAGAAGCGCTGTTCCAAGTGCAAAATTGTAAAACGGCAGGGCATATTATATGTGATCTGCGAAAATCCTAATCATAAGCAGCGACAGGGATAGGGATAAGGCATATGGCACGTATTGAAGGTATTGATCTTCCGCGCGACAAGCGCATTGATGTGGCTTTGACCTATATTTATGGCATTGGTCCATTCCGGTCAAAACAAATTTTGGCAGACGCAAAGGTGAGCCCTGATACTCGTGTGCGTGATTTGACAGAGTCAGAAGTTGGTTCCCTGCGTGATTTCATCACCAAGAGCTACACCGTGGAAGGTGATTTGCGGCGCGAAGTTCAGATGAACATCAAGCGCCTGATCGAAATTGGCTGCTATCGTGGGCTGCGGCATCGCCGCAACTTACCGGTGCATGGCCAACGCACAAAAACCAACGCGCGTACCCGCAAAGGCCCAAAGAAGACTGTGGCCGGTCGTGGTCGCCGCCGTGGTTCTGCGAAGAAGTAGTCTTTGGCAGAGGCATGATCTGGTTGGTTACGGGTTCCTTCCTTCTACCCGCGGCTGGCTGGCCGGACACGGCTTTTGTTAGGGAAACGATGAATTTGCTGAAAGGTTTATAGCGAGGTATTATGGCACAGAATGTACGATCATCGCGTCGTGGCAGTACGCGTAAGGTGAAGCGGTCACTGTCCTCGGCTCACGTACACATTTACGTGACTTTTAACAATACCATTGTGACGGTTACCGACCAGCAGGGCAACACTGTTTGCTGGGCAAGTTCCGGATCGGCTGGTTTCAAAGGCTCTCGCAAGAGCACGCCCTTTGCAGCGCGTTTGGCTGCAGAGCAGGCCATGAAAACAGCCCAGACAATGGGAGTCCAGGAAGTGGATGTGATCGTGAAAGGCCCCGGCCCCGGCCGTGAGTCATCCATTCGGGCGATTCAGGGTATGGGCATTAAGGTCCGGTCGATTTCAGATGCAACTCCGGTGCCGCACAACGGCTGCCGGCCGCCCAAAAAACGCCGCGTGTAATGGAGAAGGAAGCATATGGCTAGATATACTGGACCGGCATGTAAATTATGCCGGCGAGAAGGTGAAAAACTGTTTTTGAAAGGCGAGCGCTGCTTTACCGCCAAATGCGCTTTTGACCGCCGGGCATATGCGCCTGGTGAACATGGCCCTGCCAGTCAAATGCGTCGGCGCGGTAGCGAGTCTGACTATTCTCGCCAGTTGCGTGCCAAGCAAAAGGCGCGCCGGATCTACGGCGTTTTGGAACGCCAGTTCCGCCGCTATTTTTCGATGGCACAGAAGCGCACCGGTTTGACCGGCTTGACGCTGTTGCAGACCCTGGAAAGCCGCCTGGATAATGTGGTTTACCGCCTGGGTTATGCCGCCAGCCGCAATGAAGCCCGCCAATTGGTAAGCCATGGTCACTTCATGGTCAATGGCCGCCGCACTGATGTGCCTTCAATGGTTGTAAAGCCCGGTGATGAACTGGAAGTTCGCCCCAGCTCTCGCACGACCCCTTATTTCAAGGAATTGCGTGACCTGGCCGAGAAGCGTCAATGCATTACCTGGCTGGAACGGGATTTGAACAATTTGTCCGGACGCATGCATCGCTTGCCAGAACGCGGCGAGATCGATGGCAATTTGGATGAACAGTTGATCGTTGAGTACTATTCCAGATAATACTAGAGATTCCGGTGCGCGGTCGTCTTAAGGTGCATTGGAGAAGGAATGAAACGTGAGTGCTCTAAGTAATATGGTGACCCCAAAGGTCGAACGAGAAGCTGAAGCCCGTAACTATGGCAAGTTTGTCATCGGCCCTCTGGAACGAGGGTACGGCATCACCCTGGGCAATGCCCTGCGGCGGGTGCTGCTCTCTTCCCTTGAGGGAGCGGCAGTAACATCTGTACGAATCACGGATGTGCTGCATGAGTTCAGTGATATTCCCGGCGTCCGCGAGGACGTGGTTCAGGTGATCTTGCAGCTCAAACTGCTTCGCATGATGCTGCATGATGTCGATAGCGCTTACCTTCACCTTGAAGTGCATGGTGAAGGTGTGGTCACGGCGGCGGATATTCAGGTGCCGGCTGAGGTTGAAATTGTCAACCCGGATTTGTACCTCTTCACCGTTGATGATCCCAAGACCCATCTTGAATTTGATTTCACAGTCGAGCGCGGGCGGGGTTATTCGCCTGCCAATGAACGCAGCGGCCGGCTTCCGATTGGCGATCTGCCGATCGATGCCATTTTTGGGCCGGTGCAGCGCGTGAACTGGACGGTGGGTTCTGCCCGCGTGGGCCAGAGTACCAATTATGACCGGCTGATCCTTGAGATCTGGACGGATGGGACTCGCAGCCCGGAGAATTCGTTGTCGACGGCTTCCATGATCCTGATCGATCATCTGCGCTATATCTCTGGCATCACCGAAGAAATGCTGATGGTCATCCCTGATGAAGTGGAGACTGGCAGTCACCTGACCAGTGAAGCCGCTGAGACTCCGATCGAAAACCTGGATCTTTCCGTGCGGGTGTTCAACTCACTTAAACGTACTGGAATAACCACGGTCGGGAATGTGTTGGAGTTGCTGGAAAAAGGTGAAGATGCTGTAATGTCCATTCGCAACTTCGGCGAGAAGAGCCTGGATGAACTGCGCGACAAGATGAAGGAAAAGGGCTTCCTTCTGGACGAAGATTCTGAAACGGAGAATGATTAGAGATGCGGCATCAAGTATATGGAAAGAAACTTTCTCGCAGCAAGGACCAGCGAACGGCCCTGCGACGGACGATGATCCGTCAGCTTTTCATGAATGAAAAGATCAGCACCACCAAGGCCAAGGCTATCGCCATTCGCGGCGAAGCGGAACGCCTGATCACATTGGCCCGCAACAGTGAAAAGGGCAGTGATGTGGATAAGGTGAATGCCCGCCGTTTGGCGGCCAAGAAGCTGGGTGGAGCACCGCTCGAGGTCAAAAAGCTGTTTGAAGAAATTGGCCCGCGTTATGCCAACCGCAATGGCGGCTACACGCGAATGTTCAAGCTTGGCATGCGTCAGGGTGACGCGGCCGAAGTTGTCGTGCTCGAACTGGTTGAAGAGTAGACCATCCGGGAAAATTCCGGACGGGAATGGCACGTTACCAAGTTACTTTAGCTTACGATGGCACGGAATTCCTGGGGTTTCAGCGCCAGGAGACGGAAGCACGTACCGTCCAGGGTGAAATCGAAGCAGCACTGCGCTGTTTGAACTGGCAGGAGGAATCCATTCTGGCTGCCGGACGAACGGATACCGGGGTGCATGCTTCGGGGCAGGTGATCGCCTTTGACCTGGAATGGAAGCATCCGTTGGAGGCGCTGCAAAATGCCCTGAATGCCCATTTGCCGCCCGACATTGCAGTGAGCAGGGTTAGGGAAGCGCCTGCGGACTTTCATCCGCGTTATGACGCCCGGTTTCGCACGTATGCATATACGATCTATTGCGAACCTGTCCGGCACCCGCTGCGTGATCGTTATGCATGGCGTGTTTGGCCCCCGGTGACGGAGGCGGACTTGAACCGGGCAGCAGCTTTGCTGCCTGGCATACACGACTTTGCTGCCTTGGGCACGCCGCCGCCCCGCAAGGGGGGCAGCACCCGCCGAACGATCTACAGGGCGGCCTGGCAAACCCAGGTCAGCGGTATGCGGTTCGAAATTACCGCCAATGCTTTCCTTTACCATATGGTCAGACGGCTTGTATTTCTGAACGTGATGGTGGCTGCAGGCAAGATCAGCCTGGAGAGTCTCTTGGCAGGATTGCAGGCTTTTCAACCGCAAATCCCTGGCCTGGCACCGCCGCAAGGTCTGGTTTTGACAGAAGTGCGCTTCAAGGATGAGAATGCCATCGAAGGCGAAGAGTGATTTGAGATTTGTACAGAAGGTTTAATGCCTTGACTGTGAGTGGAGAAGAATGATGACAATGGAAAAAACCTATGTCATTAAGGGCAAAACAGAACCCAACTGGATCCTGGTAGATGCCAAGGATCAGAGTTTGGGACGCCTGGCTACCCAGATTGCACAATATATTCTGGGCAAGCACAAACCGACATATACTCCCGGTGTGGACATGGGCGATGAGGTGGTGGTGATTAATGCAGCTCACCTGAGCTTCACCCAGAAACGCCTGGAAGAAAAGATGTATTACTGGCACACTTCATACCCTGGCGGTTTGAAGGAAATGACCTTGAAAGATATGCTGGAAAAGCATCCGGAGCGCGTGCTTCGCAAGGCGGTTTGGGGGATGATCCCTCATAACAAGCTCGGCCGGCATTTGATCAAGCGGTTGCGGATTTATCCTGAGGCTGAGCATGCTCATGAAGCCCAGAATCCCCAACTGGTTGCATAAGGATTTGAGGAGAGACTATGTCTGTTCGATATTATGAGGGTATTGGTCGCCGCAAGGAAAGCACAGCTCGCGTTCGCGTGATGGAAGGCACTGGCCTGTTCACTGTGAATGACAAAACCCTGGAAGAGTACTTTACTCGTCTGGGCGATGCTGAAGCCATCCTGGCAGTTCTGGAAGCCTATGGGCGGAATCGTTCCAGCTTTGATATTACTGTGAAGGTCAATGGCGGCGGCGTAACCGGTCAGACCGATTCGGTGCAGCTTGGTTTGGCACGCTCGCTGGTTAAGTATGACCCGAATTGTGTCTCAGTACTGCGCAAGGGTGGTTTCATGACCCGCGACCCACGCATCAAGGAACGCAAGAAACCAGGTTTGAAGCGCGCCCGCAAGGCCCCGACCTACACCAAGCGTTAGATCGCTGGTTCACTTCGTTTGCCAGGCTTTTCAGACTGGCACAATGAACAATGTTCGTTTAATTCTTACACCGGCGGCAGCCTGCCGCCGGTGCTGTTTTTGAACAGCGAAACCTTGCATTACCTGAGGGTAGAGGTGCACCCCATGTCTTCACGACTTACTGTGTCAGAACCCAATGCAGGCCGCTGGCTGGGCCTGGTCGTCAATGCCTTGCAGCTTGATCTTTCAGTGCCTGTCACCTGGCTGGAGGCAGCGGCATGTAACGGCCAACATGTGCCGCCTTTTTCTACTGCCTTTCCGGCGGTGATCGTCAAACTGGACAGCAGCCAATTGGTACAGATGCAGGCTCTTCTGCAAGAGTTTTACCCCGCTGGCCACTTGCTACGGCTGGTTATTGACCTTGATCAGAAGGGGCCATCTGTGCTTGAGTTGAAGCTGGCTGACCTGGGAAGCTGCCGGGCGGGAGAGACCAACGCCTTGTACGTGCCCGCCATCAGCGATGATGCTTCCTTCGACGCTTTTCAGGAAGTGATTGCCCATTTGCGCGCCCCGGATGGCTGCCCCTGGGATCGTAAACAAACTCACCTTTCGCTGCGCAGCAGCCTGCTTTCCGAAGTGTATGAGGTTTTGGACGCGCTGGATTCCAATGATATTCCTGCCCTTCAGGAGGAACTGGGCGATTTGCTGTTGCAGATCGTGATGCATGCCCAGATCGCCCGCGAGGCGGGAATGTTCAGCATGGTGGATGTGCTGCAGGGCATCAGCCGCAAACTTGTCCACCGCCACCCGCATGTGTTTGGAGAAGTGAAGGTTGAAGGTGCAGAAAATGTGCTGGCGCTGTGGGAGGAGATCAAGGCCGGAGAGCGCAAGCAGAATGGGCAGCAGGAAGAAAAGGGGATGCTGGACGGTGTTCCTGCGGCCTACCCGTCTCTGGCGCAGGCGCAGGAATATCAGGAGCGCGTGGCGCGGGTGGGTTTTGACTGGGATCAGATCGAGGCCGTCTGGGACAAGGTGTTTGAAGAACTGACAGAGCTGCAACAGGCGCAAGACCCGGCGGAGCGCAGCGCCGAGATGGGTGATATTTTGTTTGCGCTGGTCAACCTGGCACGCTGGCTGAAGATCGATGCAGAAAGTGTGTTGCGTCAGACCAACCAACGTTTCCGCCGCCGTTTCCGGCATGTGGAAAAGCGGGCATTGGAAGAAGGCCGCACATTGGCTGAGATGACCCTGGCAGAAATGGACGTGTTTTGGGATGAGGCCAAGCGGCTGGAAAAGGAATAGACGCAAGGGGAAATCATTCGAAAGCAAACCGCCCTGATGATCATGATCAGGGCGGTTTTTCTTATCAAAACGCAGATCGAGTTTTATCGAGGTGTCGGTTTGATTTTGGCTAATTAGCGAGCGGCTCAAAGCGGCAGGTGAAGTGGCGCATCAGCGGGGGGGCGTAAGTGATACGGTAACCGCTGATTTGTTGCCGTTTATCCAGCAGTCGAATAAGGGTTTCGGCCACATAATCGAGGTGACTCTGGGTGTAAACCCGGCGCGGCAGAGCCAGGCGGACCAGTTCCAGTTTGGGGTAAATCATCTCGCCGCTGTCGGGGTCGGGGAAGGCAAAAGCCACTGATCCAAGCTCCACACCGCGGATACCGCCTTCAAGATAGAGGGCAGCCGCCAGCGCCTGATCGGGGAAAAGCTCATGGGGGAGATGAGGCAGAAAGCGCCCGGCATCCACATAAACGGCATGCCCACCGGGCGGCAGGATGATGGGCACGCCACCATCTTTCAATTTGTTTGCCAGATAGGCGGTTTGCTGCAAACGGTAGGCCAGGTAGGATTCTTCCAGGCCTTCTTTCAGGCCGGTGGCCATGGCGTCCAGATCACGGCCGGCCAGTCCGCCATAGGTGACGAAGCCCTCACGCATGATCAATTCATTGCTGGCGGTCTGGAAGAGGTTGTCATCGTTCATGGCCAGAAAGCCGCCGATGTTGACCAGGGCGTCTTTTTTGGCGCTCATCCAGGCACCATCTGCCAGGCTGAACATTTCGCGGGCGATTTCCAAAGGGGATTTATTCGCATAGCCGGGTTCGCGCAGTTTGATGAAATAGGCGTTTTCTGCATAGCGGCAGGCATCGATAAAAAAGGGGATGCCAAATTCCTTGTAGGTGGCGGCAACTTCGCGGATATTGCTCATCGAGACGGGCTGACCGCCGCCGGCGTTGTTGGTCACGGTGATCGCCCCGAAGGGGATGTTTTCCACACCCACTCGCTGGATGAGGCTGCGCAGCTTGGCAATGTCCATGTTGCCTTTGAAGGGATGTTCGTATTCGGGGTCGAGGCCTTCATCGATGACCAGATTGGTGGGGCGGCCGCCGCGGGCACGGATGTTGCCTTCGGTGGTGTCAAAGTGCATGTTGGAAGGGACGTACATGCCGGGCTTTATGAGGATGGAAGCCATGATGTTTTCGGCTGCGCGTCCCTGGTGAGTGGGGAGAAAATGCTTGAAGCCGAAGATTTCCTGCATGACAGCCGCAAGGCGGTGGTAGGAACGCGCCCCGGCATAGGATTCATCGCCTTCCATAATGGCTGCCCATTGGTGCTGGCTCATGGAGCCAGTGCCGGAATCAGTCAGTAGATCGATAAAGACGTCTTCTGCCCGCAAAGCGAAGAGATTATATCCGGCCTGCTGCATGGCCTTCAGGCGTTCTTCGGCAGGGATAAGGCGGATTGGTTCAACCATTTTGATGCGGAAGGGTTCAACGGGGTGGTTAGGCATGAGTTCCTCCGATTTGAAATTGGGCATAATGCCTGCGAGCAAATGCTTGGGTGATTATAACACCCTTGATTCGGAATGCAGCTTTAAAAATGAATGGGTCTCTGGAATTTGCCGGAAAAGAGGAGTTTGTGGGAATTTGTATTATGTTGGTATAATTCATCATAAAATATTTCCGGGAAGTGAATGATGAATAAGAACGAACTTAATGGCATATTATCGAAACATTTGATTTGGTTGAACAATAAAACGAAGGGGGAAGGACAGGCAATATTGGTTGGCGCTCACTTGCATCAGGCGTGCCTGCAAGGGGCTGCCTTGCGCAGGGCGGTACTGCGGCGGGCAGACCTGAGTGGTGCAAATCTGAAGGGCGCTGGCTTGAAACGAGCTGATCTTTCGGAAGCCAATCTTAATGAGGTGGACTTGAGCCAGGCCGACTTGAGCCGGTCAGACCTGAGTGAAGCCTGGTTGGAAAATGCCCTTCTGGTGGGCGCAAATTTGCGCCGCTCCAATTTGAGCGAAGCCAATCTGGATGGCGCCAATGCCAGCCAGGCGAATTTTTACCATGCAGATTGCAGTGGGGCACGCTTTTCGCGTGCTGTACTGGCTGGTGCAGTGTTGAAGGAGGCCGATTTCAGTGAGTGTAATTTGCAGGAAGCAGATTTGACTGGTGCTGACCTGTACAATGTCAATCTCAATGAGTCAAATCTGCAAAACGCCAGGTTGGATGCAGCGAATTTGATCAAGGCCAATATCAGCCATATCGATTTGACCGGGGCATCTTTGGAAGGGGCACATCTGAATGGCGCTGATGGCTATAAAGCCAGGCTGCATGGAGCCAATCTGCGCAACGCTGATTTGACCCGGGCCAATTTCCACAAGGCTGATCTATCGGAAGCCGATCTGACCGGCGCGATCCTGGATGGCACCATCATGCCGGACGGATCGGTCCACCAAATTGCTGACCAGGCTGGATGAAGCGGATTCTTCGCTGGATTGTTCGAGGGGGGATTGCCATGGCATTTGGGTTGCTGCTGGCTGGTTTCTGGCCGCTGCAACTGAAGCAAGAGAACCTGGCCGTATTATTACCTTTGCCAGAGCCAATTCCAGCGGAATTTTCCTTTCAGCGGCCGAAAAATTTGCAGGTCAACCGGCTGTCACAAATTTCCATGTCGATTGATCTGGTTGACTCTGTCGGGTTGGGCGGAGAAACCAATGCAGTCCTGGTCTACCGGCTTGAGCTGGACGGAGCTCAGGTGTTTCCGAATGGCTCCGTGCAAATCCCTCTGGCGGCCAATCACCATCAGGAAGTGCTCTGGAATGTGAGCCTGCCGCGACCAGGCGAGTACAGCGGAACCTGGTGGGTGTATCTGGAGCAGGTGGCAAGAGAAGGCCATCAGGTTGAACAACAGGCTTTGGTGGCGAAAAAATTCACAGTGGCCGGTTTTCGATTTTTGGGGATGTCCAACAAGCTGACGCGCTGGCTGGGGATTGTGGGACTTGTGGCCGGGCTGCTGGTGGAAACCGGAGTTGCCCTGATATCCAGGCGCAGCATTGAAATTCGCTGACCCGGGTTCAGAAGGTTCTGGCTGTGATATAATCTCCAAACGATGGAACAAAAACAATCGTCGCATACAGGAAAGAGAAAAACCCTGTTCAATGTTACAACGGCAGTTGTACTTGGACAGGTTGGTTTTTTGACGCTGTTGATCGTTCTGCTGGCAGTGGGTGCCGGCTTGTGGCTGGATGGTGTTCTTTCCACAAGGCCGTTGTTTACACTGATCCTGGTTTTGGCCAGCATTCCCCTTTCGCTGGTACTTACCGTAAAAACGGTGAAACGGGCGATCCAACGTGAAAAACAAAAATTGCCTGGAAAGGGTTTGAATGGTGAGTGAAGTTTTACCGGTAAGCGGGCCCAAAGGCCGCAAGGGGCAATGGATACTGCTGGTTGGGGTGATTGCGGCAGGTTTCGTTCTGTCCATCCTCGTGCCACCGGTGCAGCCAGAGATCCGACTGGCTGCTGAGCGTCTCAGCCAGCAGCCGTTGTTTGGTGAAGTGTATCTCACCAATACCATGCTGGCGATGCTGGTAGTAGATGTGGTGGTGCTGGTGATTGGTCTGATGATCCGCCGCATGGCACTTAAAAATGATGGCCGGGTGCCGGGCGGATTTATGGGGGCAGTTGAGGCTGTGCTGGATATGTTTTATGGCTTGACAGAGAAAGCTGCGGGCAAAAAATGGGCAAGAACCATCTTCCCATTTTTTGCCATTATTTTCCTGTATGTGTTGGTTGCCAACTGGATGGAGATGATCCCGGGTGTGGAAAGTGTGGGCTTTTTGGAGCCCCGCCCAGCAGGTGAGGGGTTTTTGGCCAGACCTTTGGGGTTTCTAAACCTTCATGTTCTTATTGCAGAGACTCCGGCCGCAGGTGAACAGGGGTATGGTTTGACCCCGTGGCTACGCACTGTACCCACGGATATCAATTTCACCCTGGCTCTGGCGATTTTTTCCATTGTCATGGTGCAGGTGGTGGGTTTCAAATCTTTGGGTATCGGTTATTTTTCGAAATACTTTAACTTTCGGCAGCTCTTTAAGAAACCGCTCACTGGTTTGATCGACCTGGCAGTTGGGATTCTGGAGTTAATCTCGGAATTTTCAAAAATGATCTCTTTCACCTTCCGGTTGTTCGGCAATGTCTTTGCCGGGATGGTGATCATCATTGTGATTGGGACGCTGGTACCCATGCTGCCGGTGCAATCCATTTTTCTTGGTCTGGAATTGTTCACTGGCGCTATTCAGGCACTGGTGTTTGGCATGTTAACGATGGTCTTTATGTCCATGGCGTTGCGCGGGCATGGCGTCAAGGAACCGGAAGTCGAGAATGAAGCTGGTGATGAAGTCCCGGCATGAGCTTGAAATTGGAGGCAGTAAAGCAATGGAAATTGACTGGGTAATGGTGGCAAAAGTGGTTGCGGCGGCGTTTGTGATGGTACCGACCGCTGGTGCAGCTTTGGGGATCGGTTTAATGGGCTATGCTGCCGTTCAAGGCATTTCCCGAAACCCTGAGGCAAGCAGTGAAGTGCAGACAACCCTCATCCTGGCAGTGGCTTTTACTGAAGCTATTGCCATTTATGCGTTGGTGATCGCTTTACTGATCTTGTTTGTGGTTTAATGACAGAAAAGGAAGTGCAGCTTGGAAAAACTTGGAATCAATCTGGGTTATGTTCTCGTTCAGATCGTTAATTTTTCAATCATATTTATCCTGATGCGCGCTTTTGCCATGCATCCCTTGATGGATATGCTGGAAAAACGCCGCAACAAGATTGAAAAGAGTCTTGCAGAGGCAGATCGAGCGATCGAAGAGGCAGAACAGGCTCGATTGGAGGCAGAGCGGGTGGTCACCGAAGCGCAGATCAAAGCGGCGAACATTCTGCGCGAGACGAGCGATCGGGCTGAAGCTGCCGGGCGGGAGATTATCGCCGCTGCAACAGCAGAATCCGTAAAAGACCGCGATGCCGCCAGGTTGGAACTGGCCGTGGAACGGGATGAGATGCTGCATAAGGTTCGTACCAATGTATCTGAGTTGGCTATTGCTGCTGCCCGCAAGCTGATTGGCGATGCTCTGGTGCGGGACGAGGCTTATCAGCATTCCCTGTTGAAGGAATTCCTGACGGGTATCCGGGATGGTGAAGTGGTCATATTTGATGCAGCTGAGCTGGAAAGAGTGATGGATGTGGAAGTGGCAGAAGTCATCAGCGCCCTGCCTCTGGAGCCGGAGGAGCAGGGCCTGGTGAAACAGAAACTTCTGGGCCAGCTCAAGCAATTACAGGATGTAAGTTTCCGGGTGGACCCGTCCATTTTGGGCGGGCTGATCGTGCGGGTTGGCGATCATATCCTTGACAGCTCAGTCAATAGCCAACTGCAGGCCTTGAGCCGTGGCATGAGCTGAAACGACATCGTGCGGGCAGAAGGATGTGTTGTGACTGGTTATGTAAAAAAGACCCTGTTTGATCTATTTGCTGATATTCCGGTGGAGGTGCTTTCAACTTCCGCCAAAGAGGACGTGCTAGTCAATGGTATCACAGCTGATTCCCGAAAAGTGCGTCCCGGATATATCTTTATGGCGATGCGGGGAGAGAATCATGATGGGCATGAGTATATTGCCAAAGCGGAAACCCTGGGAGCTGCGGCGGTGGTGGGCACCAGGGATGATGTTGTTTGCAGAGCACCTTATATTCGTGTGGCTGACAGCCGGAATGCAATGGCGCATTTGGCTGCTGCTTTGTATGACTTTCCAGCCCGCCATTTGACAGTCATTGGTATTACCGGTACAGATGGTAAAACCACCACGGCCAATCTTATTTACCACATCCTGCAGCATGCCGGCATTCGGGCTGGAATGATCTCGACGGTCAATGCAGTGATTGGTGATGAAGAGTTGGATACCGGGTTTCATGTCACCACGCCGGATGCTACCGATGTTCAAAGGTATTTGGCGCGCATGCTGGCGGCCGGCTTGACCCATGTGGTGCTGGAGACGACATCCCATGGCCTGGCCCAGCATCGGGTGGCTGCCTGTGAATTTGATCTGGCGGTGATTACCAATATTACCCATGAACACCTGGATTACCACGGCACCTGGGAGAATTATCGGGACGCCAAAGCGATCCTGTTCAAGGAATTGGCGCTCACCCGTCCAAAGCCGCAAGGCAATCCCCGCCTGGCCATCCTCAACCTGGATGACCGTTCCTTTGATTATTTGAAGATGATCGCCCCACGCTTTTTCTCTTATGGTTTGCAATCTGGAGCAGATGTACGGGCTGAGGAGATTACGTTTGACGCCAGCGGCCTTTCTTTCCACACGGTTGGGCCGGATTTCTCTTTCTCAGTGAAAAGCCATCTGACCGGTGTTTACAATGTTTTTAATTGCCTGGCTGCCATTGCGGCTACCGTGGCTGGTTTGGGCATCGACCCCGAAAAAGCTTGTCAGGGAATTGCGGCACTGCGCAGTGTGCCTGGCCGCATGGAGTGCATTAATTGGGGACAGGATTTCACCGCCATCGTTGATTTTGCCCACACGCCCAACGCTTTGCAGAATGCCCTGCAAGCGACACGTCAGATGACCAGCGGCAGGGTGATTGCCGTGTTTGGCTCAGCCGGGTTGCGCGACCGCGCCAAAAGGCGCTTGATGGCTGAGGTTTCTTTGCAGTTTGCGGACCTGACCATTTTGACAGCTGAAGACCCGCGTACTGAATCGCTGGATGATATTCTGGCTGAAATGGCAGAAGCTGCCAAACGGCAAGGCGGGGTGGAGGGTGTCAATTTCTGGCGTGTGCCAGACCGCGGAGCTGCCATTCTTATGGCATGCAAAATGGCAAGGCCTGAAGACCTGGTGATTGCCTGCGGCAAGGGCCATGAACAGTCAATGTGTTTTGAAACGACTGAATATGCCTGGGATGATCGCAAAGCAATGCGGTCGGCTCTGGCGGCGTTGCTGGGCAACACTGGACCGGCGATGCCCTATCTGCCCACACAGGATAAATAAAAGGTTTTTAAAACAACTATCAAACTTCTTTTTCACGGCAATTCCCAGAGAGCCTAAACAAAGGCTTCATAAGGCAATGAAGAAACCTCCCCGGTTTTCCGGGGAGGTTTGACATTCGAGAGTTGATCTTAGTAACGGGGTTTGCCGCCGCCGCTGCGATCACCACCGCTGCGATTACCACCGCTCCGATTACCGGAGCCGCCGCGGTTGCCGCCTTCTGGGCGCTTGCGGGGTTTGTCTTTCTCGCGGGCTTCTTCTGCCGACCAGCCTTCCAGCACAGCCTGGCGGGAGAGGCGAATCTTGCCGCTGCCATCAATGTCGGTGACCATGACAGTGATCTCATCACCAACCTGGACAACATCTTCCACACTGTTGACGCGCTCGGTATCGAGCTGCGAGATGTGTACCATGCCATCGGTGCCAGGCAGAATTTCCACAAAGGCGCCAAAGTCGGTTACCCGTACCACCTTGCCAGTGTAAATGCGGCCAAGCTCGGCCGTTTCGGTGCAGGCCAGAATGCGATCACGGGCCGCAGCCTCACCGATGCCATCGGTGGCAGCGATAAAGACTGAACCATCTTCGCCAATGTCAATGCGGGTTTTGGTCTCTTCCTGGATGGCGCGAATGTTCTTGCCGCCTGGGCCAATTACCGCACCGATCTTGTCCACCGGAACGTGGATGACGGTGATGCGCGGGGCGTGCGGTTTCAGGTCTGGGTTGGGTTTGGAAATGACTTCCATCATTTTACCCAGGATATGATCCCGGCCGCTTCGGGCCTGGTCGAGGGCTTCGGCCATGATCTGGGGCGTGATGCCTTTGATCTTGATGTCCATTTGCAGGGCAGTGATGCCTTTCTGGGTTCCGGCGACTTTAAAGTCCATGTCACCCAGATGATCTTCCAGGCCCTGGATGTCGGACAGTACCACGTACTTTTCGCCTTCCTTGATGAGCCCCATGGCAATGCCGGTAACGGGTGCCGAAATGGGCACGCCAGCATCCATCAGAGACAGTGTTGAACCGCACACGGACGCCATGGATGAAGAGCCATTGGAAGCCAGAACTTCAGAGACCAGGCGCAGGGTGTATGGAAATTCGGATTCAGGAGGAATGACGGGCAAAAGGGCGCGTTCAGCCAGGGCGCCATGACCAATATCGCGGCGTGAAGTGCCGCGCAGGGGTTTGACTTCACCAACGGAGTAGGGCGGAAAGTTGTAGTGATGAATGTATCGTTTGCTGGAGTTGGGGGTCAGGTCATCCAGTTCCTGCGCTTCGCGGGGTGTTCCCAGGGTCGTGAAGGTGAGTACCTGGGTTTCTCCGCGGGTGAACAGACCGGAGCCATGCGCACGCGGAATAAGATCCACCTGGCACCAGATGGGGCGAATTTCTTTCAAATCGCGGCCATCGGGGCGGATATGGCGGTCCAGAATGCGATCGCGTACAACGTGCTTGTAAACTTCTTCGAACGCTTCACCAGCTTGCTTGGCCATATCCAACGTGTCAGGATTGGCTTCGGCGAATTCTTTGGTGACGGCGGTTTTGAGTTCGTCAATGGCGCCATACAATTCGGCTTTGGTGTGCGGTTTGTCGAGCAAGACATTGATCTCTGTTTCAGCACGTTCCTGAATGCGTTTTTGCAGGTCGGGGTCAAGGCCGAAGAGGGTAATTTCACTCTTTTGCTTGCCGATTTCTGCGGCCATGCGGCGCTGGGTTTCAACCAGAGGCTGAATGGATTCGTGCCCAAAAGCGAGGGCTTTGACCATCACATCTTCGGGGACTTCCAATGCACCGGCTTCGACCATCAGGATGGCATCGCTGGTGCCGGCCACGCGCAAGTCGAGGTCGGAGATTTCCATTTGCTCAAAGGTGGGATTGACGATGAATTCACCATCAATACGTCCGATACGTACGGCTCCCACCGGCCCCTCCCAGGGGATATCCGAAATGCTCAATGCAGCCGAGGCGGCATTGATGGCCAGGATATCAAGCGGGTTTTCTCCATCTGCCGAGAAGGAGTTCATGATGACCTGCACATCGTTGCGCATTCCAGTGGGGAAAAGCGGGCGGATGGGGCGGTCTGTCAGGCGGGCGATGAGAACAGCTTCGCTGCCGGGGCGTCCTTCACGACGGAAGAACGAACCGGGAATGCGCCCGCCGGCGTACATTCTCTCTTCATAGTCAACGGTGAGGGGAAAGAAATCCAACCCTTCCCGCGGTTGTGATGACATGGTGGCTGCTGCGAAAATAATTGAATCACCCAAACGCACTGTTACTGCGCCGCCAGCCTGACCGGCGAATTTGCCAGTCTCAAACGTGATAATGCGACCACCCACGGTGGCCGTGTATTGCTTTGCTTCTTTTTGCATTTTTATTCCCTTTTCGTTTTTCTTTTCCCCACCCGGTCAGGGACTGAAAACAGGCGAGGAGGAAATCCTCAACTCTTTTCAATACCTAACCCGCAGGGACGCTAAATATTTGGCCGCAGGTAAAAAAAGAGTAGATGGAAAGTTGCATGTCCCATCTACTCTTGTGTGGGTGAAACTTATTTCCTGCGGATGTTCAATCGTTCTGTGATCTCTAAATACTGACTGTAATCCTTGCGGCGTATGTAGGCCAGCAAGCGGCGGCGGCGGCCAACCAGCTTCAACAAACCGCGGCGCGATGATTCATCGTGTTTGTTAACACGCAGGTGCTCGGTCAGTTGGGATATCCGGGAGGTGAGAATGGCCACCTGAACTCCTGATGAACCAGTGTCCGTCTCATCCCGACGGTATTCTTCGATCAACTTCGATTTTTCTTCTTTTTTTAAAGTCACGACATCTGTCTCCTTTAGAGGTTTTTGGGACAAGTCTCCATGCTCGCAGCCGAAGCCGCGGACAGGACCAGTCAGCGGAATGTATTATACCAGAGGTTTGGTCACGCGAGAAGGCTAGGATTTTCTCTCTTTTTCTTTGAGAAGCAAGTGCAATTTTTCCTGCTGCTCTGATGGAAAGGCTGGCAGCGTCTTGCGTACCATCCGCAGCAGGTCTTTGGTGGTCTCCTGGGCGAGTATCTGGCGCAGAAAGTAAGCAGTTTCCATTGGGCTGCGCCTTGCAAGAGTCTGTATGATTTCGACTGCTTCGGCTTGATAGCGCGGCGGGAGGTTGACCAGGGGCGTTTTGAGGCGGTTGAAGATCTCTGGCAGGTTTTCAAAGGCGGGGTCCTGGATCAACGGCTGGAGGAGTTTCAACCCCAGCATCTGACTGCTGCCGGATGGAGAAGACAGCCAGTCAGCGGCCAGGTCATATAAAACATGGGGGGCCTCAGCACGCAAGCGATACGTGCTCTTGACCAGAACTGCGTTCAGAAGGGGGAGTGGTTGGGTCGGAGTGCACCATCGCTTCAAGCGGATGGTAACCTCTTCCGCCAGGTTGAGGGGAAGCTGCCCAAGCAGATAGGCAGCCACCAAACGCAGCTCAAAATGGGTGTCCATCCAAAGTTCATCCGCCAGGTTGAGTGCAGCTTTGGGATTTTGCTGGCAAAGAGGATGCAGGGCGAGCTCCAATTGCTGGATCAGCAATGGAGGAACCCGGTAGGTAGGCATGAGAGCCTTGGAGGGAGTGGTTTGCCCTGGCCGATAGACTTGATCGGCGTAGAATGCAAACAGGCCGTGTAAACCGCGGCGGAATGCCTCCGGTTGGGTGAACAGCCAGGATAGCTCGTTGATCTGTTGGCGGACGCGGCTCAACTGGATGGCTGGCATGGATTAGGGTCTGTGGGCGGGGTGTATCACAAGCCCCGCCCACCGGGTATGGTAAGGTTGATCAATATGCTTTGGCAAAATAGACTTTCTCGGTGGCCGGTTTGCCGCAAACCACGCACGCGCCGCTGCCCTCCGGTTGGGCAAGGGGGATACAGCGGATGGTGGCTTTTGTTTCTTCTTTGACGGTCGCTTCGCAGGCTGCATCTCCGCACCACCAGGAAAAAGCCCATCCATTCTGCACCACTTCTTTCAGGGTGTCGTAATCGGCAGTGTCGTGGATGTTGGCGTCGCGGAAGGCTGTGGCTTTTGCCAGCAATGCGGATTGGATCTCGTCCAGCAGTTCGCCGATCTGGGCGGGCAGGTTTTCCATGGGGAGGATCTTCTTGCCGGGTTTCCCGGGCTGGTCACGGCGGGCTGTCATCACGCTGCCTTTTTCCACGTCCCGTGGACCAACTTCAATGCGCAGCGGTACGCCTCGCATTTCCCAATCGTTGTATTTGAAACCGGGGGTGACTTCGTCACGGTCGTCGATCTTGACCCGGAATGCGTTCAATTCCTGGCCCAGGCGCTGCACAACCGGCATGACGGTAGCTTTTTCGGCGTCATCGCGGTAAATGGGCACCACGACGACCTGGATTGGGGCCAGGCGGGGCGGGAAGACCAGTCCCTGGTCATCGCCGTGGGTCATGATGATGGCGCCGATAAATCGGGTGGAAAGGCCCCAGGAGGTAGTCCAGGCGTGCTGTAGCTGATTGCCAGCATCCAGATATTGGATGTCGAAGGCGCGGGCAAAGTTCTGGCCCAGGTTATGCGATGTGCCGGATTGCAGGGCTTTTGTGTCACCCATCATGGCTTCTATGGTATAGGAGCGTACTGCCCCGGCAAACTTCTCACTGTCGCTTTTGCGGCCAGGCAGAACAGGCACAGCAGCTTCGTTGACGGAAAAATCGGTGTAGAGATCCAGAATGCGACGGGTTTCTTCTTCGGCTTCTTCAGCGGTGGCGTGTGCTGTATGGCCTTCCTGCCAGAAGAATTCCATGGTGCGCAGAAAGAGGCGGGTGCGCATTTCCCAGCGTACCACGTTGGCCCACTGGTTGATCAACACCGGCAGGTCGCGGTAGGATTTGATCCACTTGGCATACATATAGCCGATAACGGTTTCAGATGTAGGGCGAACCACCAGTGGCTCTTCCAGTTTTTGCCCGCCGCCGTGAGTGACCACGGCCAGTTCGGGAGAAAAACCCTCAACGTGTTCTTTTTCTTTTTCCATGAAGGACATGGGGATGAAGAGAGGAAAGGCGGCGTTGACATGACCGGTGGCTTTGAAACGTTCATCCAGGGCGGCGCGGATGTTTTCCCATAGCGCCCAGCCATAGGGGCGCACGACCATGCAGCCGCGCACAGGGGCATAATCGGCCATTTCTGCACGCAGGACGATCTGGTTATACCATTTGGAGTAATCTTCACTTCGTTTGACAAGTTTTTCTTCAGCCATTTGCACCTACTTTTCACTGATTGGGATGATGAGACAAGAACAGAGGGACTAAAGCCTGGCAACAGCCTGAGGCGCGTCCTGTACGAATTGCAGCAGGTCGGTTGTCCCGGTGGAGATGTATTCCGCCTGGGCGGTGAACAGGGTTTCAAATACGGCCTGCCAGTCTTTGCCGATGATGATCAACGGGCGCAGCGGAAGTGCGCCAGTGATCATTCGGTTCCAAAGCATGAGGATCTCGGCCAGGGTGCCGGCTCCGCCGGGCAAGGCAATGGCGGCATCCTCTCCACCTTCGATCAGGGCGTTCAGGCGTTCATGCAGGGTAGGGTATTTCCATTCTTCCTGCACCCAGGGGTTGGCCGGCGTGCTGCGAAATCTTTCCAACTCTTCGCAGGTGACGCCAATTACATGGGCGCCGGCTTCAGCGGCTCCTCTGGATACTGCTTCCATGGTGCCTGTATAGCCGCCGGTGAGGACGGTGTGCCCCTGCTGACCAAGCAGCTGGCCCAAAAGATAGGACTCCTGGTAGAGCGGGGAATTCTCTGGGGCCTGTGCGCTTCCAAATACGGCAACTTTCATGATTTTTCCTCGACGCGGGCGGTTCAGATACTAATTCTTGAACCCATATTTTTCGATCAGTAACTTGATCTTTTCTGCCTCTTCGGCAGTGCTGTCCTGGAAATGAAAACCGCTTTTGAATTTCTCCAACTGTGGGTCAAACTCACTCCAGAGGTTGACTACCTTGAGGAAGATGGCTTTCTCGCCATTCAATTCGCTCGGCAGTTGAATGGCAACATCGTAGACTGTCTCGGCAGCAGGAAGGGCGGTCTTTCCGGCCAGCATCATGCCCTGGACGTTGATGTCGAGCAGATATCCGAGGCTCTCATTGGTTTGCCGGTTAACCACTTTGAGGTAATAAACCGGGTGCCGGCGCTTTAGCTTTCGTTTTTCGAGCATCATTGTTTTTCCTGAGCCACAATTGTTTCATCAGCGGTGAAAATTTTATTCCCAATGACGCGTACCATTTTCTTCCAGTTTCTTAAGCACTGCTTTTTCCAGGTCGATCTCGCACAAGTTGGCCAATTGCAGTAAATACAGGGTAACATCGGCAAGTTCAGCAGACAGGGCTTCCGGGTTATCTGTACCTTCGTTCCACTGGAAATGTTCCAGCACTTCGGCAGCTTCAAGGCACAACGAGATGGCAATACTGCGCGGGGTTTGGGGATGAATGCTGCCGGTCTGGTACCAGCCTTTCTGCCGCACAAATTGATCCATCAGGTCTGTTAGTTGATCGAGTCGCATAGCCTCACCAGCAGATGGCAAAATGATGTGGCAATTATACCATCAGGGTCTGGATGGGAACGGGTGCTGGTGAATGGTTTGCAGATTTGCCGCGCCAAATAATGCGCATAGCCAAAATATCGTCAGGTGCTTCAGGGCAGAGCGTATAGCAGGTAGACATCATCAAAATTGAGCGGCTCACCGCTGGCGGCCAGAAAATTGTCGAGGGCTTGCCACTCTTCAGGTGTGTATTGAATGGCTCCTGTTTGGCGCATGAACCTTACCCCGCTTTGATAGTACAGGAAGTGGGTAAAGCCCTCTGCCCGCCATGCTGATTGAATGGCGGGGATGTTTTGAAGGGTATCCCAGTCACGTTTCCAGCGGTCCATTAGCTCATCCGGGGTGCAACGTCCGGCACAGTAAAGGCTGCGCGGTTCAAAGAAGAGCAGCACGTGTTCTCCTTCGGGCATGTGGTTGATGTGCTGCATGACAGGATAGTACCAGCCCAGGTTTTGGGAGAGGTAGCTGTCAGTTGTTTGCAGGCCGAGGATGGTTTGCAGTGCGCCGCTTTGCAGGGTGTTAGTGGAAACTTCAAGCAGGTTCAGCAGGCTGACCAGCAAAAGCAGGGCATAGAGAATGCGTTCCAGACGAATATTGGGCAGTTTTATACTGGCCAGGCCATCATAACCGGCGGCGGCCAGCACGGCGAAGGCTGGGAAGAGACTGTAATGGTAACGGGTTTGCAGTAGAAAACCGCTGAACTGGTTGCCAATAACCCACAACACGATCCCGGCCAGAGCAGTAACAGCTGCGTTCTGGCTTGCGGCTTGCTGCTGTTTTGTGCGGCAACGGCCGCCGATCCAGGCCAGACCGCCAAAACCCAATAGCAACGGCCCTATGGAAGTGCCATAGCCAGAAGCTGAGTCGATGCCGCGGTAGGTGGCGCGAATGGGCAAAAGCAAAATATCCTGCCAGTTACCCCACGATGGCAGCCCTTGGTAGCCTTGCAAGCGCAAAGGGGTCATTGCACCGGAGGGAAAGAGCAATGGATAGACAGGATTGCCAGTGGAGAGGAAGTTCTTTACCAGCCAGGGCGAGAAAACCATCAACGCCGGTAAGGAGAGACGCAGCATGTTAGGCAGCAGCTTGCGTTGGCATTTCCAGCAGTGCCAGGTGAGGGTAGCTGCCAGAGCTATGGCAAGACTGCCATTGGTATATTTGGTGCCTAATGCCAGGCCGATGAAAACGCCAGACATAAGCAATGAAAGGGGGTTATTTTCCTGCCGCCAGAGGTCAATGCAGACCAGGGCGGCAAAACCGAAGAAGAGGCCGGGCCAATCCACGTAGGCAAAGGTGGTAGACATTACCAGGCCGTAACCGCAGCATAAGGCGGCAACGCCCGCCCAGGCAGCAGCGGGAGTGAATCGTTGGCGCAAATAGCCCAGCAGACCCAGCAGGGTCAACTGGGCAAACCCCCAACTGATGAGAGCAGCTGCCGGGTCGCCGCCCAGGGTAATGGCTGGCAGATAAAGGACTTCCACCACCTGGGGCATACCCGACATGAACAACCAGGGCAGGTAGGTGATGCGGGCCTGGCGCAGATAGGCGTGAGGCATGACAAGGTGGGAAACCAGCGAGTCAAAATGAAGTGGCGGAGCGAGGCAAATCAAAAGTGTAGCAAACATAAGCAGGCCCAGGGCGATGGCCAGAACCTTGCTGGCGGAGGAGCTTTCTTGCCAGAGGGAGGGCAGGCATGCAAAGGCTTGCCACCACTGGCGTATTTCACGGTTTAACAGAAAGGCAGGCAGGATTAACAATGGCCAGAAGGCCCAGCGGGGCAGCCCAACCAGGCTGCCCAGGAAGAGAATGCCAAGGCTGAGAAAGCCAAGCCCCAGACCGGCAGTGATTGCCATGAATGCCAGGGGGTGCACATCCGGCTGCCATTGCAGGCGCCGGGCAAGTAATCGGCCAAGCCCGCCAGCCAGAGAAAAAATCAACAGAAAGACAAAGATGCGCCACACTGCCAGCGCCAGGCCGGCGGCTGCGGTTTCAGTGAAGGGTTTGTGGCTGACAAAATACAAGAGGATGATGCCGACCAGCCAGAGGAAACCAATGGTTCCCTTGATGAGGTTGCTGCGATAGGTTTGGTCTTCTGCCTGGTCGGACATGGCTTCTCCTGGCGGGTGAATCGGGATTGGAATGGTGGCTATCAGGAAGGTCTATGTGTCGTCACCGGAGATGGTTTCAATGACCTTGAGTGCAGAAAGAGCAGACTGACGCTGCTCGTCATGCCAGCCTTCCTCGTTCACCATGCGCTGCAAGTGCTGTATGGCCGCATTACGATCATGACTATTCAATGGTTTGAACACTGCCAGTATCTTGACCGGGTCGCGCGACAACAGGTTATCCCAGAAGATTTCCAGAGCATTGGGTTGAAAGTCCATACGCACCTCAGGAGGGTTTGATTTGAAGAAAAAAGCTGGAAGGGGATACCCTCCAGCTTTATTATACGTCTGATAGGGAAGATTATTCTTCCTCTTCCTTTTCCTTCTTGGCAGCGGCGATGATCTCTTCTGCCACATGGCCAGGGACGACTTCGTAATGGTCAAATTCCATGCCAAAGATACCACGGCCACCGGTCATGGAGCGCAGCTCGGTGGTATAACGCTGCATTTCAGCCAGCGGTACCTGGGCAGTGACCACTGAGCGACCTTTGTCGGTTTCCATGCCCTGCACACGACCGCGGCGGGAATTGAAATCACCCATGATATCGCCCATGTTCTCTTCGGGGACAGTGACGCGTACGGTCATGATCGGCTCAAGCAGCACCGGGCCAGCTTGCAAGCAGGCTTCCTTGAAGGCGCCGCGGCCGGCGATTTCAAAGGCTACCGGTTTGGAATCCACGGGGTGTTCCTTGCCGTCATATACTGAAACCTTGACGCCGCTGATGGGATAACCGGCCAGAATACCATCTTTCATGGTATTGCGGATACCCTTTTCAATGGCCGGCAGGTAACTGGCAGAAATGGCGCCGCCAAAGATGTCATTCTTGAACTCGAAATCTTCTTCGCTGGGTGAAACACGCAGGGCAACTTCACCAAACTGGCCGGAACCGCCGGATTGTTTCTTGTGACGGTAGCGGGCATCACCGTTGCCACGGATGGCTTCGCGATAGGGGACTTTGGGCAGTTCGGTGAGCAGGTTGACCTGAAGTTTGGTCTGCGCCCGGCGAATGGCAACATCAATATGCTGATCGCCCATACCCTGCAGGACGGTTTGGCGGGTGGCAGGGTCGTTCATCCAGGAAAGGGTCATGTCTTCTTCGCATAGCCGTGTAAGGGAGGGGCTGATCTTGGTAGAATCGGCCTGGGTTTTGGGGTGGATCGCTACGCGGTAAAGTGCGTTGGGATATTCCGGCCTGGGCAGGGTGAGAGGGTGGGTCTTGTCGCAAAGGGTGTCGCCGGTGGCGGTTTCGCTGAGCTTGGGCACCGAGCCGATGTCGCCGGCATGGATGGTTTTGACGCCGATCATTTCCTTGCCGCGGGCAATGTAGATAACCCCCAGGCGTTCTTCAACGGATTTGGTTTGATTCCACAAGCGGCTGTCGCCGGTGACCATACCAGAGAAGACACGGAAGAAGGTCTGTTTTCCGACAAAGGGATCGGCGGTGGTCTTCCAGATATACAGAGCCAGCGGGCCGGCATCAGAAGCGGTCAGTTCTACTGTTCCGCCAGCGCCTTCTGCCGGGAGGGCGGGCATGTCACCTGGCGAGGGAAGAAGATCCACAATGGCATCCATCAGGGGAGCGATGCCGATCTCAGCAGAGCCAGCAGCCACAAACACGGGCACAAAAGCACCATCACGGATGGAATTGCGCAGGCCGCGTTTGATTTCGTCGCTGTCAAGGTCGCCAGCTTCGAAATATTTTTCCATCAGATCATCTGCGCCTTCGGCGGCAGCTTCCACCAGAGCCATGTGTCCGGCTTCGGCTTCGTCTTTGTACTCGGCGGGAATGTCAACTACTTCCTTGCCAACACCCTTGTAGGCTTTCATGGTCAACATGTCGATCACACCAACAAAGTCCAGCTTTTCTCCCCAGGGAATTTGGATGGGAAGCAAGCGTTTGTTGGCAAATGTTTCCACAGAAGCCAGGGCTTTTTTGAAATCGGCATTGTCACGATTCATCTTGTTAATCACAAGACAGCGCGGCAGGTTGAATTTGTCACAGTAATCCCAAGCCACTTCGGTGCCGACTTCCATGCCCGAGACTGAGTCTACAAGAATGAGCGCACTATCACAAACGCGCAAAGCAGAAATCATTTCACCGACGAAATCGGTATAGCCCGGCGTGTCCAGCAGGTTGATCTTGATATTCTTGTATTCAACAGGCAGGACGGTGGTGTAAACAGATATTGATCTCCGGGTTTCTTCTTCATCAAAGTCTGACACGGTGGTGCCGTCTTCGATCTTTCCCAACCTGGTGGTAGTGCCTGAGAAATGCAAACAGGCTTCTGCCAACATGGTCTTACCTGTGCTGCTGTGCGAGACAAGGGCAACGTTGCGGATGAATTCAGATGTGTACTCTTTCATGAATAAGGATCCTTCTTATATGAGATGACTGAACCAGAATTAGTATTGTAAATTATGAAGGCATTCTTGTCAAAGAATTCTTGACGCAAAACCGATTTCCATTTAAAGAATCGTATGCTTTGACGAATCGTCAATCTTCAAATATGATATAAACATTCCAGTTGATTGCCCTGAAAGACAGGGCGATCCAGGAAGGAGGAAGGATGAGATACAAGTTGCGTCTACTGTTCGCCGGGCTGATCCTCCTGATTTTGATGGGTTGCCAATTGTCTTCTGCGTTGCTCGATTCCGGGTTGCCAAAAGTGGTCAGTGAACTGGATGCGCCGGCAGCCACGCTTGCCATGCAGAGGACACGTAGCGCACAAGCCAGCCAGCCGGCTATCGGTCAGGCAACGCTCACGCCGGAGATCGTTTCTCTGATCCAGACGAATGTGCCCTGCGCCTATGTTTGGGACACGATGCCGTTACCGGAGGAAACGGCGGAAATTCAGGTGGCGTTTCAACGGAATGGCTTGGGGCGGGCTGAAGTTTGGGCCACGGCTTATGGTGAACGCTGCGTGAATGTGGAGACCAAAACAACAGTTGGCGGATTTTTGATCGTGCAAACTGATTTCCATGTGCGCATGCAGATACAAGACATTGCCGATGAAGACGCACTGGGCAGACTGGTGGCTGATATGACCCGCACCGTGCTATCTTTGCCGGAGGGCACGTTTCCGGGCAAGCAGAAAGGCTATGTGAGCGCTGCATTTATCCAGGAGGATGAGGTGCTTGAGATGGCTTTTCTTCTTAAGGATGCAGAAGCAGCTTTGGGGGAAGGGCTGCAAGGGGCGGCTTTGCTGCAAAGGCTGCGCACCAGGTAAGCAAGAGAGGGTCAGGAGAGGGGTTTTTCCATACGCCAGGCCGGGTCAACCACATCCTGCCAGATGCCCTTGTCGTCGGGATAAGTCCAGCAGCCGGCTTCGTGGGCCACGATGCGAAAGCCATGTCTTTCGTATAGCCGTTGTGCCTCGGGGTTGTTCTTGGCGACATTGAGGGTTACATAGCGGTAGGAGCGGGCGATCAGGAAATCTTCAGCTTTTTGCAGCATCAGGGAACCCAGGCCGCTGCCGCGATAGGCGGGCTTGATGCGAAATGAATAGATGTGCGCCCGGTTGATTCCGTCTGCCCACTCAAGACGTTCCGAGTTCAGTTGCAGGAAAATTTGCCCAATGATCCCGGTATGTGCTAATTCAGCGACCCAAAGCATAGCCTGCCCGCTTCGATGGGAGTGGTAGGCATGGGCATAAACCCGCCGCAAGTGACGGTATTCACCATCCCATTCCAGGGCAGGCAAATCGTCCTGCCTGATTTCGCGGACAACAACCTGACTGAGCCAGTCCGAGGCAGTTGCTGAGGAGGAAAGTGGTCTGTTTTCTTCGTGATCCATGGTTCATTTCTGCGTTGAAAGAATGGTTTCCAGAAGCTGATATTCTTCTTCGGGGGAGAAGATCTCGCCATCCAGCCTGGCCGTACGCAGCTCATTCAAAATGCGGGCATAGATTGGACCAGGGGGGATGTGCATCTGGCGCAGCTTTTCGCCTGTGGTTTCCGGCTGCACGTTTTTCCATTTGCGCACATAGAGCAGGATCATTTCCCGGATGGCTGGCTCTTCGACGAGCATGTAAAGTGTGTAAAGGGTTGCCATTTGCACCTGATCCAGGCGGCGGGTGATCTGGCTGGGCTTTTGCTCAACCAGACCGGGTAATTCGTGCCACAGCCGAGAGGTATCGCCCAGCAGCTTTTGCATATTTTTGGAAAACCGCAGCCGGTTGGCGATATCTTTGACGATGTGATGGGGCGAGAAACTTAACCAGGCCAGGTATCCCAAACAAACCCGCCGGGGCAGGCCGAAAAATTCTTCAGGAAGCGGCCATTCAGGATCAGGTCCACCATTCATCACCTGGTGCAAATGGCGGGATTGGGAGGGCTGCCAATTCAACCCCGGGTGAATAGCCTCCAGCAGATGCAATTCCTGCAGACGGGTCAGCATTTTCTCCGGTTCGGATTCGGCCAGAATGAGATTGAGTTCATGGTACAGGCGTTGGCCGGTAACCGTGGTCAGCAGGGAGCGGGCTTCTTCGATCAGCTCCAGAGTGCGGGGTTCGATCTGGAAGCCAAAGCGTTGTTCAAAGCGCACCGCGCGCAGCATGCGGGTGGGGTCATCCACGAAGGACAAAGAATGCAAAACACGGATCAGGCCGCGCTTCAGGTCGTGCAGGCCGCCCCAATGATCGTAAAGTTCGCCATAGTAGGCACCGTCCAGGCGCAGGGCCAGGGTATTGAAGGTAAAATCCCGGCGGTGCAGATCAAGTTTGATGCTGCTGCGCTCGACAGTGGGCAGTGCGGTGGGATAATCGTAGAATTCTGTACGGGCGCTGATGAAGTCCAGGCTTTCGGGCAGGTCGGCCGGGGAGATGTTGATGCCCGGAGGTGAAAGCTGGTTGGCCAGATCTGTGCGGATACCGGCGATCTGCCATTTGGCAGTGCCAAACCGGTTGTGGCTGGTGACCCGCCCGCCGTAAACCCGCGAGATGGCCTGGCAAACTTCAATGGCGTTACCTTCAATGACCACGTCAAAGTCCAGACTGGGGCGGTTCAGAATGAGATCGCGCACAAACCCGCCTACGATATAGGCCGGGCTGTCGTTTTGATGAGCCTGGCGGGCAATCATCTTGATCAAGGCCAGGTGAGCGGCGGGCAGGGCTTTCTCCAGGTTGGCGGCGAAATTTTGCTGGCTGGGAAGAAGCGAACCCTCGCCGGTGATGATCTTGAGAACATCCGTACGGGTGACAATGCCGATTACTTTGCCGCTGTCTGGTTCCACCACCGGGATTTGACCCCAGCCAGTTTTTTGCATCAGGCGCTGCAGGTGCTGCAAAGAGTCCTGGGGGCTAACAAACACTTCGCCAGCTTCCATCAGGCTGCCAGCCGGCAGGTTAAGCTTGTGGGCCAGGGAACGATCAACCGCCCGCCGGGTGAGCAGGCCAATGACCTTGCCTTTCTTGACAACCGGATAGCCTTCGTATCCGTAGCGCTGCATGATCTGGGCGGCTTTTTCGGCCAGGGTTTCTGGTGAGAGAACAGTTGGCCCGGTGGACATCAATTGGCGCACGGTGATGGGGGGAGAGATATATTTCTCAATCACATTCTTCAATTCAGCGCACATCTCATCCAGACCGGATTGCTGTCCATCCTGATTGCTGGTGCGCAGCAGAGCGGCTGAGGCGCGTTCATGACCGCCGCCGCCAAAATGGGCGGCGATTTCGGCTACGTTAATCTGGTCATTGGTGGAGCGGGCCACCAGGCGCAGGCCAGCCGAGGTGTTGACCAGCAGGAAGAGGGCATCCGGGTCAAGCAGGTCGCGCATTTTATGGGCCACGCTGGAAATTTCGTCCGTCATGGAGCAGGCATCAGCGCAGCCGATGATGACCTTCTGCCCGTGGATCTGATGGCTCTGGATGTTCTTGAGTAACTGGTCATACAGTACAAGCTGTTGGGAAGATAGGGGAGGACTGAGAAAGCGGTTGGCGATACGCAGGCTGGCACCCTGATCCAGCAGCCAGGCGGCGGCGCGTACGTCACGAGAAGTGGTATGAACATAGGTAAGTGAGCCGGTATCCTCGTAGATGCCAAGCAGCAGCAGGGTGGCGTGAATGGTATTCAACTGAATGTTTGCAATTTGCAGTCTTTCTACCAGCAGGGTGGTGCATGCGCCTACCTGATCAACTTCAATCTGCCAGTCGGGCGGGCGATTGGTGCGCAGTTCGTGGTGGTCGATGACTTGAATCTGGGTGTCATTGGACATGCCTCTGACCGTGTTCAGGGATTGGGTATCCACCAGAACCACGCGATCAATCGGCTCCTTCTCCAAGTCCTGGCGGCGGAAAAAGGGCAGGGCTGCCCGGTAGAGGTTGAAGAATTCCTGGACGTTGAGGTTGAGACTGATGGGCAGCACGGGGGTCAGGGCAGGGTCGCATAAGTGGAAGCCCAGCATGGCAGCCACGGCGTCAAAGTCAGCCTGTTCGTGGGTCAAGATTACCTTCATGAAGTTATTGTAATCCAAAACGATGATCGGGACACATACTGAAACCATACTTGCAGGCAGCACATTTGACAGACAACCCAGGCTAAACGGAAGGCAAATATCTGTTAGTGTGGTAAAAGAAGGCGCAAATGAGTGGAAATTTAGCCAGACAAAGGGTATAATAGGTTTAATTGTCTGACAAATAATTGTGGACAAGGAAATGATTACAAATTCCGGAAAAGGATAACGATATGATGCAAGAATTAAAACCTGTAGAATGGTTGGAAAATACGCGCGTCTTGAAGGGGCAAGTCAGTCCCTTCGTGCGCCAGATGTTCCCCCAGGGGATTACCAAAACGGCCCGCGATTTCCATAAGCAAATCCCGGGATACACCATGAGCCCGTTGAAAAACCTGCCCAGGCTGGCATCGATGCTGGGATTGGGCGGTATCTGGGTGAAGGATGAATCCAACCGCTTGCGCCTGGGTTCCTTCAAAGTGTTGGGTGGCTCTTTTGCCATTTACCAGATCATCCGCCAGCGGTTGGGGATGATGGACCGCGAGTTAACTTTTGAGGAGCTTACTTCTCCAGAGATTCGGGCTGCGCTGGGTGAGGTAGTCTTTGCGGCTGCTACGGATGGCAACCACGGGCGGGGAGTGGCCTGGTCGGCTAACCAGCTTGGTTTTCGCTCGGTCATTTATGTGCATAAAATGACCTCTGAAGCGCGCATCAAGGCCATTGAGAACAACGGCGCCGAAGTAGTGGTGGTTGACGGCACTTATGATGATGCCGTGCGCCAGGTCAATCTGGATGCACAGCGCAATGGCTGGCAGGTGATCGCTGATACTGCCTGGGAAGGTTATGAGGACATTCCTCGCTGGGTGATCCAGGGTTACTCAACCATGTTTGCCGAGACCCAGGAGCAGCTTGCAGCGCAGGGGCTGATTGCGCCAACCCATATTTTTGCCCAGGCAGGGGTCGGATCACTGGCCGCGGCCACCATTGGCTATTATGCCAATCTGTTTGGCTCGGAACGTCCCACCTCGGTTGTGGTGGAACCGGAACTGGCGGCATGTCTGTACCGTTCAGCCGAGATCAATGACGGCGCGCCGCACAACTTTGACGGCGATCTGGACACGATCATGGCTGGTCTGGCCTGCGGCGAGCCCAACCCGCAAGCCTGGGAGATTCTGCAGGACACAGCCGATGCGTTTGTGAAATGCCCGGACTATGTGGCCGCAAAGGGCATGCGTGTATATGCGATCCCCCTCTCAGGCGACCCCTTTATTGTGTCCGGCGAATCGGGGGCGGTAAGCCTGGGGGCATTGACGTTTATCATGGAAATGCCTGAACTGGCCCCATTGCGTGAAAAACTGGGGTTGGGAGCAAACTCGCAGGTTTTGTTAATCAATTCGGAACGCAACACCGATCCGGATGATTTCCGGCGGGTGGTGTGGGAAGGCGGCAGTGCCGTGCCGAGGCAATACCGGAAGTTCCACTCCGGGTTGGGGCGGGATCCGCAAAAAGCAAATTAATACCCAATCGAATAGAGAAGCGCACCTGTTGTCTGGAATACAGCAATAGATGCGCTTTTTCTTTATCCCAGGATTAGCGAGCAGGTGGTTAATGTGAATCCGGGTCAGACTCTTGCTCTGTTTCGGGCTTCCATTTGGATGAGATTTCGTCCAGTTCTTCCTTGATCTGCTGGATGGCTTTGGAAAACTCGCTGCGCGCTTTTTCTTTGAATTCGCCAGAATCAACGCGTTGCTTGAGGTCTTCATATTCTGTTTTGAGCTGCTGTCCGGTTTCGCCATTGGTGAGTTCATCGGCAAGCTGCTGGAATGTGTTTGCGACTTCCTGCAATGCGCCTGTGATGCCTTCTTCCATTTCCTTGCGTTCTTCGCTTTCCCAGGCGGATTTGAAAAAATCGCCCAGGCTCTTGCCAAGCTGGCGGATGTCATCCCCCAGATTAGGGGACGAATTGTCGTTTGGGTCTGTCATCTTTGCCTCCGTTTTTTTTACAATGGTCACTTGCTGTGGCTCTGTTTTTTGGATACAATTTTTTAGCATTGTGTATGTCATCATTAACTATACGCTGGATTGGAAATTTTGTCGCGAGTATTGATGACGGCAGGCAGTCCCTTGTTTTCCTATGGAGAAAAAAGATGCGATCACCGTTTTCAGAACTTCAGCCACCAGTACGGCGCAGACAGGCAGAAACCCATCTCTTTACCATGCTGGTATGTTTTGGCTTGTCGGTGGCTTTGACCCGCCTGTTCCTGGAATTGAGCGGATACCCCCAAATTGGCAACGCCGAGCTGCACATTGCTCATGTTTTGTGGGGCGGCTTGTTGCAGTTTGTGGCGTTGATGGTGCTGTTGATGTTTGCCAACCCGTGGGTGTACCCATTGGGCGCCATCCTGGGTGGGGTGGGGATAGGGCTCTTCATTGATGAAGTTGGCAAATTCATCACCCAGAGCAATGATTATTTTTACCCCTGGGCGGCGCCGATCATTTATGCCTTTTTTCTACTGACTGTGATGGTCTACCTGCGGTTCAGCCGTCAACAGCAGCGAGACCCGCGCACTGAAATGTACCATGCCCTGCATTTGTTGATCGAGGTTTTGGATCATGATCTCGACCCGGATGAGCGGGTTGGCCTGGTAGGTCATTTACAGGCTGCTGGCGAGGATACAACCCATTCTGATTTGAAGGTTCTTTCACAAAGCCTGTTGAAATTCGTGCAGCGGGAGGATTTGCACCTGGCGCCTGAAAAGCCGGATTTCTGGCAGCGCTGGGAGAAGCGTTGGGATGAGTTTGAAGAGCGGATACTGGGCCAGAAACGTTTCCAGTGGCTGTTGATACTGGGGATGGCCGTGCTGGCGGTGGTTGCCTTGCTGGAACTGGGGATCGTGATCCGGGGCCGGTTTTCACCGGAGATACTCACCGGGCCGCTGACCAATCTGGTGCTGGGCGGGCAGGTCAAAGGCTTGCCTGGGGTGCGCTGGTTTACAGTTTTTGTCTCTTTGAATGGCAGCATTGGTTTACTGCTGGTGGCAGCCATTGTGTTGTCGCTGCTGGGTAAGCAAAAGAATGGCCTTAGTTATGGTTATTTTGGCCTGTTGCTGCAATTGACGGCTGCCAATCTGCTGGCTTTTTATTTCAACCAGTTCTCGACCATCATCCTGGCAGTGGTGCAACTGGTTTTATTGGTTGGCATTTTGCGTTATCGCCAAAGGTATCTGGTGTGTGCGCAAGCAGCATCAACAGGGCAAGAAACTTAATCCGTTGTTGTGAAAGTGCGGGTAACAGGATTTTGGGAAACGCCAACAGCGTTTTTCACGGCCTGGATCGTCAGGGAATAGTTGGCGCTTTTCGTCCAATTTGAATTGCCAGTATCAATGGTGAGCGTCACCGTATAGGTTAGCGGATCATAGGTGATGTTGTTAATAATGGGGACAATACCCGGGTTGGTTTCATTTTTTAAGAGATACTTATCCGTTCTTAACACACTGGATCCACCTGTTGTCATCATTGGCTGGCTGAAGTGGATAATATATACTGTATCCATCGCGACATTGGTTGCGCCATTATCGGGATTGGTGCTCTGAACGAACCCAGTGACAGGGTCAGGTGGGGGGAAGACAGCAGGATCAATGGTGTCCAGAAAGACATGCGATGATGAATCCTGCCCATTTTCTATGACAACATTGATCCGGTTATCATTTGGCCCATCGGAATCTGCCGTAGAGTTGTAACCTGGCGGGTCAATTTCGATGAGTTGATAAGAGCCGTTGACAACACCTGTGAATGAAAACATCCCGTTTGAATCGGTTAGCGTGAACCGGCAATTAACACCGATCGTACAAATATAATCACTTAATTCAATTCGGACATTTACCAGACCCGGGTCTGGGTCAGTCAGAACGCCGTTGCCATCCAGGTCTTCTCTGACCTGCCCGGAAATTACAGCATAGATGTCTTCTACCGCAGTGATCAACGTGTCTTGAGCAGAGTACAGCGTGCCGTTATGCATTCCAGAAGCTTTGGCCGTATTGGATACCAGCCTGGCATTCGCTTCATTTGGGGTGATGATGTGCCCAGTACCAGCAAGGCAGTTGGTGGCAGAAGATGGAGCAAGGAGTGAAACCGGACAATTCACAGGGATTGCAAAGGTTAAATCTGTGACACTGATATTGCTCAGGGTTACATTGCCAGAATTGGTAACTGTGAATCGATACCAGAGGTAGTCACCTGCTGTGATGGAACCCGACGAATCGTTGTCATCAAATGAGGCCAGGTTCTTGACAATCTGGATGGAAGGATTTTGGGCAACTGCGGTGATCAGGGTTGCTGTTTTTGTGTAGGTTTTGCCAGCATAGGTGCTTGTTACGGTTGCTTTGAAATCTATGTGACCGGCATTTGCTTCCGAGAGCGAAACGGTGTGAAGAGAATCTGCGGTGCAGGTCATACTTGCCCCGGCTGCCAGGCCAGTTGCCGGGCAGGTGATCAGGCTGCCGAATGAGAGGTCATTGATTTGAATGTTGAACAGACTGGTATCGCCGTTGTTGTGCACAACAAATTTATAACGAACATCATCGCTTAATGTGATTGAGCCAGATGAATCGCGGTCAATGTAGTTTGCTACACTGCTGGTAAGATCAATGCTCGCCGAGGATAGGGGGACATTTTCCGGTATATCCGTAGGATTTGTAATGACCAAGTATGGCGTTGGGCTGATGGACACAGGCGTGCTTGGGGTAGGGGCTGCGTATTCGGTTATCGAAGTGGTTGGTCTGGGCTGGGGAGTTGAGGCAGTAATTGGAGGAGGGAGTTGTGTGTGGCTCCCGGTTGCCAATACTACTGGTGTTTGCAGTAAAGAGTCAATGGCGGAAATGCGGACACGGATTTCTTCTTCACCAAGGCCCTGGTCACGAAGAGCATCTGCGATGATCCCCAGGCTGATTTCTGGAACACTGGGGTAATGATTATCGGCAGAATAGTTGGCTTGGCGGGCGGAACGCAAAGAAACAGGCAATTCCGTTGCCGGGCCACTGGCTTTGACCCAGGAAGGTAAAAAGGCGCAAATCAACAGTGAAAATCCGCATAACAAAAGGAAGAGAATCCGATAACCGATGGTTCTCTCTTGTTTGGAGGGTTTTTGGGAAAATGTCCGGGGCAATTTGGTGTTCATTTTCCTGTTTCGTCTGATAGTATCATTTTCGATGTTTTCACATACTCTTTGAATGTGGATACCACGTTTGGATCGTAAACAATGCTTGCATTATCCTCCAAAATTTTCAAAGCATCCTCTGGCGAGATTTTTTTTCGATAAGGCCGGTCATTTGTTAATGCATCCCAGGAATCAATTACTGCGAAAATGCGCGCTGACAGGGGAATTTTCTCTTCTGACAGGCCACGAGGATAACCGGTTCCATTCCAGTGTTCGTGATGATAGAGCGGAATCTCCAGAGATGTTTCGAGGAAGTGAATATCCTTTAGCATTTCATAGGCATAGTCGGGATGTTGCTTCATTATTTCCCATTCGTCTTCTGTCAATGGGCCAGGTTTGAGAAGGATGTTGTCCGGTATAGCCATTTTGCCCAGATCATGGAGAATTGCGCCGCGCCGAATGTTATCGAGGTCGGCACCCTCAATGCCAAGCCTTTCTGCCAGTGCTACTGTCAGATCGGCAACGCGCTGCGTGTGGCCTTCTGTTTCTTTGTCACGAAGCTCGAGAGCTTTTGCCCACCCCTCCAATGATCTGTCGTATGCTTCTATAATGTCTGCTCTGGATTGTTTTAAACTGGTTATCATCTGATTAAAGGAACCTGCAAGTGAAGCTATTTCATCACGTGTACCGACATCGACTTGTACATCCAGGCTGCCACTTGCAATTTTTTGCGATGCAAGAACCAGGTTTTCCAGAGGACGGGTGATGGTTTGCGCCAGGCTCAACCCGATCATGATGACCAGAAAGAATGCAGCTGCAATTACAATGCTTAATTGAAAACGGGTTGCAGGACTTTGTTTAACCATGAAACTCGTTTGTAATGCTGCGCCGATGATGCCAAGATCGCTGCCGCCGCGCGCTTCCCATGGGCCAAGTATTTCATAATACGCCAAATTACTGATGAAAAAGCCTCTTTTATTTTCGATGTTACGCAGCGGGCTTTTGCGGTCGTTCTGAAATGCCAGAGTCTTTTGGGCTAGCTCTGTTTGCAATGGATCAGGTTGAAATGGAAAGCTGCTGGCAAGAACTTTGCCGTCTTTTGTGTAGAGGGATATTTGTGCGAGTACCCCGGTATACATTCTGCCCACCAGGTCATCCAATCTTGTTCCTACCACGATCACACCTACAAGCTGTTTAGACTCGTTGTAGACCGGGCCGGATACAAAGAAAAAATTCCCCCCATCTGTTTCTGCAATCCCGGAATACTTATCGCCTAAATGATCTGTAGTCTGGTTCAATACGTTGTTGACAAAATCCCAGGATTTGAAGACGGTATTGTCTCCACCAGTGGTTGTTTGATAATCTTCAATTGTGCTTCCTCTTCTATGCCGCATGGATAGAACAGGGTAACCATCCAAATTCAGGAACTCTACAGAATCCACTTGTTGGTTTACTGCAATGCCAAAGATCAAATTTCTGAGCTCTTCCGGGTTGTTTTGGTGGATGAGGTCGGCAACTTTTTTTGTGTGTGTCAATAATCTGAGTGTGTCCAGTAATTTGTTCTCTTCGGTTATCAAGAATTCTGAAGACAATATTCCTACTTCGCCCAATTGATTGTAAAAACGTTCTTCAACCGTATGGAAAATGATGTTTGAAAACAGGAAGGATGCGCTGATGGCCAGCAGTATGGCCAAAAAAAGATAGGGCAGTGTGATCTTAACCCGTAAGGGAATTCGAGGAGGCAAGACAGAAAGGGTGTTTTTCAGAAGACATGCTCTGGGTGTGCAGGTTTTTTTCAGTGTGTCTGCGTGCTGCTTCAATGTGAATCCTTTTCAGCTATAAAAGACGGTAATCAGGTAGAAAACCACTATTTCCTGGAATGATCAGGATGATTCTGGTCATTGTACCAAGTGCGGCCAGCCAAAGGAGAAAAAAGCCAATAGAAGAATTGGAATTTTTCCCCACGGGCGTCAGTTGAGTATGTCCTATTGCTGATTTTACACCATCAAACGCCATGATCAGTTAACAATTTCCTATCATTTTCATTGCCTTGTGCAGGGTAATCGCATTTGAGCATTCGACACTTATCACACCCCCTATTCAGTTTTTTTGCACGTCGCGTAGTGATTGTGGGCGGCAAAAAAGAACGGAACACCTGAAATTTTCGCTCTTATCGTTGGCCACTATTTCTAATGCGATTGCCCTATTGCCTTGTGCGTTTACTGGACAGATCAGGTCTTCTGTTCTAAAATTTCAATTGAGCCATTTACACAACACAATTGAATCATTCATCTACAGGAGGGACCATGCCAGCCAAGCAGCCGCACAAAAAGTCGGGACAAACCTTATTTGCTCTGGGTTTGGGGTATTTGATCGACCAGGGGGAAGCCCAGGCGATGGGGGTACTATCACCTATCATTCAAAGCATCTGGGGCGTCAGTTATGGCATGCTGGGTTTGATGACCACGCTGCGCAACATCACCCAGACGGTCAGCTCTCCATTCTGGGGGTATGCGGCGGATAAGTACTCGCGCAAGAAAGTGCTCATCTTTGGCACCGGCATCTGGGGGGGTTGGACGATCCTGGTGGGTTTGATGCCCAGTTTCACCGGTGTACTCATTATTCGCGCCATTTCGGGTTTGGGACTGGGCTGCCTGATGCCGGCCACTTTCTCCTTGCTGGGCGATCATTTTCCACAGGAGAAACGGGGCAAGGCGCTGGGGGTGATCGGTTTCGTGGGCTTGATGGGCACTGTGCTGGGCGTGCTGGCTCTTGGTTTTGTGGCTACGCCCGAATTGTGGCGCTGGGGCTTTGTTGGACTGGGCGTGTTCAGCATTCTTTCCGGTTTGGTGATCTGGTGGCTGGTGGAAGAGCCGCCGCGCGGGTCTGCCGAGCCGGAACTGGCCGGTTTGATGACCTATGCGGACGAGGAACGCTATTCGATCAACTGGAAGGATGTGTTCAGCACGCTGCGCATTCCCACCATCTGGGCGGCCATCTTGCAAGGCATCACCGGCACCATGCCGTGGGTGGTGATGGGCTTCTATTTCATCAACTGGATGGTGCGCGACCTGGGTTTTAATAATGCAATCAGCTTCAACGATCCCAAGGGCAGCGCACCGCTGGTGTTTGCGATCGTGGTGGTGGGGGCAGCCATTTCCAATTTCATGGGCGGGGTGATCGGCGATTGGGCAGAGAAGGTGAACCCCAAATATGGTCGTACGATCATCGGTCAATTCTCGGTGTTCACTGGTGTACCGCTGATGTATTACATTCTGACCCGCGCGCATGTGATGCCTTTTGGGGCGCTGCTGGGTTGGACCTCGCTGACTGCGCTGTTGATAGGCTGGCCTGGCCGGGGATCCAAAGAGCCGATGATGCAAGCCGTGGTGCCACCGGAGATGCGCTCCAGTGCCTACGCGGTGGTGAACCTGATCGAAGGCGGGCTTTCGGCTTTTGCAGGCCTCATCGCCGGTGCTTTGGCAGACAGAATCGGCTTGACCCAGGCGCTGGTGTGGACAATCCCCTTCCCATGGTTGATCTGCACGATTGTATTCACCATGTTCTATTTTACCTACCCCAAGGATGCAGCCCGAGTGCGGGAGATGATGGTTGACAGGCGGCAGGAACTGCTTGAGGCGCGGGCCGAGGAATAATATCCATTCCAGTTTTGTGTACAAACGCATCACCGCCGGGATATGAACGACGGTGATGCTGCGTTTAATCGTTCTTTTTTCTCAGGGATTATTCTTTTCAGGCATCAGGGAGGAAGACTGTACTTCGCGGGGAATTTCCCAGGCGGCCTTGCCTCCCAGGGCGCGCTGGGCGATCTCGCGCAGCGCTGTTTCCTGGTTCGTGTTGGTCAGCAGGACGATGCCGTTGCCAGTGTCGGGGTAGATCACTGCCAGGGTGGTGAAATCAAAATGAACGCCGGTGTGCCACAGCGAATCGCCTTGATCGCTGTGCTGGATGCCAATACCCAGGCCCCAGGAAATATCGGGGTTGATGACAGTCTGGACAGAGCACATTTGGCTGGCGAGTTCTTCAGGCAGGTATTGCGGCTGGCTGATCTCGATTATCAGGGCAGCCAGGTCAGCCGCATTGGACCACAGGGAAGCCGCCGCACTGGGGAAACGGGCCGGCCTGTGTGGTGTGGGAATGGTCACCAGACCAGAGATGGCAGTCAACGCAGCCATTGAGAACAGCACCCAGGCAGCCAGGGCGGCCATGCGGCGGCGGGAAGTCTGCCAGGCTGGCGGCAGATGTTTGCGCATAGCCAAACCGGCTAACAGGAGCAGTCCCAGCATTGCTTCAAAAACCAGGGCTGTCAGGGCGATCAACCAACCCATTTTGGGAATCGACCAGCGGTAGAGGTAGGCCAGGATCAGGAGAGCGGCAATGGTGGCAAGGAAGACGGCCGCGCCCCATGCAATGGGCGGGCAGCGCCATTTTTTGGTGCGCCATTTGCAAAGGATGAGCAAGGCCGCCATCAGGCAGATGAAAAACCCGCTGGCGGGCAAGAGAAACCGCAGCAGAGGGTAACTGGCGCGGATATGTCCATAGGCCAGGCGGGATTGCAGGTGTTTTGGACTGTTGTAGCTGGTGGAAGACATCCCCAGTGGTTCAAAGGTGTAGCGTGTGGCAAGCTCTTCCAGTGACAAACCACTTTGGCTTTGAAGCAAACGCTGCACACGAGCGTAATTGAAGCCGGTATAAAAAAAGGATTGCCCCGGGGGCGGTTTGGGCTGGCCGGGGTTGAATGCCCCGGAACTGTGACTGAGCAAATGACGCAGGGTGATCTCGGAACCATAGGGAGGTTGGATCTGCCATGAAAGTGGCAGCGAGGGGTTGACTGGTTCATCCAGGCTGACCTGGCCGGCTGCCGTCATTTGCAGGGCAGCGTACGCGGTTGCCACTTTGCTCAACGAGGCCACCTCAAAGACAGCATCTGGCTGGAGAGGCTGACGGTTAAAGGTGCTGGTGACGCCGAATCCCTGGCTCCAAACCACCTGCCCATCCTGAATGAGGGCCACCGTCAGCCCGGGAATATCTGCCTGGGCCATGCGGGCCGGGATGAAGGTTTCCAGGTCGGCAATGATCTGTTCAGGCGGATCGTTGCGCAAGGGAGGCTCATTGGATGGGGACAGGTTTGGCGAGGGTTGGCAGCCAGCCAGCACACAGGCAAGGATCAAAAGACAAAAAACGGTTTTGAGCTTCACTGGATTGGTTCCCGTCTTCAGTTGGCGGCCATAAACGGCAGAGTCTTCGGTTGCGATAATGGGATGCGAATGTTTTGATCCATTGCGGCGATTATAACAGACAAGAGCTGCTCTGGATACGCGGTATTCGGGCAGGGTTTTCGATGTTGTTGATCTGGTTAAATTTCAAATTTTGGTATGCAAATTCTTTCCGGCTCGGGTATAATATGCCAAAATTGGCACAATTGTATTCCTGTTTCGGGCATTCTTGCATGTTTTTTACACAATATTTGCATTCAAAGGAAGTAAACTAAATTACCTTTGAGGCATATGCGCAGGGAGGATAGCCTGTCTGAAGGGTTGTGCTTTCCTTCCACCACCAGTAATTCTATAAACGAGGTGTACGAGATGGTTGCTACCTTTCTTACCCGTGAAGGGTACCAGAAATTCCAGGAAGAGTTGGATTGGTTGATCGATGTCCGCCGCCCTGAGGTTGCCATGCGTTTGAGTCAGGCAGTTGAAGGCAGTGATGACGATGATACCGCAGAATATGAAGCTGCCAAAGATGAACAAGGATTGATCGAGGCGCGCATTAAGAAACTGGAAATCATGCTGGCCTCGGCCTGTATTCTGGATGAACAGCCCAAACAAGTGGATCGGGTGGATGTGGGTGATCACGTCACCGTACAGGAAGAAGGCAGTGAACCGGAGACCTATCTTCTGGTAGGGCCGGCGGAAGCTGACCCGCTTAAAGGGCGCATTTCGTATGAATCGCCGCTGGGCACGGCCTTGCTTGGGCGCAAGGTGGGGGATGTGGCCCGGGTGAATGCCCCGGCAGGGATTTTCGAGGTACGGGTGATCTCGATTGCCTGACGAACATTGTCATCCATACAGGCACCGGCATGTTACTGCCGGTGTTTTTTTATTCAAAATTGTTTTCCAGGCTTGCCTCTCCGGCAAGGGAAGCTGTCATATTTCCAGGAAAATGCTCGACATTGTGAGAGTAAACGAGTATAATTGCGCATAAATGCGAAAACGTGCGCATTGTCTTGCGGCGGGTTGTTTGTGCCTGCCAGACATGTCCCAGTATGGCTGAAAAAGGAAAATGATGTTCAAAGAAGAGCGGATGCGATTGTTGTTGTCTCACCTGGAACGGGAGAGGCAGTTGCGCGTAGGGGACGCGGCCGAACTGTTTGGGGTAAGCGAATCAACCATCCGCCTCGATCTGCAGGAGCTGGAAGAGCGCGGTATGGTACAGCGCACCCACGGCGGGGCAATCCTGACCAGCTCTGCCCGCAACAGCACACTGAAATACGAAACGCTCAAGCTGGATGAGCGCCTGGTGGAAAACCGTGATGCCAAAATGGCGATTGGACGCATGGCTGCTGACCTGATCCAGGATGGCGAGACGATCATGATCGATGGCGGCAGCACGGCGCGTTACGCGGCCTTCTTCTTGCGATACAAGAAACGCCTGACAATCGTGACCCATATCGTGGATATTTATCCGGATCTGATCGGTATGGATAGTGATTGCCGGGTCATTCTTCCGGGGGGCGTACTTGATCAGGCCAATATGATCCTTACCGGAGAGGAAGCACCGCTCATTATTTCACATTACCGGGCCAGCAAGGCCATTCTGGGAATTGACGGCATTTCGCTGTCGATGGGACTGACCACGCAGGAGGTGCAGGCGCCATTGAAGAAAGCCATGATGGCTTGCAGTGACCAGGTGATCATCGTGGCCGATTCCAGCAAGCTGGGCCGGGTTTCGCTGGTGCCGGTGGCGGCACTGGCTGATATTGATGTCTTGGTGACCGATGACAGGGCGGACTGGCAAATCATCAGGGAGATTGAAGCGCGCGGCGTAAAAGTAGTGATGGCATTCTGTGACTCAAAACGGGATGCAAACCTTTATTCATTGTGAGACAGGAGAATTAATGATGGTTGAAAATGGAAAAACCACTGGCAAAGAACTGCTTTTTTCAGTGCTGCGGCACGAAAAGACTGAAAATGTACCGTGGGTGCCTTTTGCCGGGGTGCATGCCGGCAAATTGAAGGGCTTTACGGCGCGCGAAGTGCTGACGGATGGCGACAAATTACTGGAATCCTTGCTGGAAGTGAACAAGCTATACCGCCCCGACGGGCAGCCGGTGGTTTTTGATCTGCAAGTGGAAGCCGAGATCCTGGGCTGCGAATTGCTGTGGGCGGAGGAGGCCCCGCCTTCGGTGATTACGCACCCTTTGTCAAAAGAAATGAGCATACCGACTGCCATTCCTCAGGCGGATGATGGCCGTCTGCCCTTGATCCTGGAGGTGATGCGCAAACTGAAAGCAGAAGTGGGCGAACACACCGCCCTGTATGGTTTGATCACCGGGCCTTTCACCCTGGCCTCTCATTTGCGCGGCACCGAGATTTTTATGGATACGATCGACAAGGGCGATTATCTGAAGCAATTGCTGGCCTACACTGGCAAAGTTGCACAGCAGATGGCTCGCCTGTATATTGAAGCCGGCATGGATGTGATCGCGGTTGTAGACCCGGTCATTTCGCAGATCTCACCGCGCATGTTCACAAAATACATGCAAGAGCCATTCGGCGAGTTGTTTGCTTTCATTCGCCAGCAGGGCGTGTTCTCGGCTTTTTTTGTGTGCGGAGACGCCACCAAGAACATTGAGCCGATGTGCCTGACCCGGCCGGATTGCATTGCCGTGGATGAGAACATCGACATGGCGACAGCCAAGCAGATCACCGATCAGTACAATGTGGTTCTGGAGGGCAACATCCCGTTGACCACCCGCATGTTGATGGGTACCCAACAGGATAATATGAAGTATGTGATTGACTTACTGGATCAATTGAGCCACGAGAACCTGATCATCTCGCCTGGTTGTGATATGCCTTATGATGTGCCGGTGGAGAATGTGATCGGCACGGCTGAGGCTATTCGGGATACAGACCGTGCGAGGCAAGTATTGACCAATTACCACGCGGCTGAATATGACCTGGATGCGATTGTGATACCGGATTATGCTCATTTGGCAAAACCGTTATTGGAAGTCTTTACGCTGGATTCTGCCACCTGTGCCGCCTGTGGTTACATGCTGCAGGCAGCCGAGCGGGCCTGCGAAGAGCTGGGCGGCAAGGTGGACATGGTGGAATACAAGGCTACCAGCGCAGAAAACGTGGCTCGCCTGATCAAGATGGGCATTAAAAATTTACCCAGCATTTGCATCAATGGCGAGCTCAAATTTTCCTCCCTGATCCCTGGCAATCGGGAATTGGTTGAGGCCATTGAAGCATATTTGCAGGAGTAAATGAATGCAGATGCATCTGGTAGGCGGATTCCTGGGGAGCGGCAAGACGACGGCCATCATACAGGCTGCACGTCAGTTGATTGCCCAGGGCAGGAAGGTCGGGGTGGTGACCAATGACAAGGGCAAACACCTGGTGGATACGGCTTTCTTCCGTTCTGCAGACATTCCCACTGCCGAAGTGGCCGGCGGTTGCTTTCGCTGTAGTTTTGAAGAGCTGGAAAAACGGCTTGAACAATTGAAGGAAACTGCCAGGCCGGATGTGATCTTTGCCGAGTCGGTGGGGTCTTGTGCGGATATGGCTGCCACGGTTCTGGAACCGCTGCTGCGACTGCAAGAAACACAGGACCAGCCCACCAGTTTTTCGGTCTTCACGGATGTGCGTTTGTTGCGGATGTGGCTGCAAGGTGAAGAGCTGCCTTTCAGTGAAGAGGTGACGTACATTTTTGAAAAACAGATCGAAGAAGCGGGTTTGCTGGTGATCAACAAGATTGACCTGCTGACCGGCGAGGATGTGCAGGAAGTGGAATGGCTGGCCAGGCAGCGGTTCCCTGGCAAGATGGTGGTACGGCAAAATTCGCTGCTCGAGACAGGCGTTACAGATTGGCTGGAGATGTTGGGGTCTTCTGGAGGGCTTCCTATGGCAGAGGATGGCGGGATGGACTATGACCGTTATGATGCTGGCAGCCGGCAACTGGCCTGGCTGGATGAGGCCATAACCATTCGGGCAAAGGATGCCCTGGGCGCAGCAAATTCGATGATCTCGGAACTGCGCTCAATTTTGCGGGCGGAGAGAATTCCGGTGGGGCATCTGAAATTCTTTCTGGCGTGGGATGGCGGCCATTGCAAATTGAGCTTCCCAACCCTGGAAGAACCGCAAAGGCAGCCGATGGACGTTGCAGTGGCGGTGGACATGGTGAACATGATCGTTAATGGCCGTGTTCAGACTGCCCCTGCCAGATTGAACCGAATGGTTGCCGCAGCCCTGGAGGCAATGGCGGCCACCCGGGAAGTGATCTATGAACGTGAGGAGACGGCTTATTTTCGCCCGCGGATCACCCGCCGGCGGGAGCAGCCCAGCTCCGGGTAGAAACCAAACAGGCATCAAACAAGGACACACAAGGAGAGATCAAAATGGACGAGGCTTTGAAGGGATTGTACGACAGTATCATGGAGGGTGATCTGGAACTGGCGCAGGAAAAAGTGCAACAGGCGCTGGATGAAGGGATCGCCCCTGGCCGCATTTTGAATGAAGGCATGATCGCGGCCATGGGAGAGGTGGGCCAGTTATTTGAGGAAGGCGAGTATTTCGTGCCGGAAATGTTGATTGCGGCCCGCGCCATGCAGGGCGGTTTGCTCATCCTCAAGCCTTTCCTGGCAGAGGGGGATGTGCATTCACCGGGCAAGGTGGTGATTGGCACAGTCAAGGGTGACCTGCATGACATCGGCAAGAACCTGGTGGCGATGATGCTGGAGGGTTCTGCCTTCGAGATCGTTGATTTGGGAACGGATGTCAGCCCGGAGAAGTTCGTTGAGGCCGTGCAGACCAGCGGCGCCGATATTGTGGCCATGTCGGCTCTGCTGACCACGACTATGCCGAATATGACGGCTGTGATCGAGGCGCTGAAGGAAGCTGGCCTGCGGGACAAGGTCAAAATCATGGTAGGCGGGGCGCCGCTCACCCAGGATTATGCCAGCAAGATCGGTGCGGATGGCTATGCAGCAGATGCCAACCAGGCCGTGGCCAGCGCCAGGGCGCTTTTGAACGCAGCCTAGTTCAGTGTGGTACAGTGAAAGCCCGGGGCTGCAAAGCCCCGGTTTATCGTTTTAAAACCGCACATGGCACTTGCATTGCCTGGCACTACCTCCAGGGCAGGTGTGCCGCCTTGCGGGTCTAAGTTATGCGTTCTGATTAACCTCCCGGATAATTTTTGAATGATTGGAGAGTCCCTTTTCAGTTTCATGAATTGGAATTATAATATCGATATTCGATATTGAAATTCGATATTGATGAAAGGCAGGCAAATTGATGCTGAGAGATTTCTTTCTGGGTATGGTCAAGATCCATATTTTGTATCATGCCAGCAAGGAAGAGGTTTACGGCGCAGCACTGATGGAGGAACTGGGCAGGCATGGCTATCAGCTTGGGCCGGGGACACTCTACCCGGTGCTGCATGGGTTGGAATCTGAAGGGCTATTGTTCAGTGAGCGCCGGCCTGTCCATGGCAAAATGCGCCGCTATTACCGTATCACCGAAAAAGGTGAAGCAGTCTTGTGGGAGGCGCGGGCCAAGGTGCGCGAACTGGTGCGCGAAATTCTGGAACTGGAGCTGTAAACGTTTATTTTTGTGATTCGTTAAGAACTGCAAAAACAGGAGCATGCGATGACAGAAGGCAAAAAGGCGCCGAATTTGAGAGATTTGCCGCGCAATGTGTGGGCGGTGAGCTTGACCAGTTTTTTCATGGATATTTCCAGCGAGATGGTGATCAATATCCTGCCGCTCTTTTTGTCGAATGTTTTGGGGGTCAAGACCAACCTGATCGGTTTGATCGAAGGGGTGGCCGAGGCTACGGCCAGCATTCTGAAGGTCTTTTCTGGCTGGTTATCGGACAAGCTTAAAGACCGCAAGTGGCTGGCGGTTGCCGGCTATGGCATTTCTGCCTTGGCAAAGCCTTTCTTTTATTTTGCCAACTCATGGGGAATGGTGGCCGGTGTGCGCTGGGCAGACCGGGTGGGCAAGGGGGTGCGCACTGCACCGCGCGATGCCCTGGTGGCAGATTCGATCAATGAAGAACAGCGCGGGCTGGCCTTTGGATTTCACCGTGCAGCGGATACTGGCGGGGCCATGTTGGGGCTGCTTGTTGCCATGCTGGTGGTGTGGCTGGCACAGCGGCACCAGGTTGGACTGAGCGCGGGCACTTTTCGAACGGTGGTGCTGATCAGCCTGATCCCGGCTGTGCTGGCGGTGCTCTCGCTGGCTTTGGGTGCGCGTGAGGTCAAGATCAGCGGGCAGACTGAAATGCCGCGCTTTGCCTTTAAATCGATGGGCAAGCGTTTCATGGTTTTTTTGATCATTGTAGGTTTGTTCGACCTGGGCAATTCATCGGATGCTTTTCTGGTGCTGCGGGCACAGGAGCGCGGCTTGAGCGTGTTGGGCATCCTGGGCATGCTGGCGGCTTTCAATCTGGTATATGCCTTGCTTTCTACTCCGGCCGGGTCGTTCTCGGACCGGATTGGCCGGCGGCGGATGATCATTGGCGGCTGGGTCGCCTATGGCCTGATCTACCTGGGGTTTGCTTTTGTTCAAACGGCTTTACAGGTGTGGCTGCTGTATATTTTATACGGGGTATATTATGGCCTGGCATTTGGCGCCACCAAGGCCATGGTGGCGGATCTGGTGCCGGCCGACCTGCGCGGCACGGCCTATGGCACGTACAACGGGGTGATGGGAATCCTCGACTTCCCGGCTTCTTTGATCGCCGGTATCCTCTGGCAGGGGGTGGGCGGCTGGCAGGGCTTTGGGCCAGGTGCGCCCTTTCTGTTTGGGGCGGTAACGGCTTTGCTGGCCAGCCTGTTGATGATCTTGTGGATGCCGAAGGTGGAAAGCAGCGGTCAGGCGGGTTGATCTCATATATACCGTGTTTCACGATTGTTCCCAAAGACACCAAACCGGCGGATGAATCTGCAAAAATCTGTGGTATACTTGGCGAGCTTTAAGATCGGATAGAATTTTCTGGCAAGCAGTTCGCCAGGGTTCCAAATGGCTGCCCGACTCTGATGGATCGGGCTATTTTGTTGCCACCGGTACGTTTGTGCAAAGAGCAAACCAACTGCCAGCAGTTTATGGGACGCAGCTTACCAGGTTTGTTGGTCACAACAAACCTGGCAAAGATGAAAAAAGGATAATTGTGTTCCATGAGTATGTTTGCGTTGTTAAACCTTCACCCACAGTTGGTGCAGGCAGTTGAAGATTTGGGCTATACCGAGCCCACCCCCATTCAGTCTGAAGTCATTCCGGCCATGCTGGCAGGCAAAGATGTGATCGCCCGTTCCCAAACCGGAACAGGCAAAACTGCGGCTTTCGCCCTGCCGATATTACAGAATCTATCGGCAGCGGAGAAGTCTGTGCAGTGCCTGGTTTTGACCCCCACCCGTGAACTTGCTTTGCAGGTGGCGGATGCCATGAAATCCTACGGTCAGCACCAACGGGTGAAGATCCTGGCGGTGTATGGCGGTCAGGCCTATGGCCCACAAATCCGCAGCCTTAAGCAAGGCGTTGAGATCGTGGTGGGAACTCCGGGGCGCTTGATCGATTTGATCGAAAAGAAGGCACTGGATCTGGGCAGCGTCACGACTGTGGTGCTGGATGAAGCAGACGAGATGTTGAGCATGGGTTTCATTGAGGACATCGAGACCATCCTGCGCGAAACGCCAGCCGGTCGGCAGACGACCCTCTTTTCTGCCACTTTGCCGTCGCGCATCCGCGGTTTGGCTGACCGCTATATGCATGATCCCCAGTCGATTTTTGTGCAGCAAAAAGAAATGACGGTCAAGACCATTGAACAACGTTATTACGTGGTCAATGAGCCTGACAAGGCGGCTGCACTGACGCGTTTGTTCGAGGTGGAAGAAATTACCAGCGCGCTGATCTTCACCAAAACCAGGGTCAGCACGGGCGAATTGGCCAATGAATTGACCGTACGCGGCTTTCCTGCAGAGGCGCTGAACGGTGACCTGAATCAGGACGCGCGTGAACGGGTGTTGAACCGATTCCGCGAAAATCAGATCAAGGTTCTGGTTGCCACAGATGTGGCGGCACGCGGCCTGGATATTGATGACATTTCGCATGTGTTTAATTATGACCTGCCCAATGACCCGGAAAGCTATGTGCACCGTGTGGGCCGCACAGCCCGGGCAGGCAAGAACGGGATTGCGATCACCCTGGTGACCCCCAAAGAGAGACACGCCATCCGGCGGATTGAAGCATTCACCAAGCATAAACTGGAGCAGGTTTCCATCCCTACGGATGAGGAAATTGCAAGCTTCCGGGAAACGCAATTGATGAATCAGGTGACGGTCTGGCTGCGACGCGGCCGCTGCCAGCAGGAGCAAGCTTTGGTGGCAAGGCTGGTGGAAGAAGGCCATGACCCGCTGTTGATTGCCGCGGTGGCTTTGAAGATCGCCCGGGCTGAGGAAAAACAGCGCCCGATTGCCCCGATCAGCGAAGTGAGAGATGTGCAGCCTGGCAAATCGGCGCGGCCGGAACGCTCTGGAAACCGCAAGGGCGACAGGAATTGGGGACCTGTTTCTCACGAAAGCGGCATGGTGCGTTTGTCCTTCAGCAAAGGCAAGGCACATGGCATTCGCCCCAGCGATGTGGTCTCCACGATTGCCCGTTTCTCCAAAGTGCCGGGCAGTTCGATTGGCAAGATCCACATCCAGGAAAAGTGTACCCTGGTGGATGTGCCTGAGCAATTTGCGGAGCAGGTGCTGGCCAAGGCCGGGGCTTATCAACTGAATAAACAACCCATCCAGATTGTGCTGGCGCATTTGAACTGATTTGCCTGTGCGCAGACAGGATGACAAGCAAAGGAGCTGACCTTGAGAGAGGCAGTTCCTTTTTTTATGTTGATCGGGCAACAAATTTTCCGGAAAAGATAATACACTATTACTGTGAGTGTTACGTAGAAAAAATGGGTATGAAGGTGAAAATGAAGAATAGAAATGGGGTACAGGCAAGAATAAATATCATCCTCGTTGTGGTGATTGGTTTGCTGTCAGCTTGCACCGATCAAGCCGCACTTAAGCCTGTTCAGGCAACAGATACGGCGACGGCACTGCCCTCTACAACATTGCTGCCAACCTTCACGCCCACAGTGACATCGACGCCGTTATCCCCGGATGCGCAGGCGTTGAAGGATATCGTGTTTTCAGATTGCATTCCTGTGGGACATTTTCTACCTGAGGATTTGGAATTTATGTGGGATCTTCTAATTATGCAAAATGAAGTAGTATTCATCTATGCTTTTGAAGCTGGTACTAAAACGGAAGTCCCTCATTTTACTGAGATTATGCCTCGGTATTATTACATGTATTTGGAGGGACTTCATGTTTCCCCTAATGGAAAGTGGCTTGCTTATATTGATGAATCCCATTCAAAATTGATTGTAGAACCTGTAGAAACACTATTGAATAATATTGAAGAAAATCGCATTGTTTGGGACATGGAAGATTGGTTTAGTATAGAACATTGGGTAGATAACAACAAATTACTTGCCATCTACAGACCAATTGAAGAAAGTGGTTTTTCACAAACAGTTTTTCTCAATCCGTTCACAAGGGAGGAATATTTATTCTTGTTAGAAACCCTTCCAAACTACCTTAGCAGCCATTTCAGCGGAGCCCTATATTCAACTCACTATATCTTTGAAGGAGAAGTAGTTCCTGATCCTACAATGAAAAGACTGATTTATCCCGAAATTGATATATCTGATCCATCTATCTTGGCAACGAATACATTGTGGGATATAGAAAACCAACAACCATTGGCACGATTGAGATTTTTAACAGATACTGTCAACGCACCTTTATGGGCACAAGATGGCAACGATGTATTGATGCTGGGGCCCAACCCAGAACCCAAGCAAATAGTGAGGGAAGAATGGTTCTTGATAAACGCCAATGGTGAAATAAGGCAGATTACTCAATTTCAAGATGTTTTTCATGATGTTGTATATTTTATTTCAAAATCAAGTCGTTCTCAGGATGGGCGCTTTCTAACTTTTGAGTTGTATTATGAGGAACCAGAAAAGACCCAAAAATATCTTGTGCTGGATTTGAAATCTAGTGTGATAGAAGGATTTTGCACTCCCTCTCTTGGACAATCAAGCTTCCGTGGACCAAAATGGTCTCCCGATAGTAGATATTTTATTATTTCTGGTGATAATATAGATGGGAAAGTTAATAATATTCTGGTGGATGCAGAAAATAGAACATCTTATACAATTGCTCAAGATATGGAAGTAATCGGTTGGATTGTGAAACCTTGAAAAACTGGGGTGATGTGAAATTAGCATAAGCAATTTTTTGGCGTTTTTTGTGAAGTCATTGGCTGTATGACGAACGGCGCCACCCGCAACACCTACAACAAGGCCGGATACCTGGTGAAGGTGGAAGGGCATGACGGCACAGCATGGCAGGTCCAGTCCGAGATGCGCTATGACGGATTAGGCAACCGGCTGGAGATGACCAGCTACGCCGATGGGGTGAGTGAGACGATCCGTTACCAGCTCGATAACGGCCAACCGTTGGCGGCTGTGGGAACGGAGAGCACGAGCTACTACTTGTATGGCCGGGGCGTGATCGGCACGAAGACGGACACGTGGGCTTACATCCTGCAGGACGGCCTCGGTTCCACTCGCCAGTTGGCGACGCACGAAGGTGTGATTGCGATGAGTGTGGCCTACACCCCGTGGGGGGATGTTCTGGAGTACTACGGCAGCGGGGGGATAGACTTTGGTTACCTGGGCGGGATGTATGATGACACCACGGGGCTGATCTACCTGGGTGGGGGGCAGTATTATGATCCCGTGACGGGGCGCATGCTGACACGTGGAGCGGGGCAGAGCAATCCCTACAAACCGGGGGCGTTTGACCCGGCGGGGATGATGGTTGCGCCGCTGGCATTGATAGGGTTGGCGCTGGGCAAGAAGAAGAAACGTGGCAAGTGGGATAGTTTCATTGTTCTGCTGGTTGTATGTGTGGTGGTGGGGATGAGTGTGTCGGCATGCACTCAACCAAGCAAATTGCCAGCACCGCAAGCAACTGGGACACCACCTTCATTGCCAACTCCAACGGCAACTGGAACGGCAATGTTGGTAGTGACTGCTTCATTTGACCCTGCGATGCCATCTACGAATGAAACCGCTGTGCAGGTAAAAACATCAATTACTGATGATGATTGTAATAATTTGAATGCATCAACACTTGAACCAGAGCCTACATTAACCCCAACACCATCGTCTATCAAAGACGAGCTAAAGATGTATGGGGTTGAATTATCTGGAAAAGATGCTTACTGGACTCTCTATAGACAAGATGTGATTTTGAGTGCCGTCAAGGAGATAGCTAATCGGTTTGGTGGAATACTTGGTTTGTCTCCAATTGAGGCCTTTACACGTGTTTTCCCGAATCATACTTTTGAATGGTGTGATAAATGTGTGGATAACGGTTATGGGGAGTGTATTGGAGAGAATAAAATAAAGCTGGATGGCATGTATACGACAGAGTATAAAGCTGTCAGATTGATCGTGCATGAGATGGGACACGTAATGGATCAAAAAGTCTGTGCAAGCAGACGTGCAGATGGGATTTGTGAAAATGTTTTTAAGAATTCTGCACGAACGGATTTGCAAGATGTTTGGAATAATGAATACTGTGGAGAACACTTATGTCTTGCTCGGAATGGGCACAATGGGCCTGAAACAGGTGTATATTGGGGTTTTGCAGGAGGTTGCGAAGAATGGCAGTTTGGTATGACAGATGGTCCGGGTGAAGTTTGGGCAGATATGTTCATAGGCTGGGTTTTTGACATATGGGACAATGATCCAAAAGGATTTGGAAAAGCGAAGAAAGAATACATGGATAGTAAAATGCTAACTTATTTAAATAAATACCGGCCTGTTAATAATATACCGCGCTAATTGGGAGATAATTTTATGAAGAAAACATATAAAGCCTTTTTACCTAAGATTTATTTGATCAGTTTGCTTCTTTCAGGATGTACATTATTGAATACACCCAAGACAAATCCTGTTGAAACCTTAAATCAACTTTCGCAAACTCTGGAGCGGAACAAAAGCGAAACTCCTACAATATTCAAAAACATTGAACTTGTGGAGAAGACGATAACTCCTGTGAATTTGTTCAGTAGAGAACAACAACTGATGCAAACATATGAAACGAATGGAGGGTGTGAACTTCCCTGCTATTGGGGAATTACTCCAGGGGACACATCATGGGATGCAGCTTCAAAGTTTGTATCCAGTATAGGAGAATTATTTGGACCTGTTTACAATGGCGAAGTGGCCCATTACTCAGCTGATTTTGGAAAACTAGAAGGGGAATTAGGTGTGATGTCGGTAGGATATTATGTAAAGAACGGAAAGGTAATAGCAATCGCAACACGTTGCGATTGGGTTCGCCAAGACCTGGATTATAGTTTGTCGGGATTATTGAAGCTATTAGGTATGCCAGAAGAGATATGGATACGGTTAGTTACTGAAACACAAACTGACCAACCCTATTACTATATGGTATTACGATATCCTTCGAAAGGATTATATGTGGAATGGATTGCCAATGTTACGGTTGAAGGGGAAAATTTGTCAGTATGTGCTCTAGACATGTTGAATCGCGTGCCGCATGCTCCCTGGCTGGTGTTGTGGGATCCAGAGGAGAAAGCACCTTTTCGACAATTTGGTTTGAAGGTATTGGGAGATGATCTGGGAAAAATAACAAATGAATATGAATTGCTTGAGAATATTTCTGTAGACCAAGTGAAAAATGAAGAATTTTTTGAGATGTACAGCGTAGTAGAAACAAAGACATGTATTAAAGTTGAGTAATTGTAGTAGAAAATAATGGTGGCAATACCTGCTGCACCCTGCCGAGCTGTGAAGCAGCAAGTTTGACGGTAAGCAAGCCAGTTACCGTGACGGTGGCAGGGGAGGAAGCCAACCCGTATCCTGAGTTGAGCGTATATGTCTTTGACGGGAACACCTACACTGGCTACAGCGGGACAACGGATGAGAGCGGAGGTGGTCTTTACCCTGCCGGTGGGAGCGTACCGCTTCCGCGCCGATTATGACGGTGTGCCTTTCTGGAGCGGGATGGAGAATACCTGCACCCTGCCGGAGTGTGAGGAAGATGCAGTTACCCTGCCGGGCGGCATGGGACAGTCCCAGGTGACGATAGAGTACATGTATGATGCCCTGAACCGCCTTACCAGTGCGACCTACTCCAACGGCACGGCATTTTCCTATACGTATGATGCTGCAGGCAATGTGTTGACCTACAATTCCAGGCATTATGGCCTGACATCGACTACCACCTACACCTATGATGATACCAACCAGTTACTGACCGCCTCCGCTGCCGCTGCGGCGACGGAAGGGGACACCACCTGGTACTATAGCTACGATAACAACGGCAGCCTGGTGATGAGCAGCCCCAGCCAGGGCGAGGCCAACGGCGCCACCCGCAACACCTACAACAAGGCCGGATACCTGGTGAAGGTGGAGGAACACAACGGCACGACCTGGCAGACACAGGCCGAGATGCGCTACGACGGCCTGGGCAATCGTCTGGAGATGACCAGCTATAATGAAGGTGTGGGCGAGACGATCCGCTACCAGTTGGACAACGGCCAGCCTCTGGCGGCTGTGGGAACGGAGAGCACGAGCTACTACCTGTATGGCAGGGGCGTGATCGGCACGAAGACAGCTAATTGGGGCTACGTCCTGCAAGACGGCCTCGGCTCCACACGCCAGTTGGCGACGTATGAAGGTGTGATTGCGATGAGTGTGGCCTACACGCCGTGGCCCCCTGCGCTGCGCTTCGGGGATGCTACGCGAGGCGACGTCCTTGAGTATTACGGCAGCGGCGGGATTGACTTTGGCTACCTGGGCGGGTCCGATGAGAATACCGGCCTGATCTACCTGGGCAGCGGGCAGTACTACGACCCGGTAACGGGGCGGATGCTGACACGTGGAGCAGGACAGAGCAACCCGTACAAGCCAGGTGCCTTTGATCCGGCGGGGATGATGGTTGCGCCGCTGGCGGTGTTGGGTCTGGTGCTGGGGCGGAAGAAGAAACGAGGTAAGTGGGATAGTCTGCTTGTCTTGTTGGTGATGGGCGTGGTTGTGGGGATGAGTGTGTCGGCGTCTGGGCCAGAAAAATCTACTCCAACTCCAATCCCACCTACACAATCCCCAAAGCAGCCACCAACAGAAGAGCCTACATTAGAACCAGATAATGAAAATAATACGTCAGCAATACCCACGGCAACACCCGATTCGAATCCAGCATACAATTGCATTGTTAAACCAACTATTGAAATAGGAGCAATTGATCCAATTGATTTCGATCATATGTGGGATGTTCTGGATAAACCAGAAGATAGGCACATGTATTATATACAGTCATCATTTAGACATGCAAAGGAGCTACCACAAGAAATTCCTATTGAGCTCTTCATTGCAATAGGCTGGGCTGAGACAGGAGAAACCTACTATTGGAATAATGACTACATCCCCGATAATGGCTTGCGAGACGGCATTATGCAAGTTTCAGAAGATAGTGGTTTTCGTGAAAAATGGGCGAGAGACAACGGAAATGGAGCATTATACAACAACACTCCGATGGGCATCGAATCTAACGTTATTGATGCTATTTCATACTTGAATGACTTGAGCGCTCATATCGAAAATTATCGAGTGGGTTATGGAAATGCTTTTGACAATATTTGTGAATCAAGAACAATTCGAATTGTGTTGCATTACAACGGAGGACCTAATCCTATAGGTATTTATAAATCAGAGATGGGAGCCCCTAAGTATTTAGAACGAGTTGCTAATAATTTGGGAACGAATGTTCCATCTGATATAGGCTTTGATTATGCCAATCCTTCACTTGTCGAATATTTGTTACAAGGACAGCAAGTTGTGGATAATCTGCTAGATTCTTAAAAGGATAACATAATGATTACTTTTCAGCTACGAGTTTTGAAAGTCATTTTTGTTTGTTTAATTCCTATGATTGTCTTCTCGGGCTGTCAGATAGCAAGGCAGCCATACGCCCTAGTTTTCACTGCGAATATTGATGGGAATTATGAAATATACCGCATTAAAGACTATGAGAAAACCATAGAAAGATTAACCTTTACTCCCGATTCGGAAGAACACTCTCTTCGAGTGTCAAAAGATGGAACGAGGATTCTCTTTGAGATCATGGATAACCATTCCCCGGTTCTCCTTCCTAGAAGAGTATATCTCCTTCAGCCAGATATGCAGAAAATCGAAACGCTTACTGAAAAACTCAATTTGGAGAGTCTTCCGGGTGCTTGGTCACCAGATGAGCAACAGATTGCTTTTTTGGTTCGGGAAGGTAAATCAGCTTTGATGATTATGGATGCGGATGGTTCAAGGTATATGGAAATTCCACTGTCTATCAGCGCTTCACCTCAATTTCAATTTCCTTCGCCATACCTTGATTGGACTCTTGATGGTCAGCAAATCTTTTTCTCGGCTGGTAATTACCTTACCCAGCCACCCTTACTGGAAAATGTCTATCTTGTTGATGTGGAAAATTTTCATCTCGAACAAATTACAGACGATACTCTTGGTCAATGTGTGAAACCTACTAGATCGCCGATAAGCGATCAAGTAATCATAACATGTAATCGGGAGCAGCAAGTTACCTTACCATCACGGTACATGATTTACGTTTTTGATAACGCAAAACCTGCTTCCCAAAAACTGGTAAGAATAAGTCCCAAGGAGGAAGAGTCCTGTTACGACCCCGCTTGGTCCCCAGATGGCTCGGAAATTGTATATTTTTGCAAAGGTCACGCCACCTTGTATCTTGCCAGACCTGACGGCACAAATGTACAAGAGGTAGATCTAAAATTTATGAAAGAAATTAGTTACTTGTCTCAACCTGTGTGGGTTCCATCTGGCCGTGAAATTGCCTTCATCGCTGGCCCGGACTCAAACCGCTCGAATATCTACCTAATCGATCTGGAAACCAAACACATACGCGAGATCACAAGCACACCAGCAAACTATGATCAGCTTTCTGCGCATATCATAATGAAAGAACCGTGAAGGATGCAGCTTTAACCCTGGGTTGGTACGAAGACGGACAATTGGGATTACATTTTGCAGGACGGCCTCGGGAATGAACATCCAGGTGCAAATGTGTATTTGATTATTCATGAGTTAGGACATGCATTTGATTATCAAGTTTGTAAAGCAACTGATGGCAACTGTCTTGATGGAAACACCTTAAAAGACGAACGCGTTCGGAAAGATCTGGACACGGAAATAAATAAAAATTTAGAAAGAAGTGATTATGGAAGTTTTGATGCGTATGATAAGAATAATTCTTTTAATGGTTTTGCTGGTGGGTTCCATGATTGGCAATATGCGACTAGTGGAACATTAAGTCAGCGGGGTGAGATATGGGCTGACATGTTTTTGGGGTGGATATACGGTAATCTTGGTCATGATAGACAAAAATATATGGATGTGACTATGAAGATTTATTTGGATCTGATACTAAAGTGAACAAAAAGACGAGGGTCATAAGATGAACAGGAAAAGATCAATAGGTTTAATTTTGATATTTGTGGTTTTATTGATAAGTTATCTTTTGCTTACTTGTGTTGACAGGAGCAAGTATGTTGTAACGACTTTTCATAGAAATCCTACAAAGGTTTCTACACAGAATCCGCCGCCAACTCAAAAAACTCCTTTTATCCTATCATCAATTCAAAATGAAGAATTTATCGGTGATTTATATGAAAATAATGGTGGGTGTGATTTCCCTTGCTTCTGGGGAATTATGCCGGGTGAGAATACCACACAAAATGTATATGATCGCCTATCGTCTTATGGGGTTCTTAATACTGTAATAGACGAAAATGAATCGAAGGGGTTTATTTCTTTTTCTATGGTACCTTCAAAGAATATTGATAAGTATACGCGTGATGAGTGGAGAATAACTATAGGCGTTCAAAATGACATCGTTGAAAGTATTTACGCATCAAGCGAGTACACAAGAGGATTTGCAGATCCTGTTCTGGACAGATATCTTAAAAGATTAGGCCCCCCTGAAGAGATTGGAATAATGATTTTCCCCGGAATAGGAAGTCAACCTTGGTATGAAATTGTACTATTTTATCCTAAAAAAGGTATTCTTGTGAGTTGGCGAGGAATAGCAACGCGCATTATTGAGACAAACTATAAAATAACAACATCGATTTGTCCACAGAATTTTGGCAACGAGATTGATATGGTTTTGTTCCTTCCCCCAAATTTTGTTTTTTGGGCGCCAGATGAAAATTTATCCGTTCCTGATGTTATAGAAAAGTATTTAAACAATCAACCATACCTAATGGTATCTGCTGAAAACTCGGATATTGCCCCGAATAGCTTTTACAATATTTACATCGATCCTGAAACAGAAAAGTGTTTTCAATATACTCTAGATTGAGGGTTGCAACAGAGATAAATTTGTTGTAGGGGGGGTATTTATAGAAAGCTTCATTTATGATAAAGGCGGCGTAATTCGCTACCGTTTTGATAACGGCCAGCCGCTGGCTGCTGTGGGGACGGAGAGTACGAGCTACTCGTGATCGGCACGAAGACAGCTAATTGGGGCTACATCCTGCCAGAGGGTAATTACCGCTTCCGGGCCGACCTGAATGGCACCCAATTCTGGAGCGGAAAAAGTAACCACTGCGCGGTGCAGGGCTGCACGGAGGCTGCAATGCTCCTGCACGACAATGGCCCGGAGCAAGTGAGCAGGGAGATCAACTATACCTACGATTCACTGAACCGTTTGACAGCCGCGAAACGATGACGAGCACCAGAAAACTGAGCGGGATGGAAATGATGCCAGGCTGGTTGAGCGGCATGGGCGCATTGGATGGATTGAGGCCATAGCGCGCCCACATATCCGGGCTGAGCAGGATGAGGCCGACGGAAGAAATGATGCCAGTCAGGATGGAGGCGATGATGCCATTCGCAGTTGCTTTCTTCCAGAAGAGGACGACCAGAAGCGAAGGCAGGTTGGCTGAAGCAGCCACCGCGAACGCC
>JAGVAB010000101.1 GCA_020060485.1 Anaerolineales bacterium
AAAACACCCTCACCCCTACCACACATCATGTCCCTTGCCAAAAAACCTGTAATATCTGTTTTCTATCATGGTACAATTCTGCGGAAACCATGCAGAAAAACAATGTCACCATATCTGCATAAAAACTGTCGCAAACCAACTTCCTGATTAGGAGTCTCTCGCGCACGTGCAAAATTTTCTCAACCGGCTGACAAAAGCCAGATATGTGCCCTTTGCACTTTTGTTCTTTTCGATCGCCTCTTTTGGCATTCTGATCCCTGCACTCGGATATTACTGGGACGACTGGCCCATGATCTGGTTTGGGCAGTTGACTGGCCCGGCAGGTTACATTGACGCCCTGGCTGGAGACCGGCCATTTTTGGCCGGCATCTATCTTCTCACCACGTCCTTGCTGGGCTCATCTCCCCTTGCCTGGCATATTCTGGCTTTGTTCAGCCGCTGGATTACCGCTCTGGCTCTATGGTGGACCCTAAAGAAACTCTGGCCAGACCACGAAGAACAGATCGCCTGGATCGCCTTGCTCTTTGCCATCTATCCGGGCTTCAAACAACAGTCCATCGCCGTTATCTACGCCAACGGATTCTTCTTGTTAACCGCCCAGTTCCTCTCCTTTGGATTAATGCTCCATGCGATCCAGACACCCAGCAGATATTGGCTGTTCACCTTGCTTGGCATGTTCAGCCTGGCAGCCTGTGCCTTCTCCACTGAGTATTACATTGGCCTGGAAATGATCCGCCCGCTCCTGTTGTGGCTGGCTTTGCCCAAAAAAGAGTTAAAGTTCAAACCGCGCCTCCTGCAAATTCTCCGCCATTGGGCACCCTATATTGTGGTCATCAGCATTTACCTCATCTGGCGGGTATTCATCTTTGCTTTTCCAACATATCAACCCGACACCCTCGAATCCCTCAGCACCAGTCCGGTGCAATCCGGTGCCATACTGCTCAACACCGTGTTTCAGGATATTTTTACAACTGGCTGGCAAGCCTGGAGCAGCACCTTTCACTTCCCTTCGTTGACCCAGTTCAATTCCCAATCTGCCATTCTTACATGGGCCATCATCTTTACCGCCTCCGGGCTGGCCATTTTCTATCTGCTCAGATTAAAACCGTCTACCCAGTCAACAAATGAGGACGATCATAAACCGGATTGGGAGCGCCAGGCCATGCTGCTAGGCGGGGCAGCCCTTCTTTTCAGCGGCGCACCATATTGGGTGACCGGCCTGCCCGTCCAACTGCGCTTTCCTTGGGATCGTTTCACTCTTTCCTTCATGTTCGGCAGCGCCGTCTTTGTGATCGGCCTGATCAGCTGGCTTTTCAGGACCCGCGTTCAAAAGGTGATCCTGATTGGTTTGATGATCGGCATGGCTTGCGGCGCCAATTTCAATACCGCCAACAGCTTCCGCCGTGACTGGCTGTCTCACAATGACTTTTTCTGGCAGCTTGTCTGGCGCGCACCCGCGCTGAAACCTGGCACATCCATCCTTACCCATGAGCTGCCGCTCAATTATTACAGCGACAATTCACTCACTGCTCCCTTAAACTGGATCTACGCTCCGGACAATCACTCACAAGACATCCCCTACTTCATGGGTTTCACCACCGTCCGGCTTGGGCATAGCATTCCCGCATTTGAGGAAGACCTGCCAGTTTACCAGACCTATCGCAGCGCTGTCTTTTCCAGCACCACTTCTCAATCCGTAGTCATTTTTTACTCCCCGCCCGGCTGCCTGAAGGTGGTCGATCCTGCTTACAATGTCAACCTGCCCATTTATCCTGATGTGCTGAAGAAGGCTTTTCCCATTACCCATCCGGATCAAATTCTGCAAGATGCAGATTCGCCGGCAACACCCCCTGTTGAGATCTTCGGCCCTGAACCAGTCCACACATGGTGCTATTATTATCAAAAAGCCGACCTTGCCCGGCAATTCGCTGATTGGCCAACCATTTACACAGTTGGGGAAGAAGCATTTGCTCAAAAGTATTATCCAGAGGAGCTATCCGAGCTGTATCCCTTTATTGAAGGTTACGCCAAAACCGGTAACTGGCCGCGGGCATTGGAATTGATCCAGGATGTCAGGATTCTTGGCAGCCACAACTTAACAGAACATACCTGCCAGCTCATGAATCGGCTATACGCAGAAACGCCGCCGCAAGAAACCGAAACCCTGTCAAAATTCGAAAACATCTGGTATGAAAAATTGCATTGTCTTGATTATTTCACCAGTTATCAGCAGTAGTGATAAGATTTGATTATGACTGATACCCGCCCATCAATATCCGTGGTAATCCCTGTATATAATGGTGAACTGACCATCCGCCCCCTGGTGGAACGGCTAGCCGCTGTTCTGCCAGAGATTTCCGCTCAACATGAAGTGCTGCTGGTCAATGATGACAGCCCTGATCAGAGCTGGCGCCAGATCACAGATCTTTGTGCCGCATATCCCTGGGTGCGCGGCATCCGCCTGATGCGCAATTACGGCCAGCACAACGCCACTCTTTGCGGTGTGCGCGCTGCCCGCTATCCCGTGGTGGTAACCCTGGATGATGATTTGCAGCACCCTCCCGAAGAAATCCATAGGCTCATTTCCAAACTTCAGGAAGGCTATGATGTCGTCTATGGCTACCCTAATAAAATGCCGCATTCTCTGGTGCGCAATTTTTTCTCCTGGTTCACAAAACGCGTACTGTCCTTTGTGATGGGTATCAAAACGGTCAAGGAGATCAGCGCTTTCCGGGCATTCCGCACCGAACTGCGCCGGGCGTTTGACAGTTACCAGAATCCCGGTGTCATCCTGGATGCATTGCTTTCCTGGGGCACCACCCGCTTCGCCAGCGTACTTGTGGACGAAGAGCCACGCCAGGTTGGAACATCCAATTACAATTTCACCAAACTGGTGCGCGAAGCTTTTCTGGTACTGACAGGCTATAGTACCCTCCCCTTGAAATTTGCTTCCTGGCTCGGCTTTGGTTTCACCATTTTTGGCGTCGTCAGTTTTTTATATGTGATCATCAGTTATTTCATTCGAGGCTCCATTGACGGCTTCACCTTCCTTGCCTCAACCATCCTCATCTTTAGCGGTGTCCAATTGTTCACTTTGGGCATCTTTGGCGAATATCTGGCGCGCATCTTTGACCGCAGCATGGATCATCCCACCTACGTGATCGGTGAGATCGTCTCTGGTGAGGAGCAGGAATGACCAACAAGAAATGCGTCATCCTCCAGCCATCCTACATCCCCTGGCGCGGCTATTTCCACCAGATTGCAAAAGCGGATGTCTTTGTTTTCTATGATGATGTCAAATATGACAAACACGGCTGGCGCAACCGCAATCGCATCAAAACTGCCGCCGGAACCCAGTGGCTGACCATTCCGGTACTTTCCAAAGGCGTGGAACAAAACCACACCCCCATCAACCAGATCGAGATCAACTGGAATCAAAACTGGGCACGCAAGCACTGGGCCGCACTGGAACTGGCCTATGCCAAAGCTCCCTTTTTCCAACATTTTTCCAACCTTGTCAGGTCATTCTACCTTGCCCAGCCTGCCTTACTGGTCGAATTCACTATTCCAACCACCATCCAGCTTGCCCAGGGGCTTGGCATCACCAGCACCGAATTTGTGCGCTCATCCGAATTGCCCGGCATCAGCGGCCAAAAAACCGAACGCCTGATCCAGATCCTCAAGCTCCTGGGAGCTACCCATTACATCTCTGGGCCCTCTGCAAAAGACTATATCGAAACTGAGTTATTCAAACACGCCGGCATCACCCTGGAATATATGTCGTACGCCTATCCGGAATACGATCAACTTTACCCACCCTACGACCCCCAGGTCAGTGTTCTCGACCTCATGTTCATGACCGGCGCGCAAGCACTCTCTTTAATTATCTGATGATCTCCGTATTGAGGCAAACATGAAACAAGAAAACCAACTGAATGATGTGCGCCAGTATTTTAGCAACACCCTTAAACAGCACGGTGCCACTCCCAAGGGTGTTGACTGGAATTCCGAAGAAGCCCGCGAGCCGCGTTTCGAGCAGCTTGCCAAAGTCATTGACCCTTCTCAACCATTCTCCCTTCTGGATTATGGCTGCGGCTACGGCGCCTTCGCAGATTATCTGCTCTCCAAACGATTTCCCATGGCGAAATATTTTGGTTATGACATTGTGGAAGATATGGTGCTGGCCGCCCAGCGCCGCTTCTTGGGCATGAACAATACTTCCTTCACAGCCAACCTGGTTGATGTGCCTCCCGTAGATTACGCCATTGCTTGCGGTGTTTTCAACATGAAGCTGGCTGCCAGCTTCGAGGACTGGACACAGTTTGTTGTTGAATCCCTGGCAGAAATGAATAATATCAGCACCAGGGGATTTTCCTCCAACTTCCTCACCAAATACTCTGATTCCGAACGCATGCGTCCCGATCTTTACTACGCCGATCCCACCTACCTCTTCGATTATTGTAAAACCCATTTTTCAAAAAACGTGGCTCTTCTACACGATTACAATCTTTATGATTTCACCATCATCGTCAGAAAAAACTTTTGAAACCAGGTGTGATAGATGATTGACTTCAACCAACCAACCCTGATCGGGAAAGAACTTGAGTACGTGAAACAGGCTTATGACAATGCCCACGTTTCAGGTGACGGCATTTTTTCCAAACATTGTCATGCCTTTCTCGAAAAAGAGCTGGGAGTTTCCAAAGCCCTGCTCACATCTTCCTGTACCCATGCTTTGGAAATGGCTGCCCTGCTGCTGGATATCCAGCCAGGTGATGAGGTCATCCTGCCTTCATTCACCTTTGTCTCAACCGTGAACGCATTTGTATTGCGTGGCGCAAGACCTGTCTTCGCCGACATCCGGCCTGATACCCTGAATCTGGATGAAACCCGGCTTGGCGAATTGCTCTCACCCCATACCAAAGCCATCGTACCAGTGCATTATGCCGGTGTGGGTTGCGAAATGGAACAAATCCTTCAGATCGCCAACTATGCGAATGTCGCCGTAGTGGAAGATAACGCGCATGGCTTGTTTGGCAAATACAGGGACAAAAACCTGGGCAGCTTTGGCGTCCTTGCCAGTCAAAGCTTTCATGAAACCAAGAACTTTTCCTGCGGCGAAGGCGGTGCCCTGCTGATCAATGACCCTGCCTTGATCGAACGTGCCGAGATCCTCCGTGAAAAAGGCACCAACCGCAGCCGGTTCTTTCGCGGCATGGTAGACAAATACACCTGGGTTGATATCGGTTCCAGTTATCTGCTCTCCGACATCCTGGCCGCTCTGCTTTGGGCTCAGTTTGAAAACTATCAATCTGTCCAGGAAAAAAGGAAATCCCTGTGGCAAACCTATACTGCCGGCCTGACCGAGTGGGCAAAGACTAACGATGTCCAGTTACCCTTTGTCCCTGAACACTGTGACCAGGCCTACCACATGTTCTATCTCATTCTGCCATCACTGGAAATCCGCCAGAAAGTGATCTCGGAATTAAAACAGCGGGATATTATCGCCGTATTCCATTACCTGCCCTTACATCTCTCGGATATGGGCAGGAAATTTGGCGGCCAGACCGGCGACTGCCCCATCACCGAACGCGTCAGCGACACGCTGCTGCGTCTTCCCTTTCACAACAGTCTGACACATACTGACCAACTGAAAGTGATCGAAGCTCTTCAATCCATTCGGTTTTGACACCGGTAAAAACCCGGCACTTATCCATCCTCGGGAACTTCTTGCAATTCCAGATTACATCTGTCAAAAGCCACAAATAACCGCTGTGAGTGTTCGGGAACAACCATAAAGCATGGTATAGATATGGGGGTGTTTTTGCGCAGCGCCAAAAGCACACCCACCAAACTTCTTTTTCACGGCAATTCCCAGAGAGCCGCCGCTATTCGTGGCAAATTGGCTGGGATATAATTTAGATTATAAGATCCTATCCTTACGATACCCGGGAGTGCCCTTTATGGAACACCATCTTCCTTGTGACCCTGCCCAAATTGCTCGTTATGTTTTCTGCCCCGGCGACCAGAACCGGGCAAAAAAGATCGCCAGTCATTTCAGTGACTGCCAGTTGATCCTGGAAAACCGCGGCTATGTTGTCTACTCTGGCCTCCACCAGGGAACCTTCATGACCTCCATTGGTACAGGCATGGGTGGTCCAGCAGTTGCCATTGCTCTGGAGGAACTGGCTCACATGGGCGCAGACACCTTCATCCGCATTGGCTCTTGCGGTGTATTTCAGGACTTTCAAAAGCCCGGCGATATCATCATCTCCAATGGCACAGTGCGTCTTGGCGGCACTGCCAATGCCTACCTTCCACCAGAATATCCCGCAGTCCCCGATTTTTCCCTGACCCGCGCACTGGTTGATGCCGCCGAAGCAAAAGGCATCAATCCCACGGTCGGCCTTGGTATCACATCCGATGCCTTTTATGCCCCCGACGACCCTAAAGCCCGCTCACTTTGGACATCCATTGGCCTGGTCTACATCGAGATGGAAACCGACACCCTCTTCACAGTTGGCACCTACCGCCGCTGGCGCACCGCTGCGCTCTTCACATCTGACGGCACCGCCAATGAGATCAAGCCCGTCTGGGGCGAAGAAGCCTACCACCGCGGCGAAGATATGTCCATTCAAATCGCCCTGGATGCCATGTTGCATATCGCCCTCGGCGACCAGAATCTTTCCGTCAAAGGATAGGAAACCCGGTTGTCCAAAATCAATGTTGATCCTCTCGTGCAGCAAGCTCTGCACCAGGCCAAAAATGGGCAAATGGACACCGCCCGGCAAACCCTGGCCCAGGCTCTGAATCAGGACCCCTCTAATTCACGTGCCTGGTACCTGTTCTCCTATCTGGTGCAGCCCAAATCAAAACAAATTTACTGCCTGCAACAAGCACTGAAATTCCGTCCACACAGCCCGGCTGCCAGAAAAAGGCTTTCTCAACTTTCTGCTGTTCAGGCAACAGGAAAGCCGCCCCAAACCAAAACACCAGCCCCCTCCTTGCGGGTTTGGCCATTGCTGGCATCTTTGGCCTTCATAGGTCTGGTCTGCCTTTTTAGTGCAGCCTTCCTTTGGCAGACAGCTGCCCTGGCTGAAACAAATCCGGACGATTATGCAAATGCACTTGCCAGCCTGACCCCGTCTACAAGAACAATGACAGCCACCCTTCCTACCCAAACCGCCTCTCCAACCGCCACCATGCTGCCCAGCCCAACCCCCACGGCGACCTTCACCAGCACTCCCCTGCCAAGCGAGACACCAACACAGACCTCTACCCCAACTGCGACAATGACTGCCACTGACACGCCTGTTCCTACTGTCACAGACAGAGCAGCCACTTTGATGATCAATCCTCCATCCGAAGCCTACATCAACAATATCAGCGGGTTCACGCAAAGACTCCCCCTCAGTTGTGAGGCGAGATCCGCTTCAGATTGGGCTGCATATTTCGGAGTAGGAATTGATGAACTGGTTTTCCAGAGCCAGCTTCCCGTCTCGGACAATCCAGATAAAGGATTTGTGGGCGACGTGATGGGATCATGGGGTCAAATCCCACCCAATCCCTATGGTGTGCATGCCAGGCCGGTCGCCGATTTACTGCGAACCTATGGTCTGAACGCAACAGCTGTTTACACATATTCATTGAACGGCATCAAACAACACATCGCTGCCGGACAGCCAGTCATCGTTTGGGTTGTTGGCGCCGTTGAACTTGGCGCGTCAGGTGTTTACACCGATGCCGAAGGTGATCGAAGCATTGTTGCCCCATTTGAACATACTGTGATCGTCATTGGCTATTCCGACTCCAACCTCACCTTTCTGGATGGCAGTCGAATCTATCAGCGCAGTGTTTCCACCTTCCTGCAATCATGGCAAGCCCTGGGGTACCAGGCAATCATCCTGGAGCAGTAGGTTTTTTTCCGGCAATCTTGCTTTGCCAAACCAAACCGATGCCTTTACCAGTTCGGCGTACCATTTGATACAAAAAGAAGCCTGACCAGGCCTCTTTTGTATTTTCAAGGTTTTTCTTATAGATCAATATCCGCCAGAGGCACTCTGGACCTCACCAATTCCATGACATCTTCCGGTGACTCCAGATTCAACGCTTCATGTGCCAGTCCGCGCATATCCTCAGCGTTCAAATTACGAATGATTTGTTTGATCAGAGGCACCATCGGCGGACTCATGCTAAATTCGTCCAGACCAAGGCCAATCAGAATGGGAACGGCCAAAGGCTCGCCGGCCAGCTCACCACACATCCCTGCCCATTTTTCATAGGCATGCGCCGCACGCACTACATCCCGCACCAAACGCAGCACCGCAGGCTGAAAAGCGTTCGAGAGATGGGCAACACGGGCATTCGTTCTGTCCGCCGCCAGGGTATACTGACTCAAATCATTGGTGCCAATGGAAAAGAAATCAACTTCCTTTGCCAGATGATCCGCCATGATCGCAGCCGCAGGAATCTCAACCATGATCCCCACTTCAATCTCCTCGGCGACCGCTTTGCCTTCCGCCATTAATTCAGTTTGGCATTCTTCCAGAACAACTTTTGCCCTGCGTACCTCATCCAGTGTAGCGATCATGGGAAACATGATTTTCAAATTGTGACCCACGCTGGCTCGCAGCGCTGCACGGATCTGGGTCTTCAATAATTCGGGATGTGTCAGGCATAAACGAATGGCCCGTTCACCCAGGAATGGATTCATTTCGGCAGGCATACCCAGATAAGAAATTTCCTTGTCCCCACCGGCATCCAGTGTGCGCAGCACCAGTGGCTTCTTTTCCATCACATCCAGGATCTGCTTGTAAGCCTGGTATTGCTCATCCTCGCCAGGCAAAGAGGAACGTTCCAGGTACAAGAACTCGGTACGCAAAAGGCCTACGCCATCTGCTCCGTTTTCAATCGCAAGGCGGGCATCCGATACGTTGCCAATATTGGCCCCCACTTCCACGGCTTTTCCATCCAGCGTTGTCGTGGGTTCGTTGGCATGCTGCAGGGCAGCATCGCGAATTGATTTGACGCGTACGATGCGTTCGCGGTATTCACTGACGGTTTCTTCATCCGGATCAATCAAAAGCAGGCCCTTGCCGCCATCCAGGATCAAGCGTGTGCCATTAACAATCTCCAGCACCGGCTTGCCAGCGCCAGCAACGGCCGGCAAACCAAGTCCACGCGCCAGAATGGCCGAATGGGAAGTGGAGGAGCCTTCCGCCGTGCAAAACCCCAATACCAGAGATTTATCCAGCAAGATCGTATCAGAGGGCGTCAAATCATCAGAAAAGATGATCGAAGGCACAATCAAACCTTCTGTTGGCGACTCGGCCACGCCCAGCAGAATGCGCAGCACACGGTCTGAAACATCCTGAACATCCAGCGCACGTGCCGCAAAGTATTCGTTGTCCATCGCCTTCAACATTTCGGTGAAAGTGGCACTTACATTGACCAGGGCAGACTCAGCATTGATCTTCTCATCTCGAATGGCAGACTCCACCTGTCCCCACAATTCAGGGTCTTCCAGCATCATCAGGTGAGCTTCAAATATCTCGGCCTCTGCTGCCGTGGCTTCTTGCCGGGCTTTTTGGTGTATTTGCTGCAACTGCTCACCAGCCAGCGCCACTGCCTGCCGCACCCGCACAACCTCGGCTTCCACGTCCGAGACAGCACAGAGGCTGACCTCCAAAGCTACGCGTTTGAATTGAAACACCGGGCCTATCGCCACCCCGCGGGATGCCCCGGTTCCCTCAAGTCTGATCATTCTGCTTCTCCGAAATTATCTTCGACCAAAGCCACCAGAGCCTGCAAGGCTGTCTCGGCATCCTCGCCTTCAGCATTGATTGTGATTTCAGTGCCCTGGTTAACCCCCAGAGTAAGCACACTCAAGATGCTTTTAGCATTCACAGAACGTTCAGCAGTTGCAACCTGAATGTTCGACTTGAACTGATTCGCAGCCTTGACAAAAGTAGCCGCCGGACGAGCGTGTAAACCAACCTTGTGATTGACGATAATTTTCACCTCAGGCATAACTGGCTCCTCAAAATTCGAGATAATGGAACCCAACCCGCAGTTTTTCTGCATTCCAGATCACTTCAAATTGGGTATCAACATTTTATCATAAGAAAAGTCTTTCATTCAAAAGGCCGATTTGCACACTTGTGCAGGTATGGCAAACAATAAAAAAAGGCCTGCTGCTTCACAGGCCTTTGGGTGGCTGATGGGGGTCGAACCCACAACCACCGCATCCACAGTGCGGTGCTCTGCCATTGAGCTACAGCCACCATATCGAGAGCAAATTCTATCACACCGGTGGTTCTTCCGCAAGCATTTCTTGCAATTTCATAACCAGGGCATCCTGCGCAACAGTGACCTGTTCCCTGTTGCGCAGATCCTTGACTGTCACCAACCCCTGGGCCGCTTCGTCCGGGCCAATAATGATCGCAAATTGAGCCCCCATCCGGTCACCATATTTTAACTGCCTGGGCAATTTTACAGCTTCAACATAACTCACCGCGCGGATACCCGCATTTCGCAATTTTCGCGCCAGCGAGAAAGACACCTGCATTCCTTCGTCATCAAACACCGTCACCAAAACTTGCAGCGGGGAAACATTGATCCCAGGGATGCAGCCATACTTTTGCAGGATTAAAGTTGCCATCACATCACCCATGGCAAACCCCACGCCCGGCAAAGGGTCACCGCCCACATCGCCTACCAGATTGCCATAATGCCCGCCTCCCAAAATGGCGCGCCCTTCTTCATCCCGATCGCGGGCTTCAAACACGATCCCTGTATAATAATCCAGCCCGCGAATGATCTGTGGATCAAATCGCACATATGCCTCTGCCCCCATCCAGGTCAGCGCATGAAAGAAGCGGGTTAGTTTTTCAGATGTCTTCCAAAGTTCTGTGTTGGCCAGCATCGCCTTCAGGCCAGCCAGTTGTTCAAGGGTCAAACCAGATTCGAGCGCAAACGCATCCCAATCTTTTTCAGGCATTTTGTCGCGGCGATCCACCAGGCGGATGACAACAGGTTTCAAGTCCGCTGCTATGCCGATCTTGCCTAATTCTGTGTCCACCAATTGGCGGTCATTCACTGCAATCTCGACTTGATTCGGATTCAATCCCACGCGCTCAAAAAAAGCTGCACAAATCGCCACAAGTTCTGCATCAGCTTCCGGTGTTTCCGCCCCAATCAGGTCTACATTCCATTGAAAAAATTCCCGCGTCCTGCCTTTTTGCGGCCGTTCATACCGCCAAAAAGGCCCAAAAGACCACCAACGCAAGGGAAAGGTCAGCTCTCGCTGACGCTGGGCAACCATGCGTGCCAGGCTGGGCGTCAGCTCAGGACGCAAGGTAACCTCATCGCCGCCCCGGTCTTGGAATACAAAGGACTGTTTTTTCACCAACTCCTCACCAGATTTGGCAGCGTAAAGATCAATCTTCTCAATAAACGGGCCATCATATTCCTGGTATCCAAAGGAAGTCGCGACCTGCTGCAATTGCTCATAGAGCCAGCTGCGCACCGCCATATCTTCTGGATAGAATTCTCTCGTCCCCTTAACGGTTTGAATAATTGCTTTCATACCACCAACTTTCTTGTCTCAAAACATCCTGTCAAACTACATATTATGGATTAAAATACTAGGCAGGGTTTTTCTGAAGCCATTGGATTTTAACATAAAATCCGTTGCCTGATCCAAAGCGGATAGAAAACATCGCGGTCCAATGATACAATGGTTCACAGAGTATGATATAGTTTCAAACAAGCAGTTATCATATCGTTATATGGCAGGTGAAAATGAATTTACAAGAATTGATCGAATCAATTGACGGGCAATTGATCACAAAGGGCGTAGACCTCTCCAAAGAGATCAAAGGTGCCTTTGCTGCGGATTTGATGAGCGATGTACTCGCCTCCATCGAACCGGAAGCAATCCTGCTGACTGGCCTGTGTAACCCGCAGGTTGTTCGCACTGCCATTATGGCAGACGTCGTGGCGATCGTTTTCGTGCGCGGCAAAATTCCCGATGAGAATACCATTGCGCTTGCTGAAAAAGAAGGAATGCCTTTGATCACTTCTCAACTTGGCATGTATGCCCTTTGCGGGAGGCTGAATTGTCTCAAACTCCCCAGCCTGGAAGAAATGGTCTACGATAATTCACCCGCCAAGAACGAAGACAACTGAGGTTCCGAATGTCCTCCACCGGTTTCGATAAGCGCCAGATCATCAACGACACCATCGCCAGAAACATCACCCGCGTTGAGGAACTGGGTTATGAATTAATCGTCGGTGAGGTCATGACCCGCGACGTCACGACCTTTGATGAAGACATGCTTATGAGAGCAGTATTGGAGGTTTCCCGTCAGTCACACATTTCGGGGGCACCAGTCATGAAAAACGGTGAACTGGTGGGTGTGCTGAGCATGGAGGATTTGATCCACTGCCTGGCAAACAACGACCTGGATTCCCCTGCCAGCAAATACATGTCCACCGACTTGATCACCATCCGGGCTTCCGATCCGGTTGTGGAAGCCGTTAAGATCTTTGTATCCACAGGAATTGGCCGCCTGCCTGTAGTGGATGAAGATGGCCAGCTTGAAGGCATCCTGACCAAAGGCGATATCACCCGCGGCCTGCTTGGTGCCCTGCAAAATGATTATGACAAGGAAGAGCTGCGCAAATACCGCGCCAGCCACCTGTTTGAAGACATCGAATCTGACCGCAGCGGCCTCATCCTGCGCTATAACATCAAGCAAGGGGACTTTACCCACGGCGGTGCAGCATCCGGTAACATCAAAAAAGCCCTGCTGCGTCTGGGTGCAACCCCGCAATTAGCACGCCGATGCGGTATCGCCGTATACGAAGCAGAAATGAATCTGATCATTCACACCACCAATGGTGGTGTGATTCGCGTCGAAATCGACCCGCAAGTGATCTCCATTCGCGTGGTGGACGATGGCCCCGGCATTGAGGACATTGACCTTGCCCTGCAACCCGGGTTTTCCACTGCCAGCGAACAGGTGCGGGAGCTGGGTTTTGGCGCAGGTATGGGTTTGGTCAACATTGCCCGTTGCGTGGATGAAATGATCATCAAACCCAGCCTTGAGAACGGGACTTTATTGAAAATGCGCATTTTTCTGGATACTGCCAATATTGGCAGTAAAGAACCCATGCCCAACTGGAGACCTCCACAATGAATCTCGAAGAAATCATTCAACAACTGGAACTGAACCTGCTTACCCAGCCAAAGGATTTTGCTTCTTTGACCCCTTCCAGCGGTTATGCCTCCGACTTGCTTAGCTGCGTCATGGCCGGTGCTGCTGAAAATGGATTATGGATTACCTTGCAAGCTCACGGTAACATTGTGGCAGTGGCTGCACTTCTTGGACTTTCGGCTGTCATCATTACTGAAAATGCCATGCCAGACGAGACCACCATCGCAAAGGCAAACGAAGAAGGCATCACCCTCCTGGCAACGCCCAGGTCAACATACTTCATTGCTGGAAGATTATGGGAATTAGGCATCCCTTCTGCCTGATGTTCTCCCCCGATTGCATCCGTTCACAACCATGAAAAAATTCCGGGCCGATCTGCACGTACATACTGTTCTTTCACCCTGTGCAGGCGTTGAAATGATCCCCCCTTTGATTGTACAGGAAGCTCTCGAAAGGGATATCAACCTCATTGCCATCACAGATCACAATGCAAGTGCCAACTTTATCGCAGTACAAAAAGCCGCCCAGGGAACAGACCTGAAAGTTTTACCAGGCATGGAACTGCAAACAGAGGAAGACGTTCACAGCCTGTGTCTGTTTGATACCCTTTCGCAGTTGCAAACCTTCCAGGATTTTGTTAACGCCAGAATGCCGTCCATTAAAAACAACCCGGACTACTTTGGCGAACAATTCGTGGTGGACGAATCCGGTGATTTTCTGTATCGCGAAGAGAGACTGCTGATTGTCTCTGCTGCCATCAACCTCAAAGAGGCTAAAAACATGGTAGCACAATTGAATGGCCTTTTCATTCCCGCCCACATCAACCGCAAAGCATATGGCCTTTTCTCCCATCTCGGCATGCTGCCCCTCGATATGCCCCTCGATGCCCTCGAAATTTCCCGCCATCTTTCACCACAAGAGGCAGTTGAGCTTTACCCCCAAATTCGCGGCATGCCACTGATTCAAAACGGTGATGTTCACTTCTTGACCGATTTTCTTGGAAAAACCCACTTCCAGATTGAAGCTCCCACCATTGCCGAGATCAAACTTGCCCTGCATCAAACTGAAGGCCGCTCTCTGCGTATCAAATAATATCCTTCCTGAATTGCCTATGATTCAACTGCAACCCCCAAGCCCATCTACAAATCTAGACAATTATCCACCCATATAATGACATTTGTGTATTGACCAAATTAGACAGCTTGGGGTAGACTGGACAACGTAATTCGTGCCTAATTTCACAAGCCATGATAGAATTACACCATCAAATTTTATAATCTTGCGGAGCCACAATGAACAGCTTTAATGGAAAAATCCCGGACAACGACCCAATAGCAAATCCGGAAAAAAAGAAGCTTGTCGATCAGATCATCGAAAAGAACAAGGATATTCCCGGTTCAACCATGATCGTCCTCAATGAGCTGCAAAGCCAGATCGGTTTTGTGTCTGAACCAATGCAGGTTTATGTCTCTCAAAAATTGCATATCCCTGTCAGTGCAGTGCATGGTGTGGTCTCATTCTATTCCTTTTTCACCACCACACCGCGAGGCGAGCATACTGTGAAATTCTGCATGGGAACTGCCTGTTATGTGGGCGGCACACCCCAGTTGATCGACAAAGCCATTCAAGTTCTGGGTATCAAACCCGGTGAAACTACACCAGATGGTCAAATTACCGTCGAATTGTGTCGTTGCGTAGGTGTTTGCAGTCAGGCGCCTGTGATTGTAGTGGATGAAGAGATCTACGGACGAGTAGCTCCCAACAAATTGCCCAAGATACTCTCCTCCATCGGTGAGAATTAATCAAGAGTTGCTGCGTTGAAAGAGCTTGCACTGCACCTGCTTGACATCGCCGAAAACAGCGTAGCCGCCAAAGCAAAGAATATTACCATCACAGTGCATTTTGACTCTGTGAATGATCATTTACAAATGAGTGTCGAAGATGACGGAACAGGCATGGATGCCGAACGATTGGCAAAGATCACTGACCCATTCGTTACGAGCCGCACAACCCGCAAAGTTGGGTTGGGCATCCCCCTTTTCAAAGCAGCCGCAGAGGCATGCAACGGAGCTTTTGACATTCAATCCACCCCTGGAAAAGGCACGATTGTGACGGCCGATTTTCAAGAAAGCCATATCGATCGAATGCCATTGGGTAACCTGCAAAGCACCATTCTCAGTTTGCTGATCGGTTACCCGGAAATTCATTGGGTGATGAAGGTTGGTCGGGATGAGGACATATTTGAATTTGACGATGCCCCCATCAAACGAGAATTGGAAGGTGTTTCACTAACAGATCCGGCAGTTTTGGAATTCTTGAATGAGTACCTGACATCAGGTATCGAAAGTACGAGAATTCAAACTGCCTGAAGGGCTGCGAACCTTAAAATTGGTTCAATCCATCTAATTAATCTACTTGGGAGAGAAAAATGAGTAAAGTAAAGTCCCTGGAAGACCTCAAGCGTGTTCGTGAGGAAGCTTTAAAGAAACAGGAAGCCAAGAATACCGCCACCAATATCCAGATCATCATCGGGATGGGTACTGTTGGCATTGTTGCCGGTGCGCGTGAGACCCTCAAGGCGATCCTCGACTTCATTGAGCAGGAGAAAGTACAGGATATTGCCGTGCGCCAGACCAGCAATATCGGCATGGATTCCTGGGAACCCATTGTCCAGGTTGTCGTCGGCGATGAGCCCAAAGTTACCTACGGTAAAGTTACTGCAAAAGTGGCGCAGCAGATCATGCAACAGCACATTGTAGAAGGTAAAATCGTTAAAGAATACGTGATAGAAGCACAATAAGAGAAAAATCGTTTCTCTTATTGTTTGGAAGGTATCTAAATATGACATTTTTTCGCTCACACATATTGGTATCTGTTGACCCCGAATGTCAGGCCAAAGGCGCACTTGAAATCATCGACGCCCTGAACGACGAACTTGTTGCCCAGGGACTGATCGATGAAGTGCAGGTGCTTGAGACTTCGCGCATCGGTGATCCGATTGTCTTTGGTCCAGATATCATGGTCTACCCGGAAGGCGTTCACTATGCAAGGCTGACAGCTGATGATATTCCCTTCCTGGTCAAGGAACATTTCCTTAAAGGTCGCATCGTTGAAAAATTTGTAGTTGAACAGATTGCCAAATCAGACGATGAATTGGGCCCTCCCAAGCCAAAGGAAGTGCGGGTTGTGCTGCGCAATTGTGGCGTGATCGATCCTTACAACATAGAAGAATACATTGCTGTTGATGGCTACATGGCATTGGCCAAATGCGTTGCAGAACTAACCCCTGAAGAAGTGATCGATCAGGTTCTTCGCTCCGGCCTGCGCGGCCGCGGCGGCGCAGGCTTCCCCGCCGGCAAGAAATGGCAATTTGCCCGTGCCAGCCAGAGCACACCCAAATACGTCATCTGTAATGCGGATGAGGGCGACCCTGGCGCATTCATGAATCGCCGTGTGCTTGAAAGTGATCCCCACGCTGTGGTGGAAGGCATGACCATTGCCGCCTACGCCATTGGCTCCAGCCAGGGTTACGTCTACTGCCGGGCAGAATACCCGGAAGCTGTGCGCACCCTGAATATCGCAATCAAACAAGCGCGGGAATTTGGCCTGTTGGGTGAGAACATCCTCGGGTCCGATTTCTCCTTTGACCTCGAAGTGCGCATGGGTGCAGGCGCTTTTGTCTGCGGTGAAGAAACTGCCTTGATGGCTTCCATTGAAGGCAAACGTGGCGAACCACGCACCCGTCCACCTTTCCCGGCAGTCAAGGGCTTATGGGGACAACCCTCCAACGTCAATAACGTGGAAACCTACGCCACCGTTCCACAAGTCATCCTCAGGGGGCCGGATTGGTTTGCCAGCATGGGAACTGAACGCAGCAAGGGCACAAAAACCTTTGCTCTGGCTGGCGATGTCAACAACACCGGCCTGATTGAAGTACCCATGGGAATCACCCTGCGCGAGATCGTCTATGAAGTCGGCGGCGGCATCAAGAACGGCAAAGGGTTCAAAGCCATTCAGACTGGCGGCCCGATGGGCGGCTGCCTGCCCTCTTCAAATCTCGACCTGGCAGTGGATTATGAAACCCTCGGCCATGCTGGCTCCATCATGGGCTCCGGCGGCATGATCGTCATGGATGAAGAAACCTGCATGGTTGATATTGCCCGTTTCTTTATGGAGTTTACCCAGGAAGAAAGCTGTGGCAAATGCGTCCCCTGCCGGGTCGGAACCCGCCGTTTACTGGACATCCTGACCAAGATTTGTGAAGGTGAAGGCAAAGACGGCGACATCGAAACACTAGAAATGCTCTGCGAACAGATTAAACAGGACAGCCTGTGCGGTCTGGGCCAGGGTGCGCCCAATCCTGTGGAAAGTACCCTGAAACATTTTCGGGATGAATTCGAAGCCCACATATACGAAAAACGCTGCCCCGCCAAAGTTTGCAGAGCATTGATCCGCTATGATATCCTCGAAGAAGCCTGCACAGGCTGCACCGTCTGCGCCCGTAACTGCCCGGTGAATGCCATATCGGGCGAACGCCGCCAGACCCACATCATCGACCCTGATACGTGTGTCCGTTGTGGGATCTGCTTACAGGTCTGCAACTTTAATGCTGTAACGATCAATTAATTTTCGTTTAACTGCTATCTGGACTGGAGAGGAAGATGACACCTGACAACATAAATGTGCTTGAAGTGGTTCGGGGCATCGTCAAGGAACACGGAGCGAAAGCTGAAGAGCTGATCCCCATCCTGAATGATGTCAACCGAGCCATTGGATATTTACCAAAAGAGGCCCTGCACGAAGTGAGCCGGCTGGTTAAAACACCGGAAAGCAGATTAACCTCTGTTGCCACATTTTATCAAATGCTGTCCACCAAGCCACGCGGCAAACACGTGATCCAATTCTGCGAAAGTGCCCCATGCCATGTTGTGGGCGGTCGTGAAGTCTGGCTCGCCGTGCAGCAAGAATTGGGTTTGCAAGATGGCGAAACCAGCGAAGATGGCAAGTGGACATTGATTACTGCCAGTTGTTTGGGGCTTTGCGGTGTCGGACCGATCCTCATTATTGACGAGGATATGTACGGCAATGTAACCCCCACCCAGGTGCCAGATATTCTGGCCAGATACAATTAACGGAGGCGGCACATGAATTACCGGTCAATGGTACTTGTATCTGGTGACCCACAGAGTATGCAGCGCGGCGCCCAGGCCGTCTATGAACAGTTCCAGCGCGAAATTAATGCCCTTGGGCTGGAAAAAGAAATTTCTCTCTCCTGGTTACAGGATGTCGGCCGCAGCGATGCTGTTCCGCTGGCGGTTGTGTACCCTGAAGCCACCATCTACGGCCCTTTAAAACCCGAAGATGTGCATACCATCGTGGAGGAGCATCTTTATAAAGGCCGCATCGCCCCTGGCCTGCAAGCCCCGGTGCGAGAATTGAGCGGCCATATTGCCTGGATCTCTGCCCGGCAGGGCACCCTGCCGGCCGAGCAGCGTATCATCCTGCAGCGGGCTGGCGTGATCGACCCCACCAGCATCGAAGATTATATTACCCAGGATGGTTACACTGCCCTGGCGAACATCCTCACATCAATGAAGCCAGAGGAAGTGATCGAACAGATCAAGCAATCTGGATTGCGCGGCCGCGGCGGGGCAGGTTTCCCCACCGGGCTGAAATGGCAATTTGTTGCCAAAACCCCCGGCGATTTGAAATATGTCATTTGCAACGCCGATGAAAGTGAACCCGGCACTTTTAAGGACCGGGTACTCATCGAAGGCGATCCGCACGCCATCATCGAAGCCATGGCAATTGCAGCTTATTCCGTTGGCGCCAGCGAAGGCTATTTCTATGTGCGCGGCGAATATCTGCTGGCTCAAGAACGACTGCGCACCGCCATCAAACAAGCTGAAGAAATGGGCCTCCTCGGAGAGGATATCCTCGGCAGCGGCTTCAATTTCAAACTCCACGTCCATAGCGGTGCTGGGGCCTACATCTGCGGCGAAGAAACAGCCTTGATCGAATCTCTGGAAGGCAAACGTGGAGAGCCTCGGTCCCGCCCGCCCTATCCAACAACCCACGGCCTTTGGGGAAAACCAACCGTAGTCAATAATGTGGAAACCCTGGCCAACATCCCCGCCATCATGCGCAACGGCGCCGACTGGTATCGGAGTTTTGGCACAAAAAGCAGCCCGGGCACCAAGGTTTGCACCATTCTTGGCAACGTAAATGTCACCGGCTTGATCGAAGTACCCATGGGCATCACCCTGCGCGAGGTCATCTCCATCTATGGCAAGGGTATGGCCAACGGCGGCCATTTCAAACTGGCACAAACCGGCGGTTCCAGCGGCTCTGTTATCCCCAGCAGCCTGCAGGATACCCCCATGGACTTTGATTCCTTCCAGGCCAATGGCGTATCCCTTGGTTCCGGCGCCTTGCTGATCTGCGATGAAAACACATGTGTTGTTGATCTCGCCAAGGTGTTGATGAACTTCTTCCGCAAAGAAAGCTGCGGAAAATGCAACCCCTGCCGCATCGGCACCCAACGCGCTTACCAGATCCTCACCAACATCTCGGAAGGCGTTGGCACTCTGCAGGATCTGGAAGATCTTCGGTTCGTTAGCAAAAACCTGATCGAGCTTTCCAACTGCGGCCTGGGCACAACCGCCGGAACCCCCATGGAAAACATCCTGCAATACTTCCTGCCGGAAGTGGAAGCGCATATCAAACTCAAGGTTTGCCCAACAGGCGTTTGTGCCATGAGCGGCCGAAAAGTTTTTACCGACACAAAACTAGCACAATTAGATCATGCATAGAGAGGGCTGATAATGGTCAATATCACAATTGATGGAAAGAAGTTTCAAGTTCCAGAAGGAACCACCGTTCTGCGAGCTGCCCAGCAGGCAGAAATACACATCCCCACCTTGTGCGACCATCCGGCATTGACCCCTTTTGGTGGCTGCCGGCTTTGCCTGGTCGAAATTGAGGGCGCCCGCACTTTGCAAACCTCTTGCACCCTGCCCGTCATGGAAAACATGGTTGTCAAGACCGACTCTGATCGCATCCGTGAAGCCCGCAAATTCGTGCTGACCCTGCTGTTCAGTGAACGCAACCATTTCTGCCCCTATTGCCAGGTCAGCGGCGGCGACTGCGAATTACAGAATGCGGCCTACGAACAGGACATGACCCACTGGCCTTTGCAGCCCAACTGGACCACCTTCGATGTGGATGCCTCACACAAGTACTTCATCCTTGAGCAGAGCCGCTGTATCCTCTGCCGGCGTTGCGTGCGGGCCTGTGGCGAGCTGGTTGGCAATTTCACCCTGGGCGTGGAAGAACGGGGCGCAGACTCCTCCATTGTTGCAGATTTGGGCACCCCCCTGGGCGAGAGTTCCTGCATCTCCTGTGGGGTTTGTGTTCAGGTTTGCCCAACTGGTGCACTGATCGACCGCAAGAGCGCTTATCTTGGTCACGATGTAGAATTGCAGAAAACCGATAGCATCTGCCTGGGTTGCAGTGTTGGTTGCGGGATTACCGTTTACAGCCGGGATAATCACCTGGTACGCATTGAAGGCAACTGGGATGCTGCTGCCAATCACGGTGTTCTTTGCAAGACCGGCCGCTTCCTGCCAATTGATGCCGAGAATTTTGACCGCGTCTATACCCCCATGGTACGCAAGGACGGCAAACTCAAAGCCGCCACCTGGGACGAAGCTCTAAGCGTCGTGGCAAACCAATTAAAGAAATCCAGCAAAACCGCCGCCATGGCTTCCACCCGCCTGCCTGCCGAGTCTCTGTATCTCTTCAAGCAATTGTTCAAGGATCACCTCCAGGCCAGCCTGGTTACCAGCATTGAAGAAGGCCTTAATACCCGGCTGCCTGCCCAACTTGCGGTTGAATTAGGCACACCTTTTGAAGGCAACCTGAATGAGATCGAAAAAGCAGATTGCGTATTTGTGGTTGGTGCAGATCTGGCCGAAGACCACGAAGTAGTTGGCTTCTTCATCAAACGCAACCTGCCTCTGGGCACGGAACTGATCCTGGCTGGAACAGAAAACGACGCCTTTGCACTGTACGCACATGAGGCGCTGGCCCCGGTTGCCGGCGGCATGGGTGATCTGCTCCAGGCGATCAATGCCGCCCTGGCTGGAAAACCCTTCGCTTCCTTTGCCGCCAAAGCAGGCGTTGCAGAAGCCGCCATTCAGGTTGCAGCCCAGATGTTGTCCCGGGCCAACTTCCCGGCCATCATTTACGGCGAAGGACTATTAAAAGACGCATCCCTGAACACTCTCAAAGCGCTGGTTGAGTTGGGCCACCTGTCTGGCGCCATCTCCGATCAGAGAAATGCACTGGTCAGCGTCAAAGGCAAGGCCAACAGTCTGGCTGCCGCCCAATATGGCCTTGAGCAGTCCTTTGAACTCACCGACCAGCAGGCCATTTTCCTTGCACTCGGCGATGATTGCCCAAGCCAGAAACTGATCCAGCGCCTGGAAAAAGCTCCATTCCTCGCAGTCCAGGCCAGCTACACTTCCCAACTGACAGCCCAGGCTGATGTCGTCCTGCCGGTTGAAAACTGGGCAGAACTTGAGGGTCACTATCTCAGTCTCGAAGGCCGTCTGCAAAAGGCCGTCAAGAGCCAGCCTGCGCCCGAAGGAATTTTAAGCAGCAGCGCTGTATTCGAAAAACTTGCCACCGCCCTCGGATCACCAGTGAATGGTGAGGGCTGGAAGGACGAACTTCTCAAGCAGGTTCCTGTATCAGTGATCCTGGACTGAGCGTTATTTGGTAGAATAGAAAAAGGAGCCACAATATGCCAAAACCCAAAGTAGCATCAGACTGGATGGCGGGCTGTGCAGGTTGCCATATGTCCTTACTGGATATGGATGAACGTATTATTCAAGTCGCCGAATTGGTTGATATTCGCGCCACCCCAATCACCGACCTGAAACATGCCGACGCAAGCGGAGTGGATGTAGGCATCCTCGAAGGTGCGATCAATAACACGGCAAACGAGGAACAGGCGCACCTGATGCGCGATCGGTGTAAAATACTGGTAGCCCTCGGTGACTGCGCAGTGTTTGGCGGCGTTCCAGCTATGCGCAATTTTTTCACCATCGAAGAATCCCTCCGCCGGGCCTACGTGGAGACCGAAAGCACCGATGCCGGGGGTTTTATTCCCTCCGACCCGGAATTATGCGTGCCCACCCGGGTACGCGCAGTTCATGAAGTCGTTCCGGTCGATATTTTTGTTCCGGGATGCCCGCCGGATGCGGATACCATTTTTTATGTCTTGAGCGAACTGGCCCAGGGTCGCATGCCGGAACTCAAGGAAAATAATCTACTGCACTGGCACTAGAATGGAGGAAATTATGGGTATGCAAAAGATCACCATCGAGCCAGTCACTCGCATTGAAGGCCACGCGAAGATCACCATTCGATTGAATGAAAATGGCTCAGTCGACCACGCCTATCTTCACATCAATGAGTTTCGCGGTTTCGAGAAATTCTGTGAAGGCCGCATGGTATTTGAAATGCCGTCCATCACCCCGCGCATCTGCGGCATTTGCCCGGTCAGCCACCATCTGGCATCCGCCAAAGCCGGGGATGTGGTTTTAGGCTGTCCCCCGCCCCGCCCTGCTTCACTGCTGCGCGAGCTGATGCACATGGGCCAGATCATCCAAAGCCACGGCATGCACTTTTTCGAGCTTGCCGGGCCAGACCTTCTGCTTGGTTTTGACGCCGATCCCGCTATTCGCAATGTGATTGGAATCATCCAGGCCAATCCCGAAGTAGCGGTCAAGGCCGTCAACTTGCGTAAATACGGTCAGGAAATTATCCGGATTTTGGGCGGCCGCCGCATTCACCCCGTCTTTGCTGTTCCCGGTGGCGTCAATAAATCCCTGTCTGTCGCAGACAGCGATATCATTCGCGCCGGAATGGAAGACGCCAAAGCCACCACCATGCTTGGCCTGCAAATCATGAAAGATTGGGCCGACAAGAACCAGAACGTGATCAACGAGTTTGCTGTGTTGACCACCGGATATATGGGATTGGTAACACCTGACAACGGCCTTGAATTGTACGATGGACAGCTGCGTCTTGTGGATTCTACAGGCCAGCAATTGGAAAAATTCGAGCCCTCAACCTACCTGGATATCATCAGTGAACATGTTGAAAACTGGTCCTATCTCAAATTCCCCTATTACAAGAAGATGGGCTTCCCGGCGGGCGTATACCGCGTGGGACCATTGGGACGCCTCAACGCAGTTGACAAACTGGATACGCCGCTGGCGCAGGAAGAATGGCTGAAATACCGGGCACTGAACAACGGTTTGCCCATTGAACCGACCTTGATGTACCACTATGCCCGCCTGATTGAAACCCTCTTTGCCATTGAGAAAGTCGAGGTTTTGCTCGACGATCCCGACATTCTGAGCAGGGAGGTACTCAACACCCGCCAGCAGCCTCAACGCGAAGGTGTGGGCGTCATTGAAGCCCCGCGCGGCACCCTCATCCACCACTATTTTGCCGATGAAAATGGCAAACTGGAACGGGTAAACCTGATCGTTTCCACTGGCCATAATAACTGGGCGATGAGCGAAGCCGTCGATTCGGTCGCCAAGACGTACATAAAAGGCCCCGAGATCCACGAAGGCCTTTTGAACCGGGTGGAAGCCGCTGTACGTGCTCACGACCCATGCCTGTCCTGCTCCACCCACGCGATTGGCCAGATGCCGATGATCGTGGACATTGTGGACGCTGACAATAAAACCATCAGGACCCTGCGCCGCGAGGGCTAATCATTCGCTCGCTGCCTGGATCAGAAATTGTCGTCACCGACAAGCTCGATGTACAGTTTGATCAGAAATAGAATCAAGGGTTTTTGCAGTTTGACTGCAAAAACCCTCTTTCTTGTGTCAGGCAGTATAATTCACCCGTAACAAGTTCAGTTCAAGGAGAAAGTGTGAAATCAACCCTGATCATAGGTTATGGCAACCCAGACCGCCAGGATGATGGTGCGGCCTGGTATATCCTCAACGAGCTAGCCTCACGCTTTGGCTGTGCAGATATTCCCAGCACAGATGAAGGATTGGAACCGAGTGATTGTTCCCCTTCTTTCATTTTCTCCCTGCAACTGATGCCTGAACTGGCAGAAACCATTGCCAGGTATGAGCGCGCCTGTTTCGTGGATGCCCACACTGAAAACATTGCCGAACCTATCCAGTTCACCCCGCTCAATTCGGCCTTTCAACGCTCTCCGCTCACCCACCACATGACCCCGCAAACCACCTTGAGCATCGCCGAAACCCTGTACGGCCGCGCTCCCCAGGCCATGCTTTGTTCTGTGCGTGGTTATGAATTTGGGTTTGACTCCCGGTTATCTGCTGCAACCCAGGCCCTGGCTGATCAGGCCGTACAGATGATCCTGTCCTGGGTAAACGACCAGGATAGCTGATCTGACCGCTTGTTGGTTCAATTAGGCCAAATACACTCATTTTAGTATTATAATAAAGCCATGCATGAGCTATCCGTAACCGAGAGCATTCTGAACATTGCCAGTAAACACGCCTTGCAGGTCAACGCCCGCCAGGTTACCGACATTCACATCGTCATTGGCGCTCTGTCCTCGATTGTGGACGATTCAATCCAGTTTTATTGGGAGATGATCGCTCAGGAAACGATCTGCGCCAATGCGCAGCTGCATTTCAAACGCATCCCTGCTACCTTAGCCTGCCAGGATTGTGGCAACACTTATACCATCGATGAAGAATTGATGCCCTGCCCGCAATGCGGCAGCATTCAGATCAAGGTGGTTGGTGGGGAAGAATTCTGGCTGGAAAGCATCGAAATTGAACGATAAAGGAGTTTTTGCAAAAATGTCCCCCGAAAGTGTAACTGTCGTAGAAAAGATCATGGATGCCAACGATCAGGTCGCCATGCTGAATCAGAAACAGCTGGATGAAGCCGGTGTATTTGCCATTAACATCATGGCCTCCCCCGGCTCCGGAAAGACCAGCACCATCCTGCGCACGATTGAAGCCCTGGCCCCTGAAGTGCGCATTGTCGTCATTGAAGGCGACACCGCCCCTGTTACAATCGACTCAGACAAGGTACAGGCAGCCGGCATTCCCGCAGTGCAGATCAACACTGGCGGTAATTGCCACCTGGATGCGCCTATGCTAAGCCGTGGACTGGAGCAGATCAACCTGAAGGATTTTGATCTGCTGATTATTGAAAATGTCGGCAATTTGATCTGCCCAGCGAGTTTTAAGCTTGGCTCGCATGCCAACATTGTGGTCGCCAGCATCCCTGAAGGCGATGACAAACCCTACAAATACCCAAAAATCTATCGCGGCCTGGAAGTGATGATCATCAACAAGATCGACCTGCTGCCCTATGTGGATTTCAATATGGATTATTTCCGCCAGGGTGCGCAGATGCTGAATGAGGAACTGGTGTTCTTTCCCATTTCCTGCAAAACTGGCGAGGGCGTGGCGGAGTGGGCTCACTGGCTCAAGAACCGCATAAAGCAGCAAAAGGAACTGGCTGCCCGCCAGTGATGATACTGATATGCGGTGAAACTGGCTGAAAGATCCACCAGCCGCGACCCTCAGTGATTGGGATTGATGATAAAAGAAAATGTCGCCCGTAAGATACATGTGAAAGGCATTGTGCAAGGGGTGGGCTTCCGCCCCTTTGTTTATGCACAGGCCGTGAAGAATGATCTGACGGGCTGGGTACGCAACTCCTCCAGCGGTGTAGAGATCGAGCTCAATGGCTCCTCCGAAGCCATTGAGACATTCCTGGATACCTTGAGTCATCAACCGCCGCCCCTGGCCCGCATAGACGAGATCAAGGAAAGTTCTTGCTTGCCAAACGGCTATACGAAATTTGAGATCATTCCCAGTCTTGCGCAGCCGGGCGAGTTTATCCCCATCTCCCCGGACATGACCATTTGCGCTGATTGCCGCACTGAGCTTTTTGACCCCGCCAACCGCCGTTTCCGATACCCTTTCATCAACTGTACAAATTGCGGCCCGCGCTTCACCATCATCAAAGATACGCCTTACGACCGGCCCAAAACCACCATGTCCGGCTTTGCCATGTGCCCGGATTGCCATAATGAATATGAAGACCCGCTTGACCGCCGCTTTCACGCCCAACCCACTGCCTGCCCTGTTTGCGGACCGCAGGTATGGTTTGAGACTGGCGGGCAGGTACAATCCCGCCGGCAAGAAGCTCTGCAAACCGCCCGCACCTGGCTTCAGGAAGGCAAAATCCTGGCAGTCAAGGGTCTGGGCGGCTACCACCTGGCCTGTGACGCTGCCAACCCGGCCGCAGTGGCAGAGCTGCGCCGACGCAAGAAGCGCTCCGACAAACCTTTTGCCCTGATGGCCTTCGATACGACTGCTATTCAACGGCATTGCACTGTCAGCCTGGAAGAAAAACACTTGCTGACCTCCCGCCAGCATCCCATCGTGCTTCTCGAACGTCTGGCAGATTCGTCGATCGTTGCAGACGTGGCTCCCGCCCAGAGATCGCTGGGCTTCATGCTGCCCTACACCCCCTTGCACCTGCTGCTTCTCGAACCTGCACCCGGCTTTCCCGATTCTCTGGTAATGACCAGTGGCAATCTCAGCGAAGAGCCTATTGCCTTTGAAGATGAAGATGCCTTCGCTCGTCTAACACCCATTGCAGATGGTTTCCTCATGCATGACCGTCCCATCCACATGCGCGTGGATGATTCCGTTGCCCGTGTCTTTACCTGCGGCCCGCAGCTTTTGCGCCGTGCCCGCGGCTACGCCCCAGACCCTGTCCAGCTTTCGCAAGCAGTGCCCCCCATTCTTGCGACTGGCGCAGAATTAAAGAACACCTTTTGTCTCAGCCGTGAGCGGTATGCCTTCCTCAGCCACCACATCGGCGACCTTGAAAATTACGAGACTCTGGTCTCGTTCGAAACAGGCATCGCCCACTACGAGAACCTTTTCCGCATCTCGCCGGAGATGATCGCCATTGACCTGCACCCCAATTATCTGGCAACCCGTTATGGTACGCAGCGTGCCAGCGACCAGCATTTGCCCCTGATCCAGGTGCAGCATCACCATGCCCATTTGGCTGCATGCCTGGCCGACAACAGCTGGGACAGCATTGAGCCTGTTATCGGCCTGACCTATGACGGTACCGGTTATGGCACAGATGGGGCTGCGTGGGGTGGCGAAGTCCTCTTCGGCGGCTACGCCGGCTACCAGAGAAAATTTCACCTGGCCTATACCCCCCTGCCAGGCGGAGATGTTGCGGTACGCAAACCAGCCCGTATGGCCCTGGCGCACCTCTGGCAGGCAAATCTGGATTGGGAGCTGGAATTGGCGCCTGTGCAGGCCCTTTGCTCACAGGAAAGGAACCTGCTGCGTGCCCAGTTGGAGCATCAGATCAATGCCCCCATGACTTCCAGTATGGGCCGCCTGTTTGACGCCGCTGCCGCCCTGGCTGGCACCCGCCAGGAAGTCACCTACGAAGGCCAGGCTGCCATCGAATTTGAGCTTCTGGCCGATCCGCTGGAGAACGGTGAATACCCCTTTGCAGTGGAACGGGATCAAATCTTGACCCTGCCCCTCTGGCAATCCTTGCTAAAAGACCTTAAGCAGGGTATTCCTGCTGCTGTAATTTCAGCTCGTTTTCATAACGGCATTGCAAGTCTGAGCAATCAGCTTTGCCTCGCTATCCGCGCAGAAACCGGATGTAACACAGTCGCCCTGAGCGGAGGTGTCTGGCAAAACCACCTTTTGTTGGAAAAAACCACAACCCGTCTGGCACAACACGGCTTTACCATCCTGCTGCACAAGCAAGTACCCGCCAATGACGGCGGCCTGGCTCTGGGTCAGATCATGATTGCCGCCTACGCCAACGACCAAAAACAACCAGTCACTACTGGATAATGAGAGGAAACGATTATGTGTTTAGGAATACCGGGAAAGATCACAGAAGTGTATCTGGATAACAACATGCACATGGGCAAAGTCGACTTTGGCGGCGTCCTGCGCGAAGTATGCCTGGAAGCCGTTGATGAAGCCCAGGTGGATGATTATGTCATCGTACATGCCGGCTTTGCCCTCAGCATTCTCAGTGAAGACGAAGCCATGGAAACCCTGCGCATCCTTAACGAGATGTCCTTGCTGGCTGATGAAATGGATGAGATCGCCGCTTCCGGTGGAGAAACTGCCTGATGCGCTTTGTCGATGAATTTCGGGATGCCAGGCTGGTCAAAGGCGTTTTGGATGAACTTCGCCACACGGTGACCCGCCCCTGGACCATCATGGAAATCTGCGGCGGGCAGACTCATGCCTTTCTGCAATACGGCCTGGACGAAATGCTGCCGCCGGAAATCGAGCTGGTGCATGGCCCTGGCTGCCCGGTATGCGTTACCCCACTCAAGCTGATTGATAAAGCCATTGCCATTGCCGCCCAGCCAGACGTCATCTTCACCTCCTTTGGCGATATGCTGCGCGTGCCAGGATCTGAAAAAGACCTCTTCGCGGTGCGCGCCGCAGGCGGCCAGGTGAAGTTGGTATACTCTCCCTTGGACGCGGTCAAGATCGCCCGCCAGAATCCTGACAAGCAGGTGGTCTTTTTTGCCATTGGCTTTGAGACCACCGCCCTGCCCAATGTGATGAGCGTCATTCAGGCCCAGAGTCTGGGACTGAAAAATTTTTCCGTCCTGGTCTCACAGGTACGTGTGCCCCCGGCCATGGAAGCCATCCTCAGTGCTCCCGGCAATCGTGTGCAAGGATTCCTCGCTGCCGGCCATGTCAACGCCGTCATGGGCTATTGGGAATACCTGCCCATCGCAGAAAAATACAACCTGCCCATTGTAGTGACCGGTTTTGAACCGCTGGACCTCAGCCGCGGTTTGCTGATGCTTATGCAGCAACTGGAAGCAGGCAAAATTGAAGTGCAAAACGCTTACAGCCGCGCTGTAACCCTTGAAGGGAATCAGGCCGCCCAGCGTGCCATTGAACGCGTTTTTGAACCCTGTGACCAGAACTGGCGCGGCATCGGTATGATCCCCATGAGTGGCTGGAAACTACGTCCCGAGTTCGCTCCATTCGATGCCGAGCTGCGTTTTCAGGTGGCAGATATCAACACCCACGAATCAGATGTTTGCATCGCTGGCCAAATCCTGCAAGGTTTGAAAAAGCCTGTGGATTGCCCGGCTTTTGGCGTCCTGTGCACACCACAAAACCCATTGGGAGCCACCATGGTTTCCTCCGAAGGCACCTGTGCCGCCTATTACCGTTACGGCAAAGGCCGCACCCCTGTCCAGGATTAAAACTGTCATCCTATTCACCCAGACCGAGGGATTATATTTTGACTACACGCAACGATATTCTTTCACCCTTCGAAAAAGCTAGCTGTCCGCTGCCCCTAAAACATGGTGAGCAGATTGTAATGGGACATGGTTCTGGTGGAAAAATGACCCAGGACCTGATCAAGGCCATCTTCATGCCCCATCTGGCCTCCGAACCGCTTTCTGCCGCCAACGACTTCGCCCAGGTTTCCCTGCCAGATGGCGCCAATCTGCACGGTTCACTGAGCATTTCCACCGATTCACACAGTGTTTCCCCGCTGGTCTTCCCTGGTGGAGATATCGGCAGCCTGTCGGTATGCGGCACAGTCAACGACATGTGCATGTCTGGCGCCATCCCACTTTACCTTACCGCAGCCTTCATTCTCGAAGAAGGCCTATCAATGGACCTGCTGGAAACGATCGTCCGTTCCATGCAGCACTCTGCCGATGAGGCCGGGGTGCAAATCATCGCCGGAGATACCAAAGTGGTCGAAAAAGGCAGCGCCGACGGAGTCTTCATCAACACCACCGGCATTGGCTGGGTGCCATCCGCGCATCGCGTCGGCGGAGAACAAGCCCGGCCTGGCGACATCGTCCTGGTCTCAGGTGACCTTGGCGATCACGGAATTGCCGTGCTGGGCGCCCGCGGCGAGCTTGGTTTTGAAACCGCCATTCTCTCCGATGTTGCCCCGCTGAATCACATGATCCATGCCCTGCTCAAAGCTGCCCCGCATACACACGTTCTACGTGACCCTACCCGCGGCGGCCTGGCCACCACCCTGAACGAGATCGCCGTACAAAGCCATGCCTGTATTACCATCGACGAAACCGCCATTCCGGTCAAACCTGAAGTGCGTGCCACCTGTGAGATGCTTGGCTTTGACCCATTGTATGTTGCCAACGAAGGCAAGCTCATCGCTATTGTTCCGGCAGAAGAAGCCCAGGCAGCCCTGGCTGCCATGCAGCAGGACAAATACGGCAGCCGTGCCGCCATCATCGGCAAAGTTGAAGCCTCCCCATCTGACCGTGTACTGCTCAAAACAGTCATCGGCGGCACCCGTCTGCTGGATGTGATGGCAGGCGAAATGCTGCCCCGCATCTGTTGACAAGAGAAACCGAAAATCATTTATAATTCTAGTCTTATAAAAAATCCAATACAAAAAAGAGGAACCATGAAGATCAATTACCAGGAAACCACAAGTGATTTGGCAACCCGGATCGATATCCACAATCAGTATGGCGGCCGCGATATTGATAAATGGATGCTGGAAATTCTCCCCCTGAAACAAGGCATGAAAATTCTTGATGTCGCGTGTGGAGCAGGCAAACAATGCACCTCCTTCCACAATCATCTCAAAGGTGCATGCAGCATCATTGGCGGCGATGTATCTGCAGATTTACTGGCCCAGGCCCAACAGCGAAACGAAGAGATTGGGACGCCCTTCACCTTGATGGAACTCAACTTTAACCAACGCTTCCCCTTCGTCGACAACCAGTTTGATCTTGCCTCCTGCTGTTTTGCCATTTACTATGCAGAAGACATTCCCTTCACCATCCGTGAAATGCACCGCGTTTTGAAACCCGGCGGCGTCCTTTTCTCCACCGGCCCCATGCCGGAAAACAAGCAACTCTTTTATGACATTATCCACGAGGCCACCCAGAAGCCCATCCCGCCCATGCCCGGCAGTTCGCGCTATGCCTCCGGCATTCTCGGCTCGATGAAAGAGACCTTCAAGCAAGTTGAGGTTTTAACTTTTGAAAACCCGCTCACCTTTGAGAGTGTCGATCCTTTCCTGGCTTATACCCGTGCTTCCTTGTCTGAAGACCGCAAACTATGGAACGATCTCTTTACGAACAAGGCTGGCTTCGAGCAGGTTATGACACAGATTTCCGAAGTCGCCCGTCGCCGGATTGAAAAAGAAGGCAAGCTGGTGATGACCAAAGTGGTTGGCGGTTTCATTGCCACCAAGTGACCCCATAAACGATCAGGAAAAGGGCATGCTGTTTTACGGAAAACGCGTTTGCTTTCTCGGGGCACACCCGGACGATATCGAGATTGGGGCTGGCGCGCTCATCTCCAACCTGGCAGGGCGGGCGGAAGTACTATGTGTCACCTTGTCGGATAACCAGAAGAATCCTGCACTCAATAATGTGGTTGCAGAACATCACAGGAGTATGGATATTCTGGGCGTGCCTCCTCAAAACCAACTGGTGGAAAAATTCGTAACGCGAAATTTCCCCCATGAGCGGCAGGAGATCCTTGAATTCCTGTTCAAACTGAACAAGGAGTTTCAACCAGATATTGTCTTCGTCCACTCCAGGAACGATATTCACCAGGACCACAACACCGTTACCGAAGAGGCCTTGCGCGCCTTTCGCGGCATCACCGTTCTGGGTTTTGATGTCATCCGCAGCAGCTATGGCTTTTTCCCCCACTTTTTGGTGGCTGTAACCGAGCAGGACGTGGAACGCAAGATCGAGGCTCTTTCCCAATACTCAACCTACCGAGACAAGTATTATTTTGACGCAGAACTCACGCGTGCCATCCTGGTACGCAACGGCGCCTTTTCCGAATCGCATTATGCAGAAGGTTTTGACATCCTGCGCATCGTTTCCCGTTTTGGGCTTCCATAATCAGCCTTATCCCATCAAAAAAAGTCCGGAGGGATACCCTCTCCGGACTTTTGTCTTTTTCTCAAGCTGGCTTTAATCATCCAGCGGGACACCAACTTCAATACTCCTGTCCACCACCCGTACCGGGAATACTGGTGCGTCCACCACTGCCGGCAAGGTCAAGGCCGCCCCAGTACGGATATCGAAACGGGCTCCATGCCGCGGGCAAATCAATTCGCAGCCATCCAACTCACCATCTCCCAGTGGCCCACCATCATGGGTACACACATCGCCCATGGCATAATAGCCATCTCCCGCCGCCATCAGGATGATCGTCTGCCCCTGCACCTCGATGAAAAGCCGATCCCCATCTTCAATTTCATCTACGTTTGCTACCGAAAGAAACTGAAACTTTTCGGGATCAAGCGAGTTCACATCAGTCATCCTCGTCCATCCCTTCATGCAGGTCATCCGCCGCCTCGCCCACGCCATAAATACCAGCCTTGATCACTTTCAAAGGCAGTAAAGCGCACTTCAGACGTACCGGCCCCAGTTCTATCCCCAACAGGTCTAAAATATCTTGCTTGTTCATTTTTTTGACTTCTTCAATTGGTTTGCCAAGCACAAATTCGATCATCAGATCAGCCGAAGCCTGCGAGATGGCGCAGCCATGCCCACTAAAGGCAGCCTCAGTGATCACCCCTTCATCATCCGTACGCACGTCAATGCGGATATCGTCCCCACACAGCGGGTTTTCATCCTGATATGAATAATCGCTCGGTTCCAGTTTTCCGCGATAATGGGGAGAACGATTCCGTTCGATAATCAATTCCCGATACATGTCATCCATGCAAAACTCCTGCCCGCCAGGACTAGCCCAGCATCTTTTTTACTTTGTACAGCGAAGCCGCCAGTGCATCCACATCGTCCTTTGTGTTGTACACATAAAAGCTGGCCCGTGTGCTGGCTGGCAGGCCGAATATTTCGTGCAAAGGCATGGCACAATGATGACCTGCCCGCACGGCAATCCCGTCACGGTCCAAAAGCTGGGCTACATCATGCGGGTGGACGCCTTCCACCTCGAAGGAAACCACACCACCCCGCTGGTCGGCGCTTGGCCCAAGAATGTGCAGCCAGGGCAGTTCACCCAACACATGCGTCGCATAAGCAGTAATCTCCCGCTCATGCGCAGCAACCGCGTCCATGCCGATGGCAGACAAATAATCCACCGCCGCTCCGAGACCGATCACTTCGGCAATGGCACTCGTGCCCGCCTCAAATTTGAAAGGCAGTTCGTTGGGCAGGAAGGAACGCAAATAGACCTTGCGAATCATGTCTCCACCACCCAGAAACGGCGGCATAGCCTCCAGCAATTCCTGGCGGCCATACAGCACGCCCGCGCCAGTCGGGCCGCACATCTTGTGCCCCGAAAAGGCTGCAAAATCAGCATCAAGGTCTCTCACGTTCACCGCAAAATGAGGCACCGATTGCGCCGCATCCAGCAGGGTGACCGCGCCGGCCAACTTTGCTTTGCGGATCATCTCTTTGGCCGGGTTAATCGTACCCAACACATTGGAAACATGAATAAAGGAAACCAGTTTGGGCCCCAATGCCAGCAACTGGTCAAATGCCTGTTGATCCAGCAGCCCTTCCGGGGTTACTGGCACAAATTCCAGACGAATCCCTCGTTCTTCGGCCAGGATCTGCCATGGAACAAGGTTGGCATGGTGTTCCATCTCAGTCAGAAGCACCATATCGCCTGCCGCAAGATTTTTTCTGCCCCAGGAATAGGCCACCAGGTTGATGGACTCAGTTGTATTACGGGTGAAGACAATCTCCCGAATGCTTTTTGCGCCAATGAAATCCGCCACCTTCTGACGGGCATCCTCATACGCTGCTGTTGCCTCTTCTGCTAGGGTATGAATGCCGCGGTGGATATTGGCATTTGAATGGCGGTAATAGTGATCCATCGCATCCAGCACACACGCCGGTTTCTGAGATGTGGCTGCAGAATCCAGATAGATCAATTCTGCTCCTGTATTCACTTTTCGCCAGAGCGCCGGAAAATCACCCTTGATATTTGAAAAATCACCGGTAAATTGACTGCAACTGTCCATAGATATTTAACCGATCAATCAGTTCGACTTCATCTTTCGCCGTCCATAAGGACGAATGTTAGCCGAATTAACCGTATACCAAAGAATATGATCCGGTACCATCCAGCCATCCGTCAAATACACATTGGTCTGAAATTGTACAGCGACCATCTTCGCATCAACCTGTACGATCACGCCTTTCAGCCAGCCGCGCACGCGTTCTTTGTTTTTATCATCATGATCACAAAAGACCTCGGCAAAATTGCCAACCTCATAATCAATTTGAGGCTCGGGAAGTTTCATAAACGGAACTGACGCCATAACATTTCTCCAAAATAGGAATTTTTACCCATTTAATTCTATCACGACAGTTCGTTTAAAACACTCCATGCAGGAGAAATTCCCAGTTTGGTATTTTGACTCAACCTGTGAAACTCGTCATCACGATGGCTGTCATTATTTCTTGCCAGAACTTCCACAAAACTAAAGAGAAAACGACATCATCTTTTGGTGAATGGCATTCTGGAACCTCGCGCGTACACCTGCAAAGGGGATTCGCTGCATGATAGGATCGAAAAACCCTTCCACAATCAACTGCTCAGCTTCCTTCTGCGGGATGCCGCGGCTCAACAGGTAAAACACTTGTTCAGGGTCAATCTTCCCAATCGTCGCCCCGTGTGAGCAGCGCACATCATCCGCCTTGATCTCCAGGCCAGGGATCGAATCCGCCCTGCTTTCCGAGTTCAGGATCAGGTTGCGATTGGCCTGATAGCCATCCGTCTTGTCCGCGCCAGGAGCAACGTAGATCATCCCCTGCCAGACAGAACGGGACTTGCCAAGCAAAGCACCCTTGAACAACAGATCGCTGGTGGTATTCGGAGCAAGGTGATTCTGCTGGGTGTCATGATCCAAATGTTGACCGTCATCGGTAAAATAAAAACCGCTCATCCGGCCTTCACTACCGCGGCCAGCCAGGTCAAGATCAAGAAAATTCTTGGTCAGGTGGCTTCCCACAGAACCAAAGACCCAGTCGATCTTCCCATCCCGTTCCACCTGCACGCGCTCATGGCTGAAATTCCAAACATGCTCACCCAACGACTGAAGCTCCACCAACCGCAAAGAAGCAGCCGGCCCCACATGAATCTCCACTGCGCCAACATGCAAACTTTGACCGCTGGTTTCAGTGGGTGATGCAGCCTCGTGTACGTAAGTTACCGATGCGCCTTCTTCCAAATAGATCATCACATGTGAAATATACGCCAAGCCGCTGCCTGGCGCCCAGAAAAGGCTGTGCAAAGGTTGTTCAACCACCACCCCTTTGGGAACATACAGCAAAACACCAGTTTGGGAAAACCCCTCTGCCAGAGCGGCAAATTTCCCATCATCTGCTTTTACGACCTTGCCCATGACCTTTTCCAATACATGGGCATGCTCTCTTTCAGCTGTCAAAAGGTCGGTAAAAACAACCCCAAGATCGGCCAAGGATTCTGCTAATTGCACACTGCCGCCCCCCGGCGTCAAAATGATCTCGCCGCCATGCGCCTCATCAGCCATTGGTTCAAGTAAGGCGGCTGGCACATGTGCGCCAGTCACAGATTGACCAGCTTCAACCAGACTGAAGGATGCAAAATCAAGTCCAACCAGACTGGTACGCCGCCAGGCTTCATCTGTGCTCACAGGGAATGGTATAGCCAAATAACGCTTTCTGGCTTGGTAGCGGAGGTCTGTCAACCAGTCCACTCCCAATTTTCGTTCTGCATAGTGAGCAACGAATCCTAATTCCTTGCTCACTACGTTTCCCTGTTTGCGGACTCGTGTTACTACAGGCATTGTTGTATTCATAAGTTCAATGCATTCCTCTATCTCAACAAATGGGCAATGCTGCTCCCATTATCAATTATCCAATTGAGCCTTCCATTTGCAGTTGGATCAAGCGGTTCATTTCAACCGCATACTCCATCGGCAATTCCTTGACCAGCGGTTCAATGAAACCAGAAACCACCATGGTATTGGCTTCTTCTTCATTCAAGCCGCGGCTCATCAAATAGAACAACTGCTCTTCTCCAACCCGGGAAACCGATGCCTCGTGTCCAATAGACACGTCCCGCTCATCCACTTCGATGTATGGGTAGGTATCCGATTGCGAGCTTGCATCCAACAACAAGGCATCACATACCACATTGGACCGCACATTATGAGCGCCGTCATTGACCTTGACCATGCCACGATAAGAAGCCCGACCGCCGCCCTTGCTGATCGACTTGGAAGTGATCTTGCTGCTGGTGTTCGGCGCAAAATGCAGCATCTTGGCGCCAACGTCCTGAATTTGACCGGCAGAAGCGAAAGCCATCGACAGGTTCTCTCCATGGGCACCCTCGCCAACCAGATAACAAGATGGGTACTTCATGGTCACTCTTGAGCCCATGTTGGCATCCACCCATTCCATGGTGGCATTTTCATGAACCATCGCCCGCTGGGTCACCAGATTGAAAACATTCTTTGACCAGTTCTGGATCGTGGTGTAACGCACTCTTGCCCCTTTTTTGACAATGATTTCGATCACCCCACTATGCAGGGATGCTGTCGTATATTGCGGCGCAGTACAGCCTTCCACATAGTGAACCTGAGCACCCTCATCCGCAATGATCAGGCTGCGTTCAAATTGACCGATCCTGGCTGTGTTCAAACGGAAATACGCCTGAAGCGGCAGTTCCACCTTGACGCCTGGCGGAACATAAACAAATGAACCACCCGACCAGACCGCACTGTTCAAGGCTGCAAACTTGTTATCTTCTATCGGCACCACAGTGGAAAAATATTCACGGAAAAGATCAGGGTGTTCCCGCAGCCCATCTTCTATGCTCAAAAAGATCACACCTTTTTTCTCGAGGTGCTCCTGGATTTGGTGGTAAACCATCTCGGATTCATACTGCGCCCCCACACCGGCCAAAAATTTTTGCTCCGCCTCCGGGATGCCCAACCGGTCAAATGTGTTCTTGATCGTGTCAGGCACATCGTCCCACGAACCACTCGACGCCTCGGTTGGCTTCACATAATAAAAAATCTTTTCAAGATCCAAGCCATTAAGATCCGGTCCCCAATTTGGCATGGGGCGTTTCTCAAAATGCGCCAACGCCCGCAGCCGGAAATCCAGCATCCACTGCGGCTCGCCTTTGGCAACCGAAATTCGCTCAACCACCGAACGATCCAGGCCCTCTTTGGTCTTAAAAATATATTGATCCGGGTCTCTAAACCCGTATTGCTGATCACTCTCGCCAATCAGAGCAATCAGTTCTGATTCGTTTTGTTTCTCTCTCATATTGATCTCCCATCGTTCTCATGTGGGCATCCATTTCTACCAGTAAACCATTTCAAGTCACACAGGAGATGCGGCTTTCTCATATTTCTCATACCCATGTTCTTCAAGGTATAGGGCCAGTTCGGCCCCTCCAGATTCAACAATTTGTCCATCAACCATCACATGCACGAAATCAGGACGAATGTAGTTAAGAATGCGCTGATAATGGGTAATGATCAGTCCGCCCAGCTCTGGGCCACGTAGCGCATTCACCCCGGCTGAAACGATCTTAAGTGCATCAATATCCAGACCTGAATCAGTTTCATCCAGCACCACAATCTCCGGCGTAAGCATGGCCATTTGTAATATTTCTGCCCGCTTTTTCTCACCGCCCGAAAACCCTTCATTCAGATAGCGCCCGGCAAAGCTGTGGTCAATTTGCAGAAGATCCATTTTTTCAATCAACAGCTTACGGAATTCTGGAATAGGAATACCCTTGTCTTCCGGGTTGCGATCCTTGCGCCTGGCGTTCAGCGCCATGCGCAGGAAATTAGCCAGAGTCACACCGGGGATCGATACTGGATATTGAAATGCTAAAAACAACCCCATGCGGGAACGTTCGTCAGCGCCCAATTCCAGAATATCCCGACCATGAAAGATCACTTCTCCGCTGGTCACTTGATAAGCGGGATTACCCATGATCACGTTAGCCAGGGTGGATTTGCCAGTGCCATTCGGTCCCATGATGGCATGCATTTCGCCCTGGGCAACCTTAATATTCAAGCCTTTAAGGATCTCTTTGCCTTCAATTTCGACATGAAGATCGCGTACAATCAACTCTGTCATTAATATTGTCTCCTTGGTATGACATTACCAAATCATCATTAATTTTCGAAAATGGCAAATATTTTCTGCCCTGTTTTCCGATTTTTCGAAGCAGGCTAATTATACTATAAATTGTCCGAATTGCAACAAATTACCATAGCCAGATCAATATTTTATATAAAAATATAATATATTGACAATTCTTATCTAAATATGATATACTAGAAATACTATAATATTAGTATAAATTTCTTGTTTGTTTGTTTGTTTGTTTCTTCTCCATTTTTCAAGTCTTCAAATGTCTGTGAATTTTTTCCTGATCCTTGAAGCAGCACATCAGTTGCTGGAAGGAAAATTATGAAAAGCACAAAAGATCGAATTACCGAATATTTATTGAAATATCCCCGCTCAAGCATCAACGAACTGGCTGAAGCTATTGGGATCAATGCAATTTCTGTGCGCCATCATCTGACCAATCTCGAATCGGAAGGCTTGATTGAAGCAGAGGAAGAGCGCCACGGGGTTGGCCGGCCACGTCTGGTCTACTACCTCACCGAAAGGGGCATGGAAAGCTTCCCAACCTGTTATTTACGCCTGACCAACCTGCTCATTGAACGTTTGAAATACATCCTCACAGAAAGTCAATTGCAAAACCTTTTTCAGGATATTGCTACTCAACTGGCCGAAGAACATGTCAAAAAAGCGCAAGGCTTGCCTCTGGCGCAACGACTGCCGATTCTCACCGAGTTGCTTGCCGAGCAAGGTTTCCTGATCGATTGGGAAAAAAAGGGAGAAGCATATATCATCCGCGAGATGACCTGCCCCTTCAAGCAGATCAGCAATTCTCATCCTGAAATTTGTACCATTGATACCATTCTCATTTCCTCTGTTCTGGGCGTGGATCGCAATAAAATTACCAGGTTGGATGATGCTGCAGTATACAAAACCTATCAAATCAGAGAGACTGATTTCAATCCAAACTAGGAAAAGAATCTATGGAATCAGAAACCAGCAACCAACCCACCTGGCAAGCGGAAAGCACCCATCCCGATCTGGCGCAACATCTCAGGAAATCCCTTCGAGAGGTGAAAGATCCTGAGCTTGGTCTGGACGTCATTCAGTTGGGTTTGATCCGGGACGTAACTCTTTCAGAAGATCAGGTGGATATCAAAATGATCCTCACCACACCTTTCTGTCCATATGGGCCGGCGATGATCGAAGAAGTCACAGACTGTGCCGAGACCGCCCTTGATTTGCCTGTGTTCGTCGAACTGGTCATGGAAGTCTGGGATGGTTCCATGATGGAAGACGGTCTGGCCGCTGACTGGGGCCTTTTCTAATCCAACTGAACATAAACCTCGACCAACTCGATGCATGCTTCGAAAACCTTACCAGGCGGCCCTAAAGAAGCCACCTGGCTTTTTTATTAGAGCCATGCAAAACCGGTCCTTAACGCCGCATTTACATCTGGAAATATTTCCGCACCCACCGCCAACAGCGCCTGGCGTTTTCCTTCATCCTCGGCAATCCCCCAGGCATGGAATTCCACATTCAGGCCAGTCTCACAAAGGATATCTGCTGCCCGCCGGCCTGCCGTGATACCAATGGAAGAATCCTCGAACACATGCAGCGCAAAACTGCTTGGAAGTCGCCGCCACAATTCCGACCTCTGTACTCCTGTGGCAAATGTATCCTGATCGCCGCCATACGACGAAAAAACTTGCCATGCCCATTGCAAGGAAAGCCACTCCTCCCCGGTGATTGCCGCAGCCAGCGCCGCCAGCGCCTGAACCGGAGCAGGTTTCAGAATTGCATCCGCTTTCACCCCCACCTGATCAGCCAGATAGCGTAACCGTCCGTAGCCAATCAAAGGCATTAATTGCGGATCCACCAATACCAGGCCCTGTTCTGCTTCCGGTGAAAAGCCGCGCACATCAATATTCACCTCTTTGGGAGGCAGCGAGGGGCGTGCAGTGTAGGCTGCATAAAACAAATTGCCATCCAGTCGCTGCTGGCGCAATCTCGAATAAACACCAGGCTCGATCAACACTCGATCATATTCCTTCAAGCAAGAAGATCTCTCAAATTCTGCCGGCTGGCCATAAACCGTCTTATAATCGGCGCTGCCCAGCACAATATTCTGAAACACCTTTGTCACCTGTGAAATATTAATATCTCTACTATTGCCCAGGATTTCGTTCAGCAGAGCAATAGTGAGGTGGGGCAGAAATTCTCGATCACTCCCCGACGAAACATTCTGCAAAATGGCCTCGGCCGGTATTTCCGCCCCTTGAAAAGCAGGTGCAAGACGGCGGATTTCCACTGCAAGATCGACAGGCAGATCTGAATTCAGGGCTTTAGCCCAATCCAGAAAGGATGTCAGGCTGTGCAGGGGCTGATCAGGTTCGTTTTCAACGCAGATACTGTTCATAACAACTGCCAGCGTGATCGGAACCATGTCCCATTCGCTGGTGACCCCCATCGATTCAAAAAGCACCGGTATCTCTTCCCCGGGCGTCAAATGAACCAAACCCATCCGCCCCAGAAAATATTCCAGCGTTGCCCTGACAGCAGCCCGATACCCGCCTGGCTGCACCAGAACACCATCCACATCAAATAGGCAAATGTTTGTTTCCAAATTCAGGCTCCAATAACCTTCAAGCTTTGATCGTAATTCTGAAAACCCATAAAAAAGCGCTTTACTCCGATGGCTACACGCAATAAACTGGTGCTTTCTTGCAAAAAATAACGGCGCCGGAAGTTCCCGCGCCGTTATCCATTCCTAAACAGGAAACTAGATCAAACCCAACTCTTTTCCGGATTTATAAAATACATCCAGAACCTGTTCCAGTTGTTCATCGGTGTGGGTTGCCATGTAACTGGTACGCAGCAACTGCCGTCCCGGTGAAACCGCTGGAGAGATGACAGGGTTAACAAACACGCCATTTTCAAACAGCAATTTCCACATGGCGAAAGTCAATGCGTCATCCCCAATGACAATTGGAATGACCGGTGTCACTGAATCACCCGTATCAAATCCCATCTGTTGATAGCTTTTGCGCATCTTGGCAGCGATCTGGTTTACCCGGTCGATACGCTCCGGCTCCTCTTGCATAATGTGCAGCGCCGCCAGAGCCGCAGCTGCATTGGCAGGAGGAATACTGGCACTGAAAATCAAAGCCCGGGCATGATGTTTAATATAATGCACCACATCCTCATCACCGGCAATAAAGCCCCCCAAAGACGCAAAGGATTTGCTGAAGGTTGCCATGATGATATCCACATCGTCCGTCAGGCCGAAGTGTGCCGCAGTGCCGCGACCGCCGCCAGTCACGCCCATCCCATGCGCATCGTCCACCATCAAGCGCGCCCCGTATTTCTTCGCCAAGGGCACGATCTCCGGCAAATTGGCCAGATCGCCCTCCATACTGAACAGGCCATCCACCACCAACAGTTTTCCAGGTTCTTCAGGCAACGAGCGCAATACGCGTTCCAGATGATCCATATCTGCGTGCCGGAAGCGCTCCAGCTTGCCGCAGCTCAACACAGCCCCGTCAACAATACTGGCATGGTCTTCCTTGTCCAGGATGACGATGTCACCCCGGCCGACAATGGCACTGATCGTGCCGAGATTCGTCAATACGCCTGTTGTAAAAGTGATCGCTGCTTCTTTGCCGACCCAAACCGCCAGTTCTGCTTCCAGCTGCTCATGCATTGCCAGGGTGCCGTTCAGAAAACGGGAGCCCGAGCAACTTGTGCCATACCGGGAAATTGCCTGCCGGGCAGCTTCACGAACCTTCGGGTGTGTCGTCAATCCCAGGTAGTTATTTGACCCGCACATGATCAAACGCTTGCCCTTGCAAACCGCCTCAGTTCCTTCACTTTCCTCAAGTGCAAGAAAGTAGGGGTATGTACCCTGTGCGATAGCTTCCTTTGCAATGGTGAAATTTGTACACTTTGAAAAAATATCCACGATGCTTTCCTCTCTTCGATTATAAGCAAGATAATGACATCAACAAATTATATCGCCCATTCACGCATCTTGACCAGATGGAATTCCAAATTGAATAGACAAGTTACAGGCTTACAGTCTCCGGCCCAACAGCTGGCTTGCCAACTGATGCAGGGCTGCTCCACTCGGTTCATCGCCAATAGCCTCAGAAAGCGCCGCCAGTGCTCTTCCCGTGAAATCTACAGAGGTAGTATGGGCATACTCCCGACCGCCTTCTTCTTCCAACAATTGCGCCAGGAAAGGAATATCCCCTTCACTAATGCGACCTGCCTGCCAGCGCGCCGCAAACCTGCCCTTCTGCTGCAAACCATACAATACTGGCAGTGTCTTTTTCCTGGTGAACAAATCACTGCTTGTTGATTTTCCCATCAGGTCAGATTCCCCCCAAATGCCCAGATAGTCATCCTGCACCTGGAAAGCCATCCCCAGCAGATGTCCAAAGTTTCTGAATTTTTTCTGCTCAGCTTCATCAGCGCCACCCAGCATGCTCCCCATTTCAGCACAGCAGGCCAGCAAGGCCGCAGTTTTACCAGCCACCATGGACCAGTAAGCTGTCAGTGGCAATTCTCCCTGCGCTTCATACCACATATCAAGAAATTGTCCCTCGGTGAGATGGACGCAGGTCTGCTGAAACAATTCTTGCGCCTGCAAGACTTTCCCGGCAGGAAAAGCTGTACGCAAGCGCAAAATAGCAACATTGGCAAGTGTGAACATCAGATCGCCGGCGTTGATCGCTTGTGGCACGCCCCATTTGACCCAGACAGTCGGCCGCCCATGCCGCAGTTCTCCGCCATCTTCCACATCGTCATGGATCAGGGAGAAATTATGCAGCAATTCCACCCCTGCCGCCGCTGGCAAAACCGGCTGCCAATCTCCGCCAGCGGCCATGGCACACAATAACAACATCACCGGGCGAATGCGTTTCCCCTGCGCCCGCAGTCCGGCGCCGTCGCCTTCCCATCCCAAATGATAAGCCAGCATGCTGCGCAAGAGAGAATATTCATCCTCAATGGCATCATTAACGATACGCTCCAGTTCCTGCTCGATCTTTGGGCGGAACAATTCAACTGATTGCATCAGATCCACAATTCACCTTTGGCTACGTTTCAATTTGGTTTGTTTTAAATCCTCAATGCTAACTATCCCGGCAGCAAACATGGCAATTCTCAACTGCTGCACCAGCATATCGGCGGTCTTCCAGGTCTCTTCAAAGGAACTGGCCGCAGCCCGCAGAAAATGCCCGGCCAATCCACAAAGATCAGCGCCCAGCGCCAAACACTTTGCCGCCTCAACACCATCTTTGATCCCACCGGAAGCAAATACCGGCAAACTTTGCGATACTTTACGCACCGCCAGGATTGAATCGGCGGTGGGCACCCCCCATTCCCGAAAAGCAGCTGCCACCTGGGCCTGGTAAGGATCTTCAATCCGATACATTTCCACCTGCGACCAGGAAGTTCCCCCTGCACCGGCTACATCAATTGCCGCAACTCCGGCTTCAATCAACATTTTGGCTGCCTCTTCCGAAATGCCCCAGCCCACTTCCTTGACCACCACCGGAGCTTCCATCCGGCGGCAGACTTCTGAAATCTTCTTCACCAGTCCCCTGAAATTGGTCTCGCCCTCTGGCTGCAAGGCTTCCTGCAATGGATTAAGGTGCAGAATCAAACCATCTGCGCCAATCATGTCGACTGCTTTATGGCACTCATCCACTGAAAACCCCCGAACCAATTGGATTGCACCCAGATTTGCAAATAAAAGAATATCCGGAGCCACCTTCCGCACCCGAAAGGTTTCCTCCATCTCTGCCTGAGCAAGCCCTGCCCGTTGCGACCCCACCCCCATGGCAAAACCAAAGGCCTGGGCTACACCTGCAAGACGCTGATTCAATTGCCAGGCCTGTTGCGTCCCCCCAGTCATTGATGAGATCAGAAAAGGAGCAGATAGTTTTCTGCCAAATAAAACCATCTGCGTAGAGACTTCCTGCAGGTCAATTTCAGGCAAAGCCTGATGAACAAAGCGATAAGCTTCCAGGCCCGTATTCAAGCCTGAGCGCACATCTTGCTCCAAATTGATGCGGATATGGTCCGCCTTGCGGTCAAAGATCGTCTTCTTATCTGCCATTTTGCCATTCTTGAAACAGGGACAAAAGAGTATAATAATGACCAGTATACCAAAACTTGTTCTGAAAAGGGCTTCCATAAAGTGGCATTCCAGCTAGTCGCCACTTGACAGTTGGCACAGGACAGGTAAAATCAGATTGAGCTATTGTACTCATATTCTTTATGGAGGTATAACATGGACAACACATTCGAAGAAGTGAAAGCAGTTATCGTTGATGTTTTGAAGATCGATGGCGACGAAATCAAACCTGAGACGCGCCTGATCGAAGACTTGAAAGCCGATTCAATGGATCAATTCTTTCTCATTGATGGCTTCTGTGAAAAATTTGAAATATCCATCGAAGATGAAGAAGCTCGCCAGATCAAAACCGTAGCAGACGCTGTCAGTTATATTGACAAGCACGCCAAATAATTCCTTGCGTTATCCAAACCAAAAAGCGCAGAAAAATCATCTGCGCTTTTATATTCCCAACTCAACATGTCACCGATTGATCAGTTGAGGGATCTCTTCTGGATGATGCGCCATGCGCGCTCCGGCGCGTTCCAACGCCTTGATCTTGCCCTCGGCTGTTCCATGCCCGTTTTCAATGATCGCCCCCAGATGTCCCATCCGTCTTCCCGGCGGAGCCGTGAGACCAGCCACATAACCGATGACCGGCTTGGTGAGAGAACCGATGAAATCAGCTGCTTCCTCCTCTTCACAACCGCCAATCTCTCCAACCAGCACAATCTGTTCCGTATGTGGATCATTCTCAAAAAGACGTAATATTTCCACAAACCCTGTGCTTTTCACCGGATCACTGCCAATACCCACACACGTGCTGACACCCAGCCCATGCTGCTTCAATGCATACATCACTTCATAGATCAATGTCCCGGATCGGGAAACAATACCCACCTTTCCGGGTAAAACAATGTGATCCGGAATGATGCCAACCTTGGCTTCTCCAGGTGTGATTACGCCTGGAGAATTGGGACCAATCAATACAATTTCTTTTTCTCCCAAATAATGGCGCACCTGGATCATATCGTGCACCGGCAGTCCCTCAGTAACGCAAATGATCAATTTCACTTCCGCATCAATCGCCTCAAATATGGCATCCTGGGCAAAGTGAGCTGGCACAAAAATCACACTCACATCTGCGCCAGTTGCTTCCACCGCCATGTGAACTGATTCGAACACAGGAACCTTGGCATCCATGGCCCATTCGCCCCCTTTGCCAGGGGTGACACCTGCCACGATCTGCGTTCCGTATTCCATCATCTGGTGGGTATGAAAATTCCCCTGAAACCCGGTGATACCTTGTACCAGCACCCGGCTATCCCGGCTAATCAAGATACCCATTCCAGCCTCCAACACTGAATGCCACGGCTTTTTGCACTGCATCCACCATCGTCTCGGCTGTGACCAGCTGAGAAGCTTCCAGCAGCTTCATGGCGTCACCGGCGTGAGTTCCAGCCATCCGGACGACGATAGGTACGCGTGGTTTAATGTCATTCATTGCACTAACCATTCCCTGAGCCACATCATCGCAGCGCGTTACCCCGCCAAAAATATTGACTACAATTGAGCGGAGATCCATATCAGAAAGAAGGATGCGAAATCCAGCCGCCACTTTTTCTGGCGTTGCCCCTCCTCCAACGTCCAGAAAGTTTGCCGGACTGCCATTGAAATAACTGATCAAATCCATTACCGCCATGGTTAATCCAGCCCCATTAACCATGCAGCCAACCTGCCCCGTCAATTTCACATACTGCAGCCCGAATTTCCGGGCTTCCACTTCCGGCGCAACCGCCAGGCCAAGGTCCCAAAAATCTGCAAATTCCGGGTGCCGAAAACTGGCGTTATCATCCACCACCAACAAAGCATCCAGGGCTAACATTCGCTGGTCTGAAGTGATCACCAAAGGTTTTATCTCAACCAATGTGGCATCCATCCGCAAAAAAGCCCGCCATAACCCATGGGCGACCCTCATGAAACTGCGCCAATGTTGACGCGGCAGGCCAATGCTGGCGGCGATATCCCGCACCTGGTAATCTTTGAGGCCTAGCAAGGGATTGATCAAGACCTTCACTAAATCACTATCAATTGCCTGATTATCCACCCCGTTAGCCTTCAAACCAGATGCCACCATGACAGGAGTTCGCTCCTGGCGGTCAATCATGATCCCCAAATACCAGGTATTTGCGATCGTAACCGCCTCGTCAACCAAAACCCTGCGCACAGGAAATCCTTTAATCTCCATGGAAAGCAGTTGTGTTACAAGTTCCTGTGCTTCCCTTGGATTCTTGGCCAGCAAAATGCCCCCCGCCTTGCCACGCCCACTGGTCAATACCTGGGATTTAACAACAACCCGGCCCCCTAATTCATCTGCTATTTGCTTGGCTTCACTTGCAGTGGATGTAATTCTCCCCCGCGGAATGGGTATTCCGTATTCGGCAAGTATCATCTTTGATTGATACTCGTATAGTCTCATTCTGTCTCCAGAACCATCAAAATGACCACCCAACTACCATGAAAATTATAACACGCTGGCAACAGCCGCATCATAAAAACTTCCTAAATTCCATCCAGAACAAAACAAGCCGGCATCTGCCGGCTTGTTTTGTTTACGCTTCACCATTTGTGATTTATTCACCAGCCATGAATGCGTCCAGGGCCTCTTTGCTGATTCGGAAAGCATTGCCAATCTTACGTGCCTTCAAATCACCAGAGTTGATCGCAGCCAGGATATCCTCTTCAGAAACGCGCAACACAGCAGCCGCTTCAGAAGGTGTCATTACCGATCCTGCCGCAGGAGCAGACGATGTGGAGCCGCCTCCGCCCGCACTAGACGCGTTGCCTGTCATTCCAGCAAGTGATTGGCTGATCACATTTCCAACACCCACGCCAGCCCCAATACCTGCTGTTAAGCCAGCGCCACCGCTGGGGTTTTGAGCCGCATCCCGCAAGGCATCTGCCGCTTGCAGTTGGGTATAAGTTTGCATATCCAGCATGCCCATTGCCCGCAGTTCATCAGCCGATTTGTCAGAAGGTTTGAGATTGCCGATGTAGAAGGACTTGAGTGTCAGACCAATGGCCGCAAAATCGTCCTGCAACTTTGCCCGTACACCCGCGCCCAGTTCTTCTGTCAGCCCGATCAAATCCAAAACGCTTCTGGTGGCTGTAGTCTCCCCAAGAATGTCCTGGAGCTTGGAAAGGATCATCGTACGCAGCCGGGTCTCAATATCAGCAGTATGATACACCCCGGTCGCTCCAACAATCTGCGCAATGAACTGAACCGGATCTGCTACCTGGAAGCTGTACGTTCCAAATCCCTGCAACAAGGCCACGCCCAATCCCATTCCCGGATTGCGGACAATGATCGGTTGCGGCGTTCCCCACTTCTTGTCAGCAAATTCCTTAACCGACACATAATACACTTCAGCAGTGAAAGGTGTGCGGTCATTGAACGCTTTGCCGATAAAATCTATCAGTTTGGGGATGTTAGCGGTTGCAATGGTATGTCGCCCAGGCCCAAAAACGTCCAACGATTTTCCATCCCGGTAGAAAACAGCTCTCTGGGATTCCCGTACAATGACCTGGGAACCTAATCGCAAATCAGCCACACCAACTTCAGGGAATCGATGAACAATTTCATCTTTCATCTCGCTGGCGTATTCGACTACATCAAATATTCTTGCCATTTTTTCACTCCAAATTCAAATCAATCTCAACCGAACAAGGTCAATATTGCCCTTATTCGGACATTCCTTCACTGGCCGTCAGGATAACATCCGAGCGGCGATTGAAGGCATCTACACAATCCGCTGCTACACGCGTCAGGTGACGAATCGCGGCCGGCAGCCCATCTGTGCCAAATGAAGCCTCAACATTGTCAACACCATTCTTGACTTGATCCACCATTTCCAGCAATTCCAGATCATACTGGTAAATCTTTTCAAGTTCCTCTTCATTGATCTTAATGGCATCAAAAAAGCCGGCATAGCCATATGCAGCATTGCGAATGCGGTCAATGAATTGGCGAAGTTTTATGGCCGCCCCTTCCATGTCATCCACATATTCAATGCCGCCATCGCTGATCAGTTGGCGCTGTAGTGCAGAAATATTTTGCCACTGCTCTTCAAAACGACTGGCAATCAAATCCCGCAAGAGTTTATCCGAGGCACGGCGATTAGAACGCTCTATATAGCCTTTGAAGCCGGGAATCTTGCTCAATAACTTTTTGAAAATATCTTGCTCCGATGTCACTCGATCAAACAAGTCGTCCATTTTTCCTCCTCAACCTTTCAGCAGGTACACTGCGACGATATCATTTTTTCTCAATGATAAGATAATTATAGCTTGTTTTATTGCAGAAACAATGATAATCGGGTGAAAACAACCCCGCGTTAACAAAATTTTTACGTTTGTTGTAAGGTGTTTGTAATGCCTTTGGCCTTGAAAAATAAGCCGGACAGCCTATAATAAGAATAGTTATCAGTCAATCATTCAAAAAGGAGGTTATCATGTTGTTTGCCCCGAAAGAAAAAGGTCAAGGTTTGGTAGAATATGCGTTGATCCTCGTCCTGGTGGCCGTTGTCGTTATCGTCATTCTGGCCCTGCTTGGCCCAGCCATCGGCAAGATCTTCAGCAACGTCGTCGAAGCTGTCTAATTCTTACCAGCAACACTATCGAACAAACTCTGCTCATTTTGCTTCACTATTATTTGAAAGGATAAATCTTATGTTATTTGCCCCGAAAGAAAAAGGTCAAGGTCTCGTAGAATATGCGTTGATCCTCGTCCTGGTGGCCGTTGTCGTTATCGTCATCCTGGCCCTGCTTGGCCCAGCCATCGGCAAGATCTTCAGCAACGTCGTCGAATCCATCTAATTGTCAAGCCGTAGCATCGAAAAAACCAACTCATTTTGCTTCACTCTTTATTTGAAAGGAAAAATCTCATGTTATTCGCTCCGAAAGAAAAAGGTCAAGGTTTGGTAGAATACGCGTTGATCCTCGTCCTGGTGGCCGTTGTCGTCATCGTTATCCTGGCCCTGCTTGGCCCAGCCATCGGCAAGATCTTCAGCAACGTCGTCGAAGCTGTCTAATTTCAGCTTGTTACTGACTGTCAACAGCCCTGCCAGCAGGCAGGGCTGTTCCTTTACCCAATGTTTGGCCCAATTATTGCACCATTCATATGATAATATTCTTAACCGTCCTTACTATTTTATTCGTTCAAAACTGACCCAAAGACTTGATTTTTGCCGTATAATAAAATAGCATATATGGAAAAGAATTTCGATTAATATTGCATTGTCAATAAATTGAATTGAGGAGGCCCACATGGCAAAAGGTGGTCGACGAAAAAGCGGACAGATTTTCATCGTTCTTGCACTTGTCCTGATTTTGGTGCTTGCTGTAGCTGCGTTCCTGATGCGCGATCGCATCCTGCCGCAACCCCAGGTTCAACAGCTAGCCCCCCAGGTTGTGCAGGAAAAGGAAATGGTTGACATTGTTGTTCTGACCCAACCCGTTTCCAGGGGGAGTGCCATAACTGATGATATGTTAGCGATGATACCCTACCCCAAAGAAGACATGCGGGAGGGCCTTTTCATCACCAACCGGCAGGATGTGGCCGGCAAATTCGCCAAAATCGATCTGGTGGACGGCGTGCCCTTGACTTCCAACTCATTGACCGAAATTCCTCTGGGCTCGTATGCATCAGCACAGATCCCTAACGGAATGGTCGCCATCTCCATGCCGATCAGCAAATTGACTTCTGTCTCCTATGGCCTCCAGCCAGGTGATCATGTAAATATCATTGCCTCCTTCACCCTGGTCGATCTGGATGCAGATTATCAAACCATTTTGCCCAACCTCAACACGGTTGTCAATGCGCCTGGTGGAGTAGTGCGTTCTGCCACCAGCGAAACCGACGAGACCAAAATTACCACCAACACCATCACGGTGGACATCGCTGGAGCCGGGCAGCCCATTGGCCGTATCGAAATTGACCCGGCTCTGGGTGAAACCGGCCCGTTGTATGCAATTCCATCTGAAGCCCAGCGCCCCCGTTTGGTGACCCAAACAATTGTGCAGGATGCCATAGTCCTGTGGGTTGGCGACTTCCCCCTGGACGGCAACATCTTCACCGATAAAGTCCCCTCCACCACCACAACCACACAAACGGCTGATGGTGAAGTGGCAGCCCCGGTCAAGACAACGCCAACCAACATCACTTTGATCGTTCTGCCCCAGGATGCGGTTGCATTGAACTATCTGATGTTATCCAATGCCGAATTGAACCTGGCCTTACGCTCCACGGGGGATGAGCAGCAATCCTCCACCGAAGCAGTGACCCTGCAATTCATTATGGATCAATATAACATCCCTTATCCCACAAAATTGCCTTACGGGATGCAAAAACCGGCCAGTGACTTTGGGTTCAGACCAATGGAACAAAGAGATATGCCTGTTCCTGCGCAGCAGCCGCCTCAATAGACAAACTGGAGTCAGGCGACAGGAAAAGAAAATAAACATCACAACCAACAGAGAGCTCGCGGAGTAAACATGCCAACTCGTCAAAAGATACGGGTATTAATTGTTGACGATATTGATGAGACTCGAGAAAACATACGCCGGTTGCTTCAATTCGACCCCAACATCGAGGTCGCCGGTGTAGCGCGGGGAGGCAAGGAAGCCCTGTCCGTTACTGGCAAGATCGATCCGGATGTCATTATCATGGACATCAATATGCCAGATATGGACGGGATTACTGCCACCGAAGTTATCCGGCAAAAGTATCCTTTCTCGCAAGTCGTGATCCTTTCTGTTCAGGGTGATCAGAATTATATGCGCCGGGCAATGATGGCCGGTGCCAGAGACTATCTTACCAAACCGCCATCCATCGACGAATTGGCCGCAGCGGTAAACCGCGCGGGTGTCGTGGCGCAGGAAGCCCGTGAAAAAGCAGCCCGATCTTATCCTCCGGTGGTGGACAGCTCTGGAACGATTAGCGCCTCACCAATCCTGCAATCTGCAATTGTGGTCGTCTACAGCGGCAAAGGCGGCTGTGGATGTACAACGGTGGCAACTAATCTCGCCCTGGCACTGGATGCCAGCAAACACAACAAGGACGATAAAGTCTTACTAATTGATGGCAACATGCAATTCGGTGACGTGACTGTCTTTCTGAATGAACAAGCCAGAAATTCGATCGCCGACCTGGCACCCAGAGTGGAAGAATTGGATACGGAAGTACTCGAAGACGTGATCCTTAAACATAGCGCATCAAGCTTGCATGTCTTGGCAGCACCACAACGTCCTGAACAGGCAGACGCCGTCAGCGCTGAACAGTTTGGCAAGCTGCTGAAATTCCTGCGCAAGGTTTATCGCTTCATCATCATCGACACATCTTCATATCTGACCGAAGTTGTCCAGGCTGCTCTGGATGAAGCAAATTTGATCCTGCTATTGACCACGCAAAGCATACCTGCAATCAAAAATGCCAATCATTTCCTCAACCTCACTGACGCGTCAGGCATCCCTCGTAATCGCATCATGTTCATTCTTAACAAGTACGACAAGAGGATAGCAATCTCTCCTGAAAGAATTGGTGAAAGTCTGCGGCAAGAAGTCCTGGCAACCATCCCGTTTGACGATAAAACCGTTGACAACGCCATCAACCAGGGCAAGCCCTTCATTTTGGACAACAAAACGCTGCCCGTCAGCAAAAGTATCATGATCATTGCAGAAAAAATACCAGAGATCATCACCGCAAATCTGCAGCGCGACGAAGCTTGATCTTCGTAAGGAGCACCAAAAATAATGTCTATCTTAAAGCGTCTCCAAGGTGAGCAAGAAACAACTACCGACGACAGCTCTCGTCGCGGTCCAGCAATTCAGTCTCGCAGAGTATCGGCTCCGGCGACAAGCGCTGGTCAGAGCACATATCAGGATCTGAAGACGCGCGTTCAAAACAAGCTTCTGGCAGGCCTTGACCCAACCATGGATATCACCCAGACCGCCGAAGTGCGCAAGACCATTCAGGAGCTGTTTGAACAGATCCTCAGTGAAGAAAATATCGTCCTTTCCCGTCCGGAACGCGCCCGGCTGTTTGAACAGATCACTGCCGAGATACTGGGCTTTGGGCCGATCCAAACCCTGCTGGAGCACGACGACATCACCGAAGTCATGGTGAACGGGCCAAAAAATATCTTCATTGAACGCAAAGGTAAAATCGTACGTGCTCCGGTCACATTCGAAAACGATGACCACGTGATGCGCGTCATCGAGAGAATTGTGGCACCCCTTGGCCGGCGCATCGATGAATCCAGCCCCTACGTGGATGCACGTTTGCCGGATGGCTCCCGTGTTAACGCCGTCATTCCGCCCATCTCCCTTATTGGGCCCGTCATTACCATCCGTAAATTCTCCAAAGACCCCATCACTGTGGAGCAGTTGATTGGCTTTGGATCCATTACCCCGGAAGCAGTGCAATTCCTAAAAGCATGCGTGGAAGCCCGTCTTAATGTCGTCATTTCTGGTGGTACCGGTTCGGGTAAAACCACGCTGCTTAATGTGCTTTCCTCCTTCATCCCGTCAGATGAGCGCATCGTAACTGTGGAAAACGCGGCAGAGCTTCAACTCCGGCAGGACCATGTGGTCACCCTCGAATCCCGCCCTCCTAACATTGAAGGCCGCGGCGAAGTAACCATCCGTCAATTGGTGATCAATTGCCTTCGTATGCGCCCCGACCGCATCATCGTAGGTGAGATCCGCGATGAGGCTGCATTGGACATGCTCCAGGCGATGAACACCGGTCATGATGGCTCCATGACCACAGCTCACTCTAACAGCCCTCGTGATACAACGGCCCGTCTCGAAACGATGGTGATGATGGCCGGGATGGAGCTGCCCGTGCGCGCCATCCGTGAACAGATCTCCTCCGCAGTGGATCTGATCGTTCACCAGGAACGTTTCCGTGACGGAACCCGTAAAGTCACCAACATCACCGAGGTAGCAGGCATGGAAGGTGATGTCATTACCATGACGGATATCTACGCTTATGAACAAACTGGTTATGAGAATGACCGGGTGATTGGCCGCCTGCGCCCAACAGGCATGCGTCCCAGATTCATCAACAAAATTGCTGCCGCTGGCATCAATCTTCCCCCAACAGTGTTTGGCGTGGGCAGCCGCAGATTATAGTAGAATGAATATAGGCAGGATTTTCTGCGCTAGACCGATGACGATAAACAGGCAGGATACTGTATGAACCCAATCATCATTCTGTGGACAGGAGGAGGCTTGGCCATCATCCTCTTGATCGTTGGTATCATCTCAACGGTCTCGACGGATAAATCAGCTGTGGAAGAACGGCTGGGCCAATATATCGACCAGGAAACCCAGGACGAAATGGAGCGCATCAAGCGCACACCCCTCACTGATTGGGTTAACAAAAAGGTTGAAAGCTCACCTCGTGGCGAACGGATTTCAAAATCTCTTGCCCGTGCCGATATCAAGATGCGACCGGGTGAATACGTCGGTCTGCTGGTCATCGCCGCCATTGGGTCAGGCTTTGTCTTCTATTTCATCGGAGGCCGTGCCATTTTGGTTGGGTTGCTGGGGAGCATTCTTGGTTTTTTCCTGCCTGGCATGTATGTCAAACGCCAGCAAAAACAGCGCCTGATCAAATTTGATAACCAATTAGGCGACATGCTGAACCTGTTGGTCAACGGCCTGAGAGCGGGTTTTTCCACCATGCAAGCCATGGAAGCTGTCAGCAAGGAATTGCCGCCACCCATCTGCGATGAATTTCATCGTGTCGTTCAGGAAATGCAGTTGGGTGTTCCTATGGAACGTTCACTGGATAACCTTCTTCGGCGTATTCCCAGTGAGGACCTTGACCTCGTCATCACCGCCATCAACGTACAACGCGAGGTCGGCGGTAATCTGGCCGAAATCCTTGACACGATCTCCTTCACCATTCGTGAACGTGTCCGCATTAAAGGTGAGATCCGCGTTTTGACTACCCAGGCCAGTTATTCAGGCAAAATGTTGTCCTTCATGCCCTTGGCTGTTATGGGCATCCTCTATCTGATGAACCGGCAATATATGATGGAATTTTTTATTCATGGTGTCTGCGGTTACATCCCTCTCGGCATTGCCGGTATTCTGATCGGCCTTGGCTCCTTTGTCATGGGCAAATTAGCTGATGTTGAAATATAGGTTTGGAGGTTAATCATGAGCGCGATTCTCCCAATTGTTATCATTGCCGTGCTGATTCTTGGCGGAGCGGTGGTGTTGATCGTTATCGGTTTACGCAACCCCAACACAGTCAATGAGCGCGCCCTGCAGGACCGGTTGGAAGAGTTTAACCAGGCTGGAGAAAGCGTCGACCTGGAAAAAATTGAACTTTCCCAGCCTTTCTCAGAACGTGTGATTTTCCCGATTGCCCGTAAATTAGGCGAAATTGCCATCCGTTTCACGCCGCAAAACGCCCGGATGTCAATTTCCAAACGCCTTGAGCTTGCTGGTAACCCAGCCAAACTTGATCCAACGCTTTTCCTGTCCTTGCAATTCATTCTGATGGCAGCATTTAGTGGTGGTATCTTTGCCGTTTCCACACTCGGTGCAAATGGCTGGCCTCTTTCTCGCACACTTATGTTTGGACTCCTCTTTGGTATTCTGGGATTTTTCTTCCCGTCCTTATGGCTAAAATCCAAGATCGACCGCCGCCAGTTAGATATCCGCCGTGCCATGCCCGACGCCCTAGACTTGCTCACCATCTGCGTGGAAGCAGGGCTTGGTTTTGATGCAGCTATGGCCAAAGTCGCCGAAAAATGGGAAACGGAGCTTTCACTGGCCTTTGCCCGTGTGATCCGCGAAATCCAGCTTGGAAAAGTCCGCCGCGAGGCTTTGCGAGACATGGCGGATCGTATCGGCGTAAACGACCTTTCCAGTTTTGTGGCAGCCGTCATTCAAAGTGAACAACTCGGCGTCAGTCTTGCCAAAGTTCTTCGCATCCAGTCAGACCAGATGCGAATCAAACGCCGCCAATTAGCCGAGGAAATGGCGCATAAGGCGCCCTTGAAAATGCTCATCCCAATGACCCTCTTGATCTTTCCTTCCCTGGTCATTGTCCTGATCTCACCAGCCGGTTTTCAAATGCTCAACTCTGGCATTGGAGCCATGTTTGGGCTTGACCCCAGTATGATCCCAGGCTGGAAATAAAGGCGGCCAGCACCTCCAATCAAAGGTTCTTATGCAATCTTCGTTGTGGATCAGCCAATCTGCGGCAGCGCTTTACCAAGGATTTTGGGTTGCCCTGGATTGGCTCTATCCCCCTTTCTGTGCCGGCTGTGGCAATCCAGGCACTCTATGGTGCCCTCAATGCCAGACTGCATCTAACCCCATCCCGACAAATCAGGTTTGTTCTTTTTGTGGAATACCCCGGCGCAACCACCAAACCACCTGCGCCAGATGCCAGAAAAGCCCTCCGCCATTTATTGCGCTGCGCAGTTGGGCGACCTTCAGCGGCCCTTTACGCAAAGCCATCCACAGCTTGAAGTACCAGCAAAATATGGGGTTGGGCAGCAAATTGGCAGAACACATGATTGTCATATTAAATCAAATGAATTGGCCTATTGACCTCATCGTTCCAATGCCTCTGTCCGCTCAAAGGTTTGCGGAACGCGGGTATAATCAAGCCAATTTATTGGCGCGCCCCATCGCTTTTGCCTTCAAGACCCCGTTTACCACCCGCTCCTTAAAAAGGATCAAGAATACCAGAACGCAGGTTGGCCTCACGGCAGCAGACAGGCTTGCCAATGTCCACGGAGCATTTGAGGCCGATCCCGGATGGGTGCAAGGGAAAACCGTGCTTCTGGTAGATGATGTTGCTACCACGGGAGCAACCCTCGCTGCCAGTACGCAGGCACTATTAACCGCTGGTGCCCAAAAGGTGTATGCCATCACCTTGGCAAGAGCAAATCATAAGAATGAAGACTCAGGAGGTGGCTGATCAAATCATTGCATATGAATGCATCACTCAACTATATCAATTTTAGGAGGAACGATTATGGCACTCGAAGTTGATATCTTCGCAAGAAATTTGGAAGTGACAGAACGTATTCAAGAATACGTTACAAAAAAGACATCCAAGCTGGATAAATACCTCAATACAATAGAAGAAATTCGCGTTGACCTGGCTTTCGTAAAATCAGCCCGTAGTATCAGTGACCGCAATGTCTCGCAAATCACCATTCGCGGCAAAGGATACATCCTTCGCTCCGAAGAACGGGCAGAGGACATCTTCACCGCCATTGACAAAGCCCTGGAAAAGATCCAGCGCCAGATTGAACGCTACAAAGGAAAAAGCCGCCGCGGGCGTGGCGATGTCGTCTCCATGGGGGAAGCCTTCGCACCTGATGCACTTCTCGAAGAAGAGGAAGAAGAAGAGCCAGTCATTGCCCGCCGTAAAGAATTCATTCTTCTCCCCATGAATGAAGCTGAAGCCATTGAACAGATGAAGCTTCTGGGACATGAAAACTTCTTCATCTTCTTCAACGCCGAAACCAGCGCTATCAATGTCCTTTACGTGCGCAGGGACGGAACCTATGGCTTGATCCAACCCAAGCTCGGTTAAACACATACCACTTACATGTTGATTTCTAAACCAGTAAAGCACTTCATTGTCCTGTTGGAACGATGAAGTGCTTTTCAATACCTGTCCTGTTGGGCAATCCTGGGCTTGAGTAATCGCCTCTGTAAACAATTCCTGCGAATGATCGTCTCTTGTTCACTTTTTCCCCTCACAAACCCATCTTTCCAAACGTGTGTCATCAACCTGTCCGGTCTACACAATTTCGGGGAGTGGCTAATGTAAAAAAGTCGTGACTCCTGCGAATTTGTCCGTTATGGCTTTTCCAAAGTACCTTGACATTTACGATTTTCCAAAACAATGAAGGACATCCAAACCAAAACTGTTATAAAATGCCAATGATAATTTGGGCCATGAATTGTCAGTTGGGGAGCACTCAAAGGTTGTTAGATGGCCAACGGTAAAATAGCCCGACGGGCAGCCAGGTGATCCCATTGATCGCTGAGCCAGGCAGCCCTGGCTTTG
>JAGVAB010000009.1 GCA_020060485.1 Anaerolineales bacterium
TTCCACCAGGTTGAAGAGCACCTGGCGCAGGCGCCCGGGGTCACCTTTGAGCAGGGTTGGCGTGCCCGGCGTGACCAGACCGGCGATCTCCAGCCCTTTGGCTTCAGCATGGCTGGCCAGGGTGTGGAGCACATTCTCCAACACGGAACGCAGTTCAAAGTCAATGTTTTCCAGCACCAGCCGCCCGGCCCGGATGCGGGAGAAGTCCAGAATGTCATTTAGCAGGCGCATCAAGGATTGCGAGCTTTCCCGGGCGTTGAGCAGGAAGTGATACTGTTCATCGGTCAGGTCGGTATCCAGGGCCAGATTGATCATGCCGATGATGCCATTCATCGGGGTGCGGATCTCGTGGCTCATGTTCGCCAGAAATTCGCTCTTGGCCTGATTAGCGGCTTCGGCTTCCTGGCGGGCGCGCACCAGCTCGGTGATGTCCAGATACAGCTCCAGGATGCCTACCATTTCCTTTTCCACCAGAACCGGTACGCCCAGCATTTCCACATCGGCCTGAGTGCCGTCCTTGCGGGTGCGCTGGCCGATGTATTTCACCGTTTGCCCGTCAAGGATCTTGCGGGTGTAAGTCAGGGCTTCCACAGTTCCGTTGGGGTCCTGGGTGAAGAGCAGATCAGGGCCGTGGTGCAGCAGTTCTTGCCGAGAGTAACCGAACAGCTTCTCAAAAGCCGGGTTGCAGGAAAGTACATTTTGCTGCAAATCCATGGTGAGAATGGCCACCGGGCTGTTGCTGACCAGCGCTTCCAGAAATTCCTTCTGCTGGCGGATGATGGCTTCTGCTTTTTTGCGGTCCGAGATGTTGCGAATGGTGAAGATAGTACTGAGAACTTCATCGCCCTCGATCTTGACCGAGTATTGCGAGATGTCGTACCAGCCTTCCTTGCCAGGCAGGCGGGTTTCGCCTTTGAGCAAAACCATGTTTCGTTTGCTGCTGGGATCGCCGAACAAAACCTCATCCACCGGTTTTTTGATCACACCTTGAAAGGTGGTGCCCAACCAGCGTACGGCGGCCATATTGGCGCGCGACACGTTTCCGTGTTGATCGACTACCAGGATGGCATCCTGCACCGTATCAAATACGGTTTCCCATTCGCGTTTGCCGCGGCTGATGACCTTTTCCAGTTGATCGAAATCGGTATTTTCACTGCGCAGGGTTTGGTTTTCCTGAATGATAGCATTCGCTTCCTGACGGGCTTTATCCACCGGTGTGCCCAGCAGACGCGAAAAGCCACCCAGAATGACCGGCGACAGAAGGATAAGGATGTGGATTGGGCGCGTTTTGATCTCTTGCCAGAATAATCTGAAGGTGACGTTCCCCCCCAGGCCGGATCGAAGCAGAATCAAATCGAGTAGGATGAAAACAATCCCCAGAAGTGCCCCAAAAACAGTGTAGCGATTGGCAAGATTTTTAAACCAGTCGATCAATTTTTGCATACCCGGGTCCCCTGTAATGGAAAACCTTTCATAGAAAGAGTTTTTCTCTGCAATCGGCTAGATCCCCCCTGTTTCATTGAGGGCCGTTTCCTGAAGTTAATTATACATGCTTTAGATGGAACTTGGGAAAGCATTACGGACGGCTGAAAACAAGCGTATAGTAGCCGCCATAGGTGCTGGCAGCACTGTACACGTAGCCAATACCGATCTTGGTGTAAGCCGGATCAAGAATATTGCTGCGGTGGACCTGACTGCCCATCCACCAGTCAAATGCTCCTTGCGGGGAGCCGCCGAAAGCCGGGTTGCCGACATAGATATTCTCGCTGGCGCGGGTATAGGCCAGCCCCTGGGTGGTAATGCGGGTATTCCAGGTGGAGCTATCCGAGCCATTGTGGCCCACAAAATCCTGGCAGGCCATGTCAATGCTGTGCACCAGGGCGGCTTTGGAAAGCTGGCTGTTCAGGCTGTATGCTTTCAGCCCTTGCTGGCTGCGGGCAGCGTTGATCAGTTCCAGTACCTGGGCTTCCACATCGCTTTGCTGCATATAGGTGCAGCTTTCTGTGATGGGGGTTGTGGATGCGGTTGGCTGGCCGCGGCCGGGACTGCGCACGCCGATTTTGATCCACATCAATCCCGTCCGCTTGTGCCCCACGCCAAAGGTTTCGCCGCTGGCTGCCTGGAACTGCCAGTAGCCGGTGTAGGCGCCTGCCTGCGCCGGGGCGGTAAGCTGAACCGAGATGTCAACAATCTCACCGGGAGCGACAGGTGGTATGGGATTGGAGATGGCGGCTTTCATCAGATCGCCGCTGGCATACACCAGGGCATAGCCGGAATCCCATGAGCAGCTGCCTTCGTTGCGCACCCGCCAGGTTTTGGTGAAGGACTGGTTGGCATCCAGGGCTGTGCCGTCCGGGATGGTAACGTCATCGTAGAAAGCGGCTTTGTTGATGCAGTCGGTTTGCGGCGTGGCAGCTGCTGTTGGGCCGGCGACCGGATCCGCAGCCGATGGTGTGGTCGGCGTGGGGTTTGCTTGTGGTTCAACCGGTGGAGCAGTCGGTTCGGCAGCCGGCGTTTCGCTGGACAGCGCGGGGGTGGGTTGCGCAACTGTGCCGGGAGGATTGTATTGTGTCTTGACCTCGCCAGCCTGAATGGTTAACGGCCCAGCCGGCAGGCCGCTTGGATCAAGGCTGACAATGGACTCAAAAGGGAATGAACCCCCGTGGCAGTTTTCTGTCTGCCTGGTTTGGGTTTGCAGGAAAATGTTGATCTGGTTGCCGCTCTGTTCGATTTGCTCAACACTGACACCCAGACAATTGTTTTCCAGGCGGCCGCGCACGATCACGATCAGCGGTGCGCCTTCTACCGCGGGGGGCAGCACTTCCAGGGTTTCGATGGCAGAGGGTGTGCCGCTGGCAGGCGGCAATTGGGCTGCACAGCCGGCGGCCAGCAGAATAACTAGCGATAGGCACAGCACCCGTTGAGGAGACATGTTTTCCTCCAGCCGGATTTGCTCTGGGCCATCCCATGCTGCGCACCAATAATGAGTGGATGCTGTGAGGAACAAATCCGTTCTTACATTATAGAGAATTCCGGAGGAGCTGTCAAAAAGGGATTTAAACTCAAAAAATATAGGGGATCATTGCCCTGGTGCGTTTCATGTAATCCTGATAGCCTTCGGTGTTCTCCATTAAGAATTTTTCTTCAATCCGGATACGCAAGATGATACCCACTACGCCTGCCGCAGCCACCAGCCAGGAGAATCGGCCTGCCAGGAAGACCGGGCATGCCAGGTATAGCAGCAGGTTGCCCAGGTAAAGCGGGTGGCGGATGGTGCGGTACAGGCCGCTTTCCACGAAACTGCGGTTTTCGCGTTCCTGCAGGAACATGGAAAAATGCCGGCCGAGGTCCAGATGGGCCTTGCCGCGCACCAGTGTGGCTGCCAGAAAGAGCAGCCCGCCGGGGATATAGTTCCATATGCCGGGCGTGGCGCCCAGATAGGCGAATTCCAGCACCGGCGTCAGCAACACCAGATAATACGGCACCACGATCAGCCACACGCTGGCATCCCGGGACATTTTGTTCTTGAGCGAACCGCTCTTGAGCATGGCTGCATTTTCCACCAATTTGTAAATGACAAAGCAGAGCGCATAAGCAACAATCGGGTTTTCCATTTATTCAAGCCTTTTTGGGCAGGTTCGGGACGGATCACAGCATTCTATAACGCCCAGAGTCAGGGATGCCGCCCTGACTCTGGTATTTGGAGAAGAAAAGGAGAAATTGCCCTTTTCGGACTGTCCATTATAAATGGATTTTGAAATAACTCACCTGACAATTGGCCTACGTTTTGCCATGTATTTCATCCTGATTTGAAGCGTCAATCAACCTGACGCATACTGCGTCAATCAACCTGACGCAGTATCCGCCCCCAGAAGGCAGGGATTTCCAGCTTCAGGCTGGCGCCATTGGCGCTGAATTCTTCCCCGGGGTTGAGCACATCCTCCCAGCGGCCGGACAGTTGGCAGGCAATGCTTGCCGGCTGGCTGGCGCTGTTGACCGCCACCAGCAGGCTTTCGTCACCACTCTGACGCAGGAAGGCCAGTTGCTCGTGCTGCACCAGCACCTGCCGGTAGCTGCCGCGTTGCAAGGTGGACGAAGAGCGGCGCAAGGCGGCCAGACGCCGGATAACTGCGGCAAGTTCAGGTTGTTGGGCCATGCGGCTGGATTCAGCCAGGTCCAGTATCGGACGCAGATCGGCATCGCTGTGTCCATTCTTCTTTCCGGGCAGTCCCCACTCGCTGCCGTAATAAATGGATGGCACCCCCGGCATGCTGAAAAGCAGGATGTGCAGCGGGTAGGTGTGTGCCGGTTCTTCTAGCACGCTGGCCAGGCGGTTCACATCGTGGTTATCAACAAAGTTGTACAACCCAAGGCTGCGATAGATGCCGCCCTCGGCGAATTGGCGGTTGAGGGCATAGGCGATCTCAAAATAGTTTTGGTCATTGTGACTGGAATACAGCCCTTTGTAGCACTCGTAATTGGTGACCGAGTCCAGCATGTCCGGGTTGGCCCATTGGCGATAGTCACCGTGCACCACTTCACCCATCAGCCAGAAATCGGAGCGCTGCTGGCGGCAGTGGGCAGACAGGGTTTGCAGAAAACCCCTGTCGACCACGTCCGCCGCGTCCAGGCGCAGGCCGTCGATTTCGAAACGCTGCATCCAGCTGCTGACGGCCAGCAGCAGGTGCTCGACCACCGCCGGGTTGTGCAGGTTGAGCTTGACCAGATCATAATGCCCGGCCCAGCCTTCATACTGGAAGGGGTCGCCATACGGGCTTTGCCCCTCAAAACGCAGATTTGCGAACCAGCCGCAATAGTCCGAAGCTGCCCCGCGGGCTTGCACGTCGCGGAAGGCCCAGAAATCACGGCCCACATGGTTGAAGACCCCGTCCAGGATCAGGCGCATGCCGCGCCGGTGCACCTCGGCGGCAAAGGCGGCCAGAGTATCATCGGTTCCCAGGCGGCGGTCAACGTGGAAATAGTCGGCTGTATCGTAGCCGTGGGCTGTGGATTCAAACAACGGCCCCAGGTAGAGGGCATTTGCTCCCAGCCACTGGATGTGGTCCAGCCAGGCATAGAGCTGCTCCAGGCGCGGCACGGGAGCAGCGTGCAAGTCGTTGCAGGGCGGGGCGCCGGTCAACCCCAGAGGGTAAATGTGATAGAAAATGCTTTCTTCAGTCCAGTGCGGCATGTTGAACTCCTTTTGTGTACCAATCGGTATAGTGTTGTGGTTAAAATTTTTTAGGCGGTGATGCCCAAGTTTTCTGCCGTTGCGAGGGTGACTGGCGACCGAAACAATCGCCACCACTGTGAATGTAGAGGAGATTGCCACACCCCCGCTCTGCCGGGGCTCGCAACGACAAAATCCCTTCCCAGTGAAAAAGCAATCTCACGAGTAGATACCATGTTGAAACTGATGCACGGCCCGGTAGACCAGATCATCGTTCAAGGTCAGATCGCCGTTATGGGCAAAGCTGATATAAGTGTTGAGCATGCCCAGCAAGGTGGCGGCATAGGTTTTGTGGCGGCCGCGCATATTGCCATGGTCATTGGCGGCCTGCTCAAAGACGGTTTCCAGCAGGCTGTGCAGGCGCACCCACACCGGACGGGCGGCCTGAGCCGGGAGGCTGTCCGGCGGGGCGAAGCTCAGCGAAAGCAGCAGGCGGTAGACCTGCGGCTGTTCGAGTGCAAAACCAAAGACCGCCCGGGTGATGTTTTCCAGGCACAGGGTCAGGTCGCCGGCATACGGCAGCACTTCGTGCAGTTTCAGGAATAAAGGCGCCATGCGTTCTGCCAGCAGTGTGTCCAGCAGGCCGCGTTTGCTGCCGAAGTAATGATAGAGGGTGGGCTTGGTCACCCCGGCGGCATCCACAATCTCCTGCACGCCCACCGCGTTATAGCCCTGGGCGGTGAACAAATTCAATGCACAATCCAGCAGAGTGGTACGGTTATCCATATTTTCCCCTTGTGCCTGTCATCATTGTATGCATAACAGCCAGTATACCAATCGGTATACTGGCTGTCAAGGGGTTTGCGGATATAAAACTACAGCTACTCGGGTTTGGTGATCCAGTTCCCCTCGGCATATACTTCTTTGTCGCCTTTCATCCTTTTGGCCGGAATGATGCAGAAGAAGCCGAAGACACCTTCTCCGGCGTTGATCAATTGGTGCCATTCGTTGCCGGGAATGTAAGCCACGTCCATCGGCTCAAGCTCGAATTGTTCATCGCCCATGTGGATGATGGCCTTGCCGCGTACGGCGATTACTCCATGATCGTGGGCGTGCTGCTCGCGGATGGAGTGCCCGCCGGGTTCAAGTTCAAAATAGCGCAAAGCAAAATTCTCGGTTTGTTCGCGCTGTCCGATCAGCCAGCGAATGCTGGCTCCTTTGGAAGCACCGGGTACATCGCCGTATTTGTGGTGGCGCTGGTTTTCCCAGTTGAAGGCGCCCTCGATCTCGCCCTGAAATTTGTTTATGAAACCCATCATGTTCTCCTTGTGATTGTTCACTGAACCGTTATTTGCCGAACTGTAACAGGCGGCTGGTCTTCAGCCGTATCCCGATTTCATCTTATCGCGATCAAAGCATCTGGTCAATATGCCGGATCCAGCAGCGTAGGGGCAGGTCATTGACCTGTCCGCAGTACCGCGTTCCCTGGGGCTGGAATTTGAATGGATGGGGAATGTTTGCATTGACAGGGCGGACAGGTTCGCTTCGCTGAACCTGTCCCTACGCTGCTGGATGACTTCCATCATGCCACAGTTTTTTTGTAGGGACAGGTCACTGACCTGTCCGCAGTACCGCGATCCCTGGGGCTGGAATTTGAATGGATGGGGAATGTTTGCATTGACAGGGCGGACAGGTTCGCTTCGCTGAAACTGTCCCTACGTTTGTAGCTGTGGCAATCCCCAAAACAGAAAGGGAGATTGCTTCAACGCGGCAAACGCTCTGGAAGCTACCCCAAAGGATGGCTTTTTTGCCCCGTTTCGCAAAGACACATAATATCCAGTTGGCCGGCCGCTTTTCAACAGCTTGTCCGCTTCAGGAGGCTGCCTGCGCCACGTGGTTTTCCATCACCTTGCGGAAATGATACCCGTACACCGAAAAGGTGATCGCCAATGGCAGCTTGTGCGGAAAACGGCGCAGGGTCCACCACATCAGATTCCAGTAATGGCGGCGTTCCTCGCCAATGATCCCCAGTCGAACAATGGAACTGAACAAAGCTCTGATATCTGCCCACTGCACAAAAGAACGATCCCGGGTGCCATTATATTCGCACAGGAAGACCTTGACCCGTTGATAAAATGGATGGGGAGAATAGATCTGCTTGAGAATGGTCCAATAACCTTCCGTCAGGGTTTTGATGTCCATTTGCGGCACGATATTGGTGCGGCCATCCACGTTATCTCCGCTCATTTCGCCAGTCAGGCGGCCCTCGGCATCCATGCGCCGGTAGAGCTCGGTGCCAAAGGGGGCTTGCAGCAAACCAACCATGGCGGTTACAATGCCGCTGTTCTGGATGAACTCGATCTGGCGCTGGAAAATGGAGGGTGTGTCGCTGTCGAAGCCGACAATAAAGCCGCCCATCACCTGCAAGCCGGTGCGCTGCAAATGTTTGACACTTTCCAGCAAATTGCGATTGCGGTTTTGGGTTTTGTGGCATTCTTGCAAGCTGGTCTCGTCCGGGGTTTCAATGCCCACAAACACCGACTTGAATCCGGCGGCCACCATCAATTCCATCAATTCCTGGTCGTCTGCCAGATTGATCGAGGCTTCGGTGATGAAGGGGCAGCCAGACTTGTCCTTGCGCCATTCGATCAAGGCCGGCAGGATGCTGGTCTTGAGCAGCTTGCGGTTGCCGATGAAGTTATCGTCCACAAAGAAAATGCTGCGCCGCCAGCCAAGGTTGTAGATATGATCCAGTTCAGCGATGATCTGTTCGGTGGATTTGGTGCGCACCTTGTGCCCCAACAGGGCGGTAACATTGCAGAAATCACAATTGAACGGGCAGCCGCGTGAAAACTGGATGGCCATGGCGTCATACGGTTTGAAGTCGATCAGTTCCCACATTGGTACGGGGGTCTGGCTCATATCGGCAAATTCGCTGGTGCAGTATACGCGCTGCAAGGTGTCTGCCTGCAAGTCGGCCAGAAATGGCGGCAGGGTCAATTCTGCCTCGTTGAGCACAAAATGATCCACCGTTTCATATTCTTCGTATTCCCCGGTAAAGAGCGGACCGCCAGCTACAACCGGTACGCCGGCTGCGTTGCAGCGGGCAATCGTCTTTTGCGCTGATTTGCGCTGCACGGCCATCGCCGAGAGAAAGACCATGTCGGCCCAATCCAGGTCTTGCTGTTTCAGTTCCTGCACATTCATGTCCACCAGACGTTTGTTCCAGGCCTCCGGCAGCATGGCTGCCACGGTCGCCAGCCCCAATGGCGGGGACGAAGCCTTCTTGCCCAGAAATTCCAGAGCATAATGGAAACTCCAGAATGTATCCTGAAAGCGGGGATAGACCAGCAGGATGTTCATTGTTTTAACCTCTTGATTTTGACATTGGTTTTGCCGGAGCGGCATGAAGCTGAACACGGCTTTTTGTCGTGACGAGTATCTGTCATCTTCATCGTAAATCCCAGACAGATATTTGTCATCTATCCCTGGTAACAGGATTTTTCCTATTGGCAGGCATGACTGGCACAGCCGGGTCACAGAATGAACGGTCCCCCACCAAACACCCCTTCTCCTGGGAAATTCCAGAGACCCAAATCAAACCGGTCACTTCGACAAGCTAAGTGACCGGTTCTCTCAACCAAAGCGGCTGCCACAGGGAATGGCAGCCGCTTGAGAAAAATGTCTGTAAGAGCAGGATTAAAATCCGTTTGTGCTCTGGTTGGATAGGAAAATGATGCGCTGCATAATGGTTTCTGCCACAGCAGTCACTTGTTCGCGGTCCTCTAGGCTGCCGCTGAACTGCATTGGCAGGCCAACGGTGAGGCGGTATGGGCCGCCTATAGCAAACAGGCCAACCGAGTCTTCACCATCAAGATGGGAAGTAATGGCGTGCAGCCGCTTGCGGTTCAGGTCAATGCCAATCGGGATGACCGGCACGCCGCTGATCAATGCCAGGCGGGCGGCTCCGGTGCGGGTAGCTTGAAAGCCGCCCTCGAACGGGCTGAGCTCGCCTTCCGGAAAGAGCATGATGGTATGCCCGGCTTCCAGGAGTTGCCTGGCAGCCTCAAAAGCCTCGCTGCCCCGCCCGGTGATCACCGGAATATGACCGGCTTTGCGCAGATAAAACCCAAACAAGGGTGTCTGAAAGATTTGCCCTTTGATCAAAATACGGGAAGGCCGTCTGGCAAGCAGGGCTACAATGAATGGATCAATGGTTGAGGGGTGGTTGGCGACCAGGATCTTGGGGCCTTTGGGGAGTTTGCCTTCCCAGGTGACCCGCCAGCCCAATACCAGGTTGGCATAGGTCCATACCACTGGCAGCATCAACCAGAACAGGACTTCCTGAAAAAAATTCTTTTTGATCTTTTTCATTATTCTTTTCACCAATAAACGAAATACCGGTCAAATAAGTGACTACGGCAGGAAATTGAAAATGTCCAGTGGTGCGACCGAAAGGCCGACCAGACTGGGGCCGGTATGTGCGCCCAATACCGGGGCAATGGGCACGGTGGGCTCAAAATGGCAGTTCACTAAAGCCTGCATGTTTTCGCGTAATTGGTCCACACCCTCCGGGTTTTGTCCATGCAGCAACTGAACGCGCAAATTGGCGCCTTCGCCAAATTTCTCGGCAACCGTGATGGCGATGCGTTCGATGGCACGCTTCAGGGTGCGTTCTTTGGCCACGTCCACATACTTTCCGGTGGTCTTGTCCACGGTGATGATGGGCTTGATATTCAATATGGAAGCCAGCAGCCCTTTGAGATGGCTGATGCGCCCGCCATTGATCAAATACTTCAGACTGCCCAGGGTATAAAAAGCATCCGTCTTGCTGCGGATGACATCCAGATGGGCCAGAATCTTGTCCAGCGGCCAGCCTGCCTGGAGGGCGCGCGCTGCGGCTTCCACCTGCCAGCCAAAGGGGCAGGAAAGCGTTTTGGAATCAACCAGGGTGATGCGGGCTTCAGGCACCATTTCGGCTCCCAGCCGGGCAGAGTTCATTGTGCCGCTCAAACCGGAGGAAATATGCACAGACAGGATGTCGGCATCTTTCTCAGCCAGGCGGCGGTACAGGTCAGCAAAATCAGATGGGGAGGGCTGCGAAGTGGATGGCAGGCCGGTAGCATCCTGCAGCAGTTGATAGAAGGCTTCCGGGGTCAGGTCTTTGCCCCCCTCATACACTTTGCCATCCAGATTGATCTGCAATGGCACATAGTGCAGTACAAGGCCTTCTTTCTGTGAAGGCGCCAGGTCCATACCATGATCCGTAACGATTTGCATAGTGCGGTTCCCTTTCCGAAATTTAATTTCAACACAGCCACACAGTCTGGTTGATTGCACCATATTAATGGATAAACCCGGCTTTGTACTGTGCCGCCAGACATACTCGCATTCCTATTTTCAATGTGACCCGGGTATGACTGGCTGGTTTATGTGGGCTTTTTGGGGAGAACAAACGTGATTAAACGTCTCTTCCATGACAAATTACGGAGACCCTTGTGTGGTCAGGTCGAGGGCAATTGCATCAAAATTCTTTTTTACGATAAATGAATGTTTACCCCACCCCTAACCCCGCCCCAGGGCGGGGAATGAGAAGAAAGCAGCGAGTTTGAGCGCATTGCGCTCAAACTCGCTGCAAAAA
>JAGVAB010000104.1 GCA_020060485.1 Anaerolineales bacterium
GGGGAGGGGAGTTCGAGGGGTGGGGTGAATAAACCCTGGTGATGCACAGACCGTCTTTCGTCCGGCCTTGTGCCATCAATAAAAGAAACAAATGGAAAAATTAACTTTGAGAAAGCCATGTCAGTTGAGATGCGGCGTCTTTGACGTGTTTGGCTGATATAGTATAATAATATGATAATAATACTATAAATAATCCCTGCTATAATCAAAAGCAAAGGAATCGTTTGGCAATCCAGCCGAACGACATGCGGGAGGTAAAGATGAGTGAAGTGCAATCCAGTGAACAGGAAACGCTTTACGACGTGGTCATCATTGGTGGCGGCCCGGCCGGCGTGTCGGCGGCTATTTACACTGCCCGGGCGGAGCTTTCCACCCTGGTGGTTGACAAGGGCATCGCCAGCGGTGCGCTAGGTATGTCCAGCAGAATTGCCAATTACCCAGGCCGCGAGGGTGAAGTAAAAGGGCTGGAATTGCTGGAAGGAATGCGCAGCCAGGCACAACACTTCGGCGCAAAATTCGTGCTAGACAGGGTGCAGGCTGTGGACCTGATGGGTGAACAAAAGACGGTTTATGGCAATACCGGTACCTATCCAGGGCGGACGGTGGTGATTGCCACTGGAGCGATGGGCCGCGGCCGGCGTCTGGAAGGGGAAGATCGGCTGCTGGGGCGGGGCATTTCTTATTGCGCCACCTGTGATGCAGCTTTCTTTCGCGATAAGACAGTGGCTGTGGCAGGCAGCAGTGATGAAGCGGTGGAAGAAGCCCTGTTCCTGACGCGCTTTGTGAAAGTATTGCACTTCATCTCGCCGGACGCGAAGCTCAAGGTGCCGGAGCATCTGGCTCAGGAACTTGCCCAACATGAAAAAGTGCGCCTGTACTTGAATGCCCGCGTACAGGAATTTATGGGCGCCGAGCAATTGGAGGGAGTACGTTTCAGTTTACCTGGCGATGAGGAAAAGACAGTGGTAGTCAGCGGGGCATTTGTGTATCTTCAAGGCGGCAAACCGATCACAGATTACCTGATGGAACAGGTGGCTTGCGGTGAGAGCGGCGGCATCCTGGTGGACAAGGAATACCAGACTGCCGTGCCTGGCGTATTTGCGGTGGGGGATGTGTTGCAAGAGCACATCAAGCAGGTGGTGGTCTCGGCGGCAGAAGGCGCTGTGGCGGGGATTGCCGTGGAAAAATTCTTGCGAGGACGCAAGAAGATGACAGTGGATTGGAACAAGTAAGCTCCTTTTTAGCGAATGGAAAACCGCAGTCCAGGATCACCCTGGACTGCGGTTTTTGAATGTCCACCTGGCTGCAAGGCTGCCACTCACCGGGAGAAGACGTTGCAGACCGGGGTTTGTGATGTCTGATTGAGATTGTGCCAGTGGGTCATCAAATTGTTTATCTTCAGGTTGGTTATAAAATGACGGGGAGAGATGGATTGCCACTCGGTACTTTTGTGCGGCCAGGACCCGGCGCGGCTCAAGCCACGGCAGATGCCATTGAGCAAGGTGACCTCCTGCTGGATAAGGAGTTCCGGGTTGTCCAGAGGTTGGGCAATCGAGCTGGCGCCAACCGACCCTGCCAGCCACTGGTGCATGGCCAACATGCCTTGATCATCAATGATAAGGTAACCGTCCCAAGTTAGTTGAAAGGCATGCAAGGCTTTCAAAAATTCTGAAGATGGATGTTTTTTAGCGTTAAGTTTGAAGGTACTGGTCAGTTCAGACAAAGCCGGGTCGGGCACTGTGGCCGGATAGAGTGGTTTGAGGGTGATGAAGGTCTGTTCAGAGGTGATGGTGAACATGCTCCAAACCGAAATCAGCCGGGGATGGTCGTTTTCAAGGTTGTCCACGTGGATGATCAGCAGGTTGCGCTGGGCATCTTGCTGACTTGGTTTGGCAAAGGCCGCTGCGGGTTGCGTGAAGAAAGCCGAAAGACTACTGGCAGTGGCCAAACCAAGTGCAGCTGAGATCAGAAAAACGAGCGAGAAGGTACTGAAACGGGTTCGGTTGGTCATGGGCATAGGTTTCCTTGCTTAAGCCAGTCGTTTCTTTCTGGCGGCTGGCTGCGGGGGAATGGTTTTGCAGGCGATTGCGGGTGATCAAGTCGTACAGTTCGGTGAAGAGAGACTGGTTTTCGGCACCAGCCTGCAGCACTGCCGGGGAAGGGAAGGAAGGCGGCAGGGTATTCACCGCGGCAGGAACCACAGCGCCAACAAACAGACGGGAGCGCAGCAGAGAACAGGCCGTAGTTAGGTTGCCGATCTGTCCATTGGAGTCCCCGGGCTGTATGGAGAGCGTAGTGATCCAAACCAGACCTTGTTCATGATCGTTCTGCAGCATGATCTGGCGGACAGCATCGATGTGGCGCAGGACGGGCTGGTTTTCGTTGTTGGCATGTTGGAAAGGATCATCGCTCAGGTTGACCAATTGCAGGCTGAGGATGGCAGCCGTATTCTTGATCCCGGCATCATACAGCCCTTGCAGAAATTCGAGGCCATTGATCTGCTCGGCTGGGTTAAAGTCATCGGCGAATACCAGACCGCCGGCCACAAGAGTCAGGTTTGATCCGCTTTGCTGAAGGAAATGGGCAATGGATTGGGTGAGTGCCTGATACGCACCGGCAGAGGGAGTCGCTCCCCAGCCCTGGCTGGTATTGGCCCCTGGAAAGATTTCCACAGCCAGGATGGAACCGGCATAGCGCTCCAGCAGCGTGTGAAGCAGTGCAAGGGTTGCCTGGTGGTCTGGACCGCTGTTGGTGAGCGCCCAGGCAGGTGCGTTGGAAATGCGCAGGCACACCCCCAGGTTTTGCTGTTTGGCAAAATGGAGGGTTTCATCCAGTGGCTGCCATTCGGGAGTCGCATCCTGGGTTGGATACCAAAGCTGCCAGTCGAAAACCACCAGAAGCCAGTCAGGATCCAGTTCGGCGGCCAGAAGCAGGGCTTCATTGATCGAAGACGCCAGGGGATTGATGCTGACCCCATATGTATACTCCCGTAAAGAAGGTGTGCCCTGGTAAGTCTGGACTGGCTGCGCAGGGGTCAGACCAAAGCAGAGGATAAACAGGAGGGACAACCGAAAACGGGCAATCATGGTCTACTTCACGAGGGAGATCAGGAAAAAGACCCCCATGCCAGAGATGAACCCGGCCAGGCTGGTCAGACCGATGGCGAGCCAGTCTTGAAAGGCATCGGGATCGCTGGTTACGCGGTAGGTGTCACGCACAATGCGCCTGGCCAGTTTATTCTCGGAGAGGGTTTGAATGGTGATGTCCCAGAAGGAAAGTTCAAGCTGATGCTGGATTCGTTTGGATAGCATATTTTGCTCCTGAGCTCTGTTTCAGCGGGAGGTAGTGATCTTGATGATCTTGGCACGATCATTGGCGATGACGCGAACCGTGCGCGGCATGATCCGGCCGTCGGCAGTGGTGGCCTTAAAATCAAAGATCAGCAAGGAGAGGCTTTCATCATAGGGTTTCACTTTGGGCTTCTTTTTCAGGGTTTCTGGAAACCGTTTATTCACCTGGGCACAGACTTTCTCGATGGTTTGCTGGTCCATGATCTTCCTTATATGACCTTGATCTAAAGCCGGACTCTCTTACGCAGGAAAGCCGGGATATCAAAATTGTTGCTGTCGAATGGTATCTCGAAATTGGTGCGCTTTTGTGGTTGAGATTCAACGAGTGCCGGTTCCTGATCAGTGTGTTCTGCAACGGCACCAGAGGCCTGGAAAATCTCGCGCATTTCCTGCGGGGCAGCAACGGGTGTGCCGCTGAGGCCGGTGATGACCAGGATGACCTGTACCCTGTCATCCATTTCCTGGTTACAGATGATGCCAGGGATGATGCAGGCCTGGTTGCTGGTCTGTTTTTGCAATTCAATCAGCGCTTCCGAGGTTTCAAGGAAGGAAAGATCGGTTCCACCGGTGAAGTTGCAGATGATGCCGGTGGCATTTTCCAGAGGAATGGATTCAAGAATGGGGTGGTTGAGAGCCTGGTGGATGGCATCGCTGGCCTTGTTGATGCCATGTCCATGCCCGATGGACAGCAATGCTCCGCCTCCGGATTTCATCATACCGCAAATGTGAGAGAAATCCACATTGATCAATCCAGGCTGAGTGATCAGTTCGGAAATGCCCTGGATGCCCTGGCGCAGGACATCGTCTGCCAGACGGAATGCCAGCTCAAGGGGCAGGTCTTTAGGGGCGACTTTGAGGAGTCTGTCATTGGGCACGGTGACGAGGGTATCGGTGTGCTTGCGCAGTTCTTCGAGGCCCTTTTGGGCATTTGTTTGACGGCGGCCCATTTCAAAGGAAAAGGGTGTGGTAACCACGGCAATGGTCAAAGCGCCGATCTCGTGCGCAATACGGGCTGCCACAGAGATGGAACCAGTGCCGGTGCCGCCGCCCATGCCGGCAGTCAGGAAGACCAGGTCTGCTCCGGCCAGTGCTTCGCGGATCTCCTTCTGGCTTTCTTCTGCTGCGCCCTTGCCAATCTCGGGATTTCCGCCCGCCCCCAGGCCGCGAGTGAGGCGCGGGCCCAGTTGGAGTTTTGTGCTGGCCAGGCTGGTCTTGAGCGCCTGGTTGTCGGTGTTGGCGGCGATGTATTCAACGCCGGTCAGCCCGAGTTCGATCATACGATTAACAGCATTTGAGCCGCCGCCGCCCAGACCAAAAACCTTCAAAACAGGTTTTCGAGCTTCGAGCGGGGTATGTCTGGTGGGGGGGATGGGCATTGATAGATTCATTTTTTCACCTCGTATGGACCACTATGTCTATCTTGTTGCAAAAACTGTGCCACCCTGGGCGAGATGATGGATTTTGCATCCAGCAGATGCCAGTTCAGCGAGGATTTGCTGTGGGTACAGATCGGGGACGCCGATCAGACTGACATGACTTGCGCAGGCGGCTTCCTTGACGGAGAAACCGATCAAGGGGTGGTATTGATCGATAAAGGGCGCAGCGTCATTGAGAAAAGCGTTCACTTTTTCCGAGTCCATGGGGGGCAGCAGGAGGTAATGCGAGACTGACGGGCAGGGTTTTGCATTGCTGGGAACTGGTTGTGGGGATGCTGTGTTTTGCCGAATGCACCCGCAGTTTGCGAAGTGCTCTTGCATGCAGGCAACAACAGGTTTCCGGGTGCCATCGGGCATGAACCATGCATGGGCGGCGGCTGGACTGGCCGGGTCAGCCGCCAGGAGCCAGAAGTTGCAGGCCAGGATGTTTTCATCCATCGTACGCAAGAGGGTTTTGGGGTCTTCAGGGGCAGTAATCTTTTCATTCATCAACAGACGTGCGATGGACAGGTTGACGTCGGTATGCTGGTCCGGGTTGAAGGGCTGGGGATCCTGCCGCGGGTCAGCAGGTGCACCGGCCTGGAGCAGGAAGATAGGGCAGGAATGCCCAAGAACATCCTGGCAAATGTCCTGATACCAGTCAAAGATTCGAAAACCACGGTGGTCTTCCTGTCCAGCGGGGAGGTGGTAAGGACGGGCATGCGGCCACTGGCGCGGGCCGCCGGCGCCCCAATTGAGAGGATGATGATTGCTCCAGGCAAAAGCGGTCAGCACAAGCTGCTGCAGGAGAGATTGATTTTTCTGCTGCGCCAGAGCCTCAAGACATGTGCGCAGAAAGATGGTGTCCCAATAGTTTCCACCAGGCTCGAGAGCAGGGAAGAAGGGGTTCAGGCCGTTTTCCAACGCCAATTCGGCCAGCGGCAGAAAATGGGACAAGAATTGCTCGACAAGATCATGATGAGGTGTTTGCCAGGCGGTGTGGGTGTTGGGCCGTTGCGATAACAACACACCGCGCACTCCCCATTTGCGGTAGGCGCTGAATAGAGGGACAAGGTCAGCAGATTGAGGAGTGTGATCCAGGCACAGGTCAAAGTCGATGACAGGCTCGATGCCGGCGCAGACGAGTTCAGAGATGAAGAATTCGGGAATAGCGCGACGGGTTTCCGAGCGCAAGACCAACCACGAGGCATTCAAGGATTTCAAAGCAGGCAGCCAGGTGTGCAGATCACTTTGCTGATAATGCAGGGTATCGGGGAAGTAATGAAATCCCAGACGGCTGGTGTGGTTTGCGAAAGTGGATGGATGAGAAGTCATGTTTCTATCTTTCCGGAAGTGAAGCGGACCTGTTGGATTTGTAGCAAGAAGCGTGCCAGACAAATTTAAAAATGATGGCCAGAAAGCTCCAGAAACCCTGCTTTTCTGCTATAATTTTTGCGCTATGATCTTTGTGACAGGTGGAACCGGATTCGTTGGTGAAGTATTGGTGCGGCAATTGGTAGCAACCGGTAAACCTGTTCGTGTGCTTTTACGGCCTTCTCCCCATTCCCCAAAAATTCCTTCCGGTGTTGCATTGGATGTGGCAGTTTCCAGTTTACAAGATCAGCGCAGTTTGCGTTCTGCAATGAAGGGTGTGGACGTGATCTTTCACCTGGCAGGGGCAGAGCGTCAGGGCACACGCGGCGACCTGTCCGGTGTTGATGTGGAGGGGACGCGCATCCTGGTTGAAGTGGCAGCCGAGGCAGGGGTTGCGCGTATTTTTTATTTGAGCCATTTGGGCGCTGATCGTTTTTCTGCTTACCCGGTTTTGCGCGCCAAGGCACTGGCCGAAAGCTATCTGGTGCAGAGCGGCATTGCCTACACCATTTTTCGCTCTTCGGTTATTTTTGGGCCGGGGGATCAGTTCACCGAGCCACTGGTCTATTTGTTGCGGCGCATTCCTTTCATCTTTCCTTTACCGGGGGATGGGCAGAGTATGATCCAGCCATTGTGGATTGAGGACCTGGTCACCTGTCTGATGATTGCACTGGATGATGAAACTATGCAACGGCAGATTTATACCATTGGTGGTTCAGAAACTTTTTCCTTCCGGCAGACGGTTGAGATCTTGCAGGAGAAATTATCCATTCAGCGCAAACTGGTGAATGTGCCGCCGCCCTATTTGCGATTCTTTTTATTTGGGTTGGGACAATTTTTCAAACAGTTTGCCATGTCCTATTACGCCCTGGATTATCTGTCTGCTGACCGAACTTGTTCGCTGGACACCTTGCCGCGCCAGTTCAGTCTGATGCCCGCCCGTTTCACGCATCAACTTGATTATTTGTTGAAATCCTAACTTACAGGAGTTAATGGTCTTCATGGCAAACAAAGCAGTCTGTATCCATGGGCATTTCTACCAGCCTCCCCGGGAAGACCCACTTACAGGGCAGATACCGCGTGAACCTGGCGCAGAGCCTTTTCTTAACTGGAATGAGCGCATTTTTGCACATTGTTACCGGCCCAATGCAACGCTGGGAAATTTTGAGCGGATCAGCTTTAATATTGGCCCAACCCTGGCCAAGTGGATGGATGAGCAGCACCCGGATGTGCTGGAGAAGATCATTGAGCAGGACCAGCACAATATGGATGAGCACGGGGTGGGGAATGCCATTGCCCAGCCCTACCATCACACGATCCTGCCACTGGCAACCCGTGAGGATAAGGAAACCCAGGTGCGTTGGGGAATCATGGATTTTAAGGCCCGTTTTGGGCATGCTCCGCTGGGTATGTGGCTCCCCGAAACGGCAGTGGATACCGAGACACTGGAAGTTCTGGCGGAGAATGGAATACAGTTCACCATTCTTGCACCCTGGCAGGCCGAGGAAAACGCATTGGACGTTACCCGGCCTTATTTTGTGCCATTACCGGGGGGCAAATGGATCAGTGTTTTCTTCTACACCCAGGATTTAAGTACCCGCATCAGTTTTGACCCGGCGGCAACCTCCAACGCGGATCTGTTTACCAGAAATTTACTGGCGCCGAAATATGGTCTGAATCATCACGGGCAGCGTATTGATGAACTGTTCACCATTGCTTCGGATGGCGAACTGTATGGTCATCACCAATCCTATAGAGACAAATTCCTGCAGCGTCTGACCCAGGATACGTTCAAGGAACAGGGTATTGAATTGACCTTCCCGTCTTTATGGCTGAAGAGTCACCCGGCAGTGGACATCATGGCGGTGCATTCCAACACCTCCTGGAGCTGCTCGCACGGCGTGGAGCGCTGGCGCGGTGAATGCGGCTGTACGCCAAACGGGGAATGGAAGGCTTTCTTGCGGCAAGCTTTTGATAAGATAGCCCAGGCTGTTGATGAGCAGTATCTGGGGGTGATCAGGCGCTACCCAGGTAATCCCTGGGAATTGCGTAACGCCTATGGAACGGTATTATGCAGCGGGATGAAAGACACTTCGTTGATCGAGTGCGTTTTGCAAATCCCGATGAGCCAGGCTGAGCTGCAGCGTATCCAAATCCTGCTGGCGGCACAATATGAGCGGCAGCGGTTGTTCACTTCGTGCGGCTGGTTCTTTGATGATTTTGGCCGGATCGAACCGCAGAACAACGTGGCTTATGCAGCGCAGGCGGTGTGGTTGACCTATCTGGCGACTGGGGTGGATCTTTCTGCACAGGCGATTGAATGGCTTCAGCCGGTAAGAAGCTGGCGCACCGGCCTTCAGGCGGATGAGGTCTTCAGAAAGCGGCTTGAACAGGCCAGGAAGGCTGCCAGCAATCTTTCCAACTGGGCTTCACCCTAAACCGGGATGGCATCCAGCAAAGCACCAAGCTGATAGCCGGATTTCTTTATGGCAGTCAGCAGTATATGCACATCGGCATGCAGCGCTAGAACAAGTTCGACAAAGTTATTGGCACTGAAGTTGGGCGCGGCAGACTCAGCCAGTACTGCGCTGGCAGTAATCCACCACACAAAGTTCTCGAAAGCTTCCTTGTTGTACCAGAGAATGCCCTTGTGGCGGTTGACACCCAGATAGCGTTGAATTTCTTCACTTGCCAGCCAGTCACTCACGATGGATTGCAGGGAGGAAAGCTTGCGTTTCTGCAGCCAGTTTTGTTCACGGATGAGCAGCTGGATGAGGTTGACCATTTCAAGCGCATGCTCCTCAGAAATGCCAAAAACCTGATAACAATCGGTTAAAGCCTTGGCCAGTCGCCATTCCTGGAACCAGCTCAAACTTTGTTCGGCTGCGTTTGTTTCCCCGGCAGCAAGGCCAATATCTCGTACAAATAAAAAGCCCAGGGCAGTTAGCCAGCGATCCGGCCCGTCCTCCAGACCGGTTTTGAGTGTCTCCAAGGCAGATTGATAGGTTTTGCCACCGGGCAGGGGGAAGTGGGTCTTTTCAATCACAGGCCAGGACATGAGGATTTCCAGGCTGGTTGTCAGTCGATTTTGCAGGGCTGTTTTGTCAAAGGACAATCCGGTCATTGTTTGAATGCCATCCAGGAAGACGTCGTATTTTTGTGCGGCTTCGTTCAATAGATGCGCAGGCAATTGTTCTTTATCGTTTGTACAGTGTGAATCCAGCAGGAATTGCATGTACCCGCGGTTGGCGATCTGGCGGAATGGATTCAAGACGCGCTGCACCAAAAGCTCGGCGAGCGCTTGCTGGATATCGGGTACGCCACGCCTGCCAAGATATTCGTATAGGTGTTGATAGGAGGACCATTCATCGTCTTCCACCTCACGAATGTCCACAAAAACGTGGCATTGATAGGCGTTCAATTCCACGAACAAGCCTTCATTTGCGATCTCGCGGGAATGGCGCAGATACTCCAGGTTGGAGGTTTGGTCACGCAGGATGACAAACGCGTTTTCCTGAGAAGAAAGTCCCAGGGCGGTGGCCAGGTCAGTTTGCTGTAATTCTTTGCCGTCCCTGGCGTTGAACGCAACAGACATGCGAACATAGCCGTTGGTTTGAGCGTATGTATTGTGGTAGATCACCAGGTTGCGCTGGTGACCCAGACCGTTGGAATAGGCAAAAACATTTTCGTCGACATAGCCAGCCCTGGTAAAGAAATCATACAGGCGGAATTGTTCAATGCCCGCAAATTCTGCCCGACGAAGCAGCAACGGAAAGATTTGTCGTTCATGGCGATGGACCAGGTCTGCTCTTGGTTTTTCATCCCAATAGGCTCGTTTGAATTCCATGCCATATTTCTCGGCAAGCCCTTCCACCTGGCCGTGGCCAAACATGGGCAGGCCGGGCAGGGTAGACATGAGGGTGCAGATGCCGAAATATTTATCGCTATCGCCAAATTGGTCAATGGCCGTACGCTCGTCGGGGTTGTTCATAAAATTCACGAAACGCTTGAGGATCTCGGGATCAAATTCGAGGGTGTTTTTCATGATCAGCCGGTATTTGGCGTTTTCTTCATCTCGAAGAATATTCATAAATGCACTGTTATATACACGGTGCATACCCAGGGTGCGCACGAAATAGCTTTCCATCATCCAGAAGGCCTCAGCCAGTAGCAGGGTATCCGGGGTTTCCTGAGCGACGCGCTCAACCACATCCCGCCAGAATTCGTTACTGAAGAGAGAGTCGAATTGTTTGCGGGTCATACCATGTTCGGCACGAGTGGCGATATCCCCACCGCTGCCTGGCTCGGGGAACCACAAGCGCTGGTAATGTTTCTTGGCGAGGGTCATGGCGGCATCGAAGCGGATGATGGGGAAGCGCCGGGCTACATCCAGAATGGTCTGGATCACATGCTCGCGTACCTGGGCATTGAGATAGTTGAGTTGGGCGGTGTCATTCCAGGGCATGCTGGTGCCATCGTTGCCGTGATAAATATAGCTGGTCTGCCCGGTTTGATGGTCAACGCGCTTAAAGACAACCGCAGCATCGGTGCGGTCAAAGTAGTGATCTTCGATATAAATTCCGACTCGGCCATCCTGAGACAGGTTTGGGCCGTTGAAGGAATAGGAAGGAAAAGGGCAATAATCCAGCGAGAGGAACCATTCCGGATGTTCTACAACCCACCAGGAGTCGATTGCCATGTGGTTGGGTACCATGTCGCTGGCCAGGCGGATGCCGCGCTGCCAGGCACGGTCACGCAAATTACGGTAGGCTTCCTCGCCACCCAATTCGGCAGCGATCTCGTAGGAATAGAGGGAATATGCAGAAGAAATGGCTTCCGGGTTTCCACAAAGCTGCTTGATGCGGGCGGAGGCCAGACTGCGTTCCCAGAGTCCAATCAGCCACAGGCCGGTAAAGCCGGCGCGGGCCAAGTTGTCCAGCTCTTCATCCGGAATCTGGTCAAGACGATTGATGGGTGACTGGTAGGCTTCGGCGAGCTGGCTGAGCCAGACAAAGGTGTTCTTGGCAATCATCACCAGGCGCGGCATCCAATCACGGTCGGGGCTGAAGTTGTCTGCGTCTTCAAAATGCCCATACGCGGGAATGTTAATCGGCCCGGGGCCAGTGAAGCTCATTTTCTCTTCTTCTTTAACGAGGTCCAGGCTGCTTAACAGGCGGAATAAATAACTGCCGAGCAGGTCTGCCCAACGGGAGCGGATGTATTCCAATTGGCCGGTCAAAGAGTGTGGTACAGCCACAGCCGGACTTCTTAACATATCGATCAAATTCTGTTGATCCGGGCCAAACGGCGGTTGGGTATCGAAGTAGTTGACCAATTCATCGATAATGGATCGGTATGCGGTTAATTTCTTCAGACGACTGTCGTCAAATAATTCCAGATAGGGAGCGAAAGCCGGGTTCTTGTTGGCAATCCACAGCATGAGCATTTCTTCGAGAGCGGCCTGGGCATTGGAGGTGCCATCATTGGCGTTTCCGGCCAGGTAATCCTCCTCGGTTTGGGTTTTGAGATAGACGTTGAGCGGGGGAAAATCGCGGGTGAAAGCCAGCAGGGTCTGTTCGAGAGCTTCTTCTCCCAGGCGGCTTTGCAGCCAGGCAAGAGCTTCTGCCATGGCCTGGGGATTTTTTTCGCGCTGGTAAAGCGAGATCACAAAGTGCAGGATCTCATCGATCAAACCCATGGCATTGACCTGACCAGCTTTGACAGCCTGCTCCGGGTAATTGAGTAGATCGCGCTTCAGATTCATTTTTTGGACAAAAATGCGAACGGCGTGAAAATTTGCAAATATCACATTGCCATTCAAGGAATATAAAAGCTGGTCAAATTGATAGCGATCGCGAGACTGGCGCGAGATATGAAATTCCATCATGGGTTTGCTCCTGCCCGGGGTTTGTTTTTCGATACTATGAGTATATAGCGGATTCGGTTTTGTGGGGGATTTATGGAAGAATGTCTTTGGCCGCGATCCAGTTCCCGGTTTGCCCGGTGATCTGGACGTCATTCAAAACGAGACCGTGCTGGGCGAGGGCATTGGCAGCTTGCTGGCAGACTGCCGGCTTCCAACCAAAGAGGCGCGCCGCCTGGGTAAGCTCGGCCGCACCCACTGATAGAAGATATGTATGCAGAATGTTCTGCTGAGCCTGTGGAACACTGATGGGGCGGGCTTCTTGCTGGAGATTGGGGAAGTGGTGGGTAACCAGGTCATATTCAAAGGCGTAGTGCCAGCGTCCAGCCTGGCTGATGCTAACTGGCAGGATTTTGAATTCCATTTGAAGGGTGTCGAGGGCGCGGTTGAATGCAGCATTGGCAGAAGTGGCAGACAGACCTGTTTCACGGCGGATGGTCAGGCTGTCCAGAGGGCCGCTTTTCAAGAGCAGGGCATAGATGTTGCGGGCTTCCATTGAAAGCAGCCCCTGCTGGTATTGGTCGAGGAAGTCGCTTTCAGGGTCGCCGTAATTGGGTGAGAGGGCGTAGAACGAGGGCAGCAGGTGCAACGAGAGTATGGCATTGCGTTTGCGCAGAATGCGACCGTAATACCAGCGGCGTTGACCGAGAAGCTGATCCTTCCATCCCCAGGTGACGTGGCCGGGGTCGTCGTGATTATTGGGTACCGGCCGGTCGCCAACCGTGGCATTCCACAGACTGGGCAGGAGCATGTCCTTAATTGGCCAAAAGAAAACGAAACCGCGGCGGTTGACAAAGTCCACGGCTTCGTCAGCAGAACGCAGCCAATGGTCGGGGTCAAGTTTAAAGGTATGTCGGCGGTACGCGGTCAACGCCTCCAGGCTAAGGGAAACAGCCATGGACAGGACTATGCAGCCGAAAGGATATGGGTGATGATGTTTGAGCCGCTGCCGCCAATATTCTGGGCCATGCCGATGCGGGCATTTTCAACCTGGGTCTGGCCGCATTGGCCGCGCAGTTGTTGCACGACTTCTACGATCTGGTACAAGCCGGTGGCGCCAATGGGATGGCCGCGGGCTTTCAGGCCGCCGCGGGTGGCAATGGGGATGCGACCGGTAGGGCAAATCTCTCCATCCAGGGCCAGGCGGGGACCCTGGCCGCGGGCGGCAAAACCGGCAGCTTCCAAAGACAGGGACGCCATGATGGTAAATGCATCATGCAGTTCAAACAGGTCGATATCGTCCGGGCCAAGGCCAGCTTGTTGATAAGCCTGACGAGCGGATTTTTCGGCGGCAGTCAGCCAGAGCGGGTCTTTGCGATCATGCACTGCAATGGCATCGGTGGCAGCGGCAGAGGCGACAACGCGAATGACGGGGAATTTGCCGTTCTTTGGGACAGAGTCGGCAGGCACAAGAACAACAGCTGCCGCGCCGTCTCCCATCGGTGAAGCATCCAGCAGATTGATCGGGTCAGCGATCAGGCCAGCCTTCATATAGGCTTCCAGAGTGATCGGTTTGCGAAAACGGGCATTTGGGTTGTGTGCCCCATTGGCGTGAGCGTTTATTGAAAAAGGGGCAAAGTCTTCATGTTTCCAGCCATTCTCATACATGTAGCGTTTCATCAGCAGGGCGTTGAGCACCACAAAGGACAGCCCCTGGTCGACCTCCCAATCTGCGTCTGCAGCGGTCGCCAGAGCGGTGGTGATCTCGCCGCCTGGTGAGTCAGTCATTTTTTCTGCACCGACAGCAATTGCGCTATCCAGATCGCCGGAAGCCACAGCGATTAACGCGGCCCGGAAGGCAGCAGCAGCGGAACTGCATGCAGTCTCCAGGTGGACGCCTTCTGTGTAGCGTAATCCCACCCAGTCGGCGATATAGGCGCCGAGGTGCTGCTGGTTGTTTGCTGAACCGCCGATCATGTTGCCCACAAAGATGCCGTCAACGCGCTGCATTTCAGCATCTGCCAGGGCAGCCAGAGTGGCCTCGCCTGCCAGTAAACGCAAAGATTTTTCCCATTCTTCATCAATTGGAGTTTGTCCAATGCCGATCACTGCCACTTCACGCATGAGATTGTCCTTTTCGATAGGGTTGTGATGGTAAACCTAGAGCAAATTATAGACGTTTTCGCTGTCAGGAACTATCAAGTCTCAGAAAAAGACGAAGATCTAACCCTCTAAAGTATAATTGCTGCATTGGAAGCTGGGTGAAATGGGGCGGGTTTTTGACCATTTGTCAGAGCATTGGAGAGCTGGGCTGTTCATCATGAAATGTAAGTTGACGATATTGGCGTGGTTTGTGGTTTTGATCGCCCTGACCGGCTGTGCAGAAACACCCGCCCAACCGGTCAGCGATGTCTTGATGATTGCCCAAACCGCCACAGTTATTGCGCCTGTTTCACAATTCACACCCGAGCGAGAAACCCCCTTATCCGTTTGGCTGAGTGCAACGATTCCATCAGGGGTGCGGGAAAACCTGCCCATTCCTGAGGGGATGATGGCAGCGCAGGATCGTGAGACCGCTGATCTGTCTGTGCTGCCCATGACCGGGGATATGGCTGGTGATGTGATCGTCGCTGCTGTGTGGACTTATGTGCTGGCGGCGCCTTTCCCGACACTGCTGGACGGTGTGCGGATTGGTGCGGTAGAGTCTGCCTGGAAAGGGGATTGGTCGCCTGAATTCAAGAACCAGACCCTGCTGGTCAGCCCGGAAACAGCAGAGGTGTTTCGGGTTTTATGGGGGCCGGAATCTGAACGCAAGGTTCAGGTGGTGGCTGCAAATACAATATTGGAGAAAGCCTGGCAGGAGGAAGGTTATTGGGCCTTGCTGCCCTTTGAGCAGCTTGGGCCGCGCTGGAAGGTGCTGCGGGTGGGCGGATACTCTCCGCTGGATGAGGGTTTTGTGCCGCAGAGCTATGATCTGAGTGTCTTTTTTGCCTGGCAAGGTGAGCAAGAAGTGATGTCCCGCTGGAACGAGATGAGCGATGCAGACCAGCCTTTCCTGCAAAATCGTGATCCGTCCAGAATAACCACTGTGATCATGAGCGGTACCACGGCCATGGTGCGGGTTTTGGCATTTCAGATGGAACAGAAAGGAATTACCTACCCAGGTGTGCAGGTTAGAGACTGGCTGCTCCCGGCCGATCTGGTGCATGTAAGCAATGAAGTGCCCATGTTCGCCGGCTGCCCGCCTGCGGTGCCGCTGCGCGAGGAGCAGCGCTTTTGCAGCGCTCCAGAATATCTTGCGCTCTTGCAGTATCTGGGCGTGGATTTAATCGAGCTGACCGGCAATCATATTCTGGATTGGGGCCAGGAAGCCTTTAAAGAAACCTTGTCACTGTATGCAGAAAATGACTTGCCGTATTACGGGGGTGGTCTGGACGTTGATGACGGACGCGAACCTTATTTGTTCGAACACAATGGCAACCGCCTGGCTTTTGTGGGCTGCAATGCCGCCGGGCCGGAGAATGTTTGGGCGACGCGTGACCTGGCAGGCGCCGCGCCCTGTGATATGGCGTGGCTGGCTGCCACTGTGCAGCAATTGCGTGCGGATGGGTATCTGCCTATCGTCACCTTTCAGCATTATGAAATGGAAGATTACCTGCCAGTCTCCAAGCAGCGGGTGGATTTCCAGAACATTGCCCGGGAAGGGGCAGTGATCGTCAGCGGCAGCCAGGCGCATTACCCGCAGACCATGACCTTTGTGGGCGATACGTTTGTACATTACGGGTTGGGGAACTTTCTGTTTGACCAGATGTATGAGGGCAACCGGCGCAGTTTCCTTGACCGGCATGTATTTTATGATGGAAAATATCTCAACACAGAATTGTTGACCATTATTCTGGAGGATGGGGCACAACCCAGGCCGATGACGCGTACTGAACGTGAGGCATTGTTAGAAGTGATTTTTGAAAAATCCATGTGGAGCACGGTGCAATGAGGGGCAGAAGCTGTTTGTTGCTGCTCCTGGTTGTCGTGGCGCTGACCGGTTGTGCCGGAAATGCCCCGGCAGTGGATGGCGCAGCGCCAGAAGTCCTGCAACCTGTCAGGACTGTTGAAACCGCGGCGGGGGTTGTGGCAAGCCTTACCCCGCAACAGCCTTCCAGACTGTGGTTAAGCCCTGGTTTGCCGCCAGCATTTGTCAGCCAGTTGGCCTTACCGGCAGGGGTAGAGATCGTGTCCGATCCACAGCAAGCGAATATGCGTATAGATTTTACCCATCGACCAGGCGATACAGGATGGGTATATGTGCTGGCGGCTCCTTTTCCAACCGTGAGGGATGGGGTGAGTTTTGAAGAATTGCAAGCCATTGCGGCTGGTCAGGCCAAAGGTGAATTGCGGGATGTGACCCTGCTGGTTTCGATAGAGAGCAAAGCCATGCTGCAAAAGAAGGGTTTTACGGTCTCCGAAAAAACAGTGCACACGGTTGATCCGCAGGAGATGCTGGAAACTGCCTGGGGGCAGCCGGACACCTGGGCACTTCTGCCCTTTGAAGAACTGGAGCCGCGCTGGAAGGTTTTGACAGTGGACGGCAAATCCCCGCTGCTGGCGGAATTTGCACCCGACAACTATGCCTTAACAGGTTTTATCGGCTTGTCCGGTGAGCAGCAGGCAGTGGAGGATTTCCAGGAGGAAATTCAGTTGCCGCCCGGCAATTATGACCCTCAAAAGAAGACCACCCTTTTGATGACCGGGGTGACGGCCTTGACGCGTGCCACGGCAGCCCGCATGGATGAACTGGGAACGACCTACCCTGGTGAAGATATCCGCGCGTGGATGATTTCTGCCGATCTTACCCATATCAGTAATGAGGTGTCTTTCAACCCGGATTGTCCCCCGGCTGATTTTCGAAAGCATGTCATGCATTTTTGCAGCCGCCCGGAATATATTGAACTGCTGGAAGATGTGGGAGTGAATGTAGTGGAATTGAGCGGCAATCATTTGGTGGATTGGGGACGGCCTGCATTTCTCTATTCCCTGGAACTGTATGCCGAACGGGGATGGACGGTGTTTGCTGGCGGGGTGAATCAGGAAGCGGCGCGTGCGCCAGTATTTCTTGCGCACAATGGCAACCGCCTGGCTTTCATCGGCTGTAATCCGGCCGGACCGGAGATGGTGTGGGCTACTGCGGACAGGCCGGGTGTGGCGGATTGCGATCTGGACTGGATGGAGGATCAGGTGCGTCAGCTTCGCAGCGATGGCTATCTGCCAGTGGTGACTTTTCAATACAATGAATCTTACGGGGCGGTACCTGGCGCCGGGCAAAGAAGGGATTTTGAGCGCATGTCGGCAGCCGGGGCGGTGATCGTCAGCGGCAGCCAGGCCCACCATCCGCAGAGCATGGCTTTCACTGAGCAGGGATTCATTCATTTTGGCCTGGGTAACCTGTTTTTTGATCAGATGCGCATGCCGGACGGCATCAGCGCGCCAGCCATTTTTGATGCGGATTTGCCAGTGGCTGGAACCCGACTGGAATTTTTGGACTGGCATGTATTCTATGACGGGCGGTATATCGGCACACAACTTTACACGGCCGTCCTGGAGGATTATGCCCGGCCGCGGCCGATGACGATGGATGAACGGGAAGTCTTTTTGACACGCATGTTCCAGGCCAGTGGGTGGCAGGTGTATCCATAAAAGGAGGATTATGTATGGTCGTCCATGATATCAGTGTGCCGCTTTCAGAGCAACTGCCAGTTTGGCCGGGTGATCCCTTGCCAGTGTTTGAGCGTTTTAGCAAGCTGGAAGAGGGCCAGGATGCCAACGTCTCGCGGATGGCAATGTGTGTCCATTTTGGGACACATGTGGATGCTCCCTGGCATTTTGTGCAGCACGGCAGCAAGGTTGAGGAACTGGCCCTGGACGTGCTGACCGGCCCTGCCCTGGTTTGCGAAATAGCAGAGAATTGTGAATTGATCACTGCCCGGGTGCTGCAAGAATTGGACTTGCCCAAAGGTGTGCGCCGGGTGTTGTTCAAGACGCGTAATTCACATCACTGGGCGCACGGCGACCGGATTTTCGACCCGCAGTTTGTGGCTCTGGCAGTGGATGGGGCGGAATACCTGGTACAGGCCGGAGTGGAATTGGTGGGGATTGATTATCTTTCCATTGCGCCTTTTCTTGAGCCTGTGGCCACGCACAAAATTTTGTTGGAGAACAAGGTGATCGTGCTGGAGACGATCGATCTTTCAGGTGTAGCTGCGGGCGAATATGAACTCGTCTGCCTGCCCTTGAAACTGCAATGCGCAGAAGGGGCGCCGGCGAGGGCAATCCTGATATCCAGACCGTGATGTAACAATTTGCCTGGCAGCATCATCTGAATTAACGAGGACCTTATCTGATAGAGGAGTAGCAGCATGGAATTCAATCTTTCCAGTCAATTTTTTGGGCCACAAAGCGATGATGGCCTGCAAAGCGAAGTGCAAAAGATCATCATTTTGGGCGGCGGACCGGCCGGATTTTCGGCTGCCCTGTATGCGGCCCGAGCGGCACTGAAGCCGCTGGTTTTCACAGGCAAGGATTTGGGCGGTCAGGCTGCTTCCACCTTGACCATAGAGAACTACCCTGGTTTCCCAGAGGGCGTTGGAGGTGTGGAGCTTTCCGGGCTGTTCCATAAACAGGCGGAGCGCTTTGGGGCGCAATTTCTATCTGATATGGTCACGGAAGTTGACCTTGCCCAGCGGCCCTTTCTGGTGACCACCGAGGACGGACAATACCGGGCCGAGGCTTTGATCCTGGCTACCGGCGCTTCGCCTAACCATTTGAACGTACCGGGCGAAAACCGCTTGATGAACAATGGCGTTTCGTATTGCGCCACCTGTGATGGCTGGTTCTTCCAGGACAAGCGCGTGGTGGTGGTGGGTGGCGGTGACAGCGCTTTTGAAGAGGGTATTCTGTTGACGCATTATGCCAGTCAGGTGGATATCGTTCATCGCCGTGATGAGTTTCGGGCGGGGGCGATCCTGCGCCAACGGGCGGAAGAAAATCCCAAAATTCATTTTATCTTCTCTTCAGTTGTGGAGGAGATATTGGGAGAAAAAAAGGTTGAAGCGGTGCGTCTGCGCAATCTCAAGACCGGGGAGGAAACCCTGCATACTACAGACGGTGTTTTCATTTTTGTTGGACACACCCCCAATACCCAAATGTACAAGGGACAACTGGAGATGGATGCCAGTGGTTACGTGGTGGTGGATCATTTGATGCAGACCAGTGTGCCCGGCGTATTCGCAGCCGGCGAGGCGGCTGATCCGCATTTTCGGCAGGTGGCGACCTCGGTGGGAATGGGTGCGGCGGCTGCTATTCAGGCGACCCGTTTTCTGGAGAATCAATCAGCCGCCTGATTAATTTAGTATCATTGCAGAACGGGGTGAAAAATCTTTTTGTTTTTGCATTGAGCTTACGTCAAACTGTCGGGCAGCCAGAAAATTAATCACGATAGAGACTTGAACACATCTGGTCGTTGACCGTGAAGTAAAAAAAGGGGCTCTGTAGGATTTGCAGTGAAGAAAATGTTTGATGGGGGTGTTTTTGGCGCGAAGCGCCAAAAACACCCCCATCTATTATGCTTCACGGTTGTTCCTAAAGAGCCAAAAAAAGAGGCTGTCCTCATTCTCATGGACAGCCTCTTTGCTTGTAGTTCAGGTAGATCAGGGCGCGGGGGTGGCCGCACTGCCGCCAAACCAGCTAAAGACACGCTGCTGGCTGGGCTGGCCAAAGTTCTCCCAGATGGGATCGCCGGCGCGGGTTGTGCCGGACTGGCGCACTGCCACCACCCACCAACGGAGGATGTGAGGCTGGTTACCGGCAGGGCGGAAGGAGGACGGTACGATGTACTTGGTGTCTGTCACGTAGGCAGTTTGTTTACGCCCGGTGCCATCGGTGACATCCTCGATGGTTACGCTGTATGCTTCGCCGTCGCGCAGGGTGCCAACAGAAGCCCATTGCAGGGTGATGGTGTCATTGACCGCGGTGAAGGATTGACCATCAGCCGGCAGCAACAGATCGGGAGCCCGGTACGGCGGGTTCAGTGTAGCGGTTGGGGTCGGGCCGGGGGTCGGGTTGCGTTCGCAGAGGGGAATGATCAAAGGTTGTCCCTGGTAAACCACATCTCCAGCCAGGCCATTCCATTCTTTGATGGCAGCCATACTGACGTTGTAAGCTCCGGCAATTCCGCTCAAGGTGTCATTCTGGCTGACAGTATAGGTCACTTGTTCGCAGGCCACGCGGGTGGCATCAACGCCGCTCAAGGTGGAGGTGGGCAGGGGTGAAGCGGTTGGGGTGGGCTGAGGTACCAGAAGTTTCTGACCAACATACAACGTGCCGCAGTCCGCTGGCAGGTTATTGGCAAGCACAATGCTCTGGATGGACACATTGAAGATGGCCGCGATGGTGCTGCAATAGTCACCTTCCTTAATGGTATATTCCAGCGGTGGAAGCGGGGTGAATGTCGGTTCCAGGGTGGCAGTGGGCTCTAGAGTGGGGGTCAGGGTGGTGGTTGCGGTGAGAGTGATGGTGGGCGTCTGGGTTGGTTCTGCGACGCGGCCAGTGCCGCGCAAGATGCCAAACACAATGGCGGCCCCAATACCCAGCATGATCACCACCAGGCCAATGGCTACCGGCAGGCTTAGGGTCAGTTCGGGCATGCGGGCTTCCTTGATGGCAGACGCTTGTTTTTTGGTAGGCGCAGCCGCCGGAGCAGCTTCATCCCGATCGAAAGTGCGCCCGCAAACCAGACAGCGCGTGGCATTCTCGCTCAACCGTGTGCCGCAGGTGGGGCAAAGCTTTGCATTACTGCTTGTGGAGGATGTGTTTTCTGTATTCATAGGTTTGTTTTAATCGGGCAAATTATACCATAGCCCGCTTTCTTGTGATATGCTGAAAAAATGCAAGCATTCAGCCTTTATCTTCACATTCCTTTCTGCCGCAGACGTTGCAGCTACTGCGATTTTAACACATGTGCCGGACGGGAAGACAGGATTGCGGATTATCTTTCGGCGCTCTTGGTCGAGATTGAAAAAGTGGCCGCAAAAGCTGCCAGACCCTTGCCGGTGCATACAGTCTATTTTGGCGGGGGAACCCCATCGCTGTTGACAGCTTCCCAGGTGGATTCTCTGCTGCAAACCATCGCACGGTATTTTGTGCTGTCGGATGATGCCGAGGTCACCCTGGAAGCCAACCCGGGAACAGTTGACCCGGATCAACTGCACAGGCTGCGGCTGGCTGGGGTGAATCGCCTGAGTTTCGGGATGCAGTCTGCACATGCAGATGAGCTGGAACTGTTGCAAAGGCTGCACGATACGCACGGGGTAATCGAGGCAGTCAAGTGGGCCCGCCAGGCGGGGTTTGATAACCTCAGCCTCGACCTGATCTATGGGCTGCCAGACCAACCGCTTGCGCGCTGGCAGGCCACACTGGAAATGGCTATCCGCCTGGGGCCGGAACATCTTTCGTTGTATGCCCTCACCCTGGAACCCGGCACGCGATTGTATGACTGGTCTGTCCGCGGTCTGGTCAACTGGCCGGATGACGATCTGGCGGCGGATATGGTTGTCTGGGCTATGCAGCGTCTGGAGGAAGCAGGATTTCGGCAGTACGAGATCTCCAACTGGGCGCGTGCTGCAGCAGATGGAAGTCTGCTGATGTCGCGCCACAACCTGCAATATTGGCGCAACCAGCCCTATCTGGGTTTTGGCGCCGGGGCACATGGCTCGGCGAACGGGGCACGAACGGCCAATGTGGCTGACCTGGATCTGTATCTGACGGCCTGCCAGGAAAAACCGGCCGGGCGTTTTCCGGCTGGTCCGGCGGTGGAAACCGTCCTTGAGATTGACCGCACCAGCGAAATGCAGGAAACGATGATGGTTGGCCTGCGGCTGACGGAAGAAGGCGTATCGCAGGCGGTCTTCCTGGAGCGTTTTGGCGAGCCAATGCAAGCCATGTTTGGGCGGGAGATCGAGGAATTGATCGGGCATGGATTATTGGAATGGGCAGAGGGAGACCGGTTGCGGCTGACCCGCCGCGGCAGGATGCTGGGCAATCAAGTCTTTATGTACTTCGTGTAGCCGAATTACATGGGGGAATCAATGCACCCAGACGCGGGTGCCATAACCGATGGTTTCCCACTTTTCAGGGTTTTCAATCGGTCTGGTCCAGCGGAAGAGCCATTTGGCTTCTTCGGTGCGCATGTTGATGCAGCCGTGACTCATGGGGATGCCCCAGTTGCGATGCCAGTAGGTGCCGTGAAAAGCAACCCCGGATTCTGCAACGAAGAAGCTGACCCAGGGCACGCCGGGCAGTTCATAGGCTTCGATGTCTGATGTCAGATTGCCGTCGCCCATATGCTTGGAAGGCATTTTGGAGAAGATGTTGAAATTGCCGGTGGGTGTCTTGGTGGGAATTTGCCCTGGCAGAGTGGCACGCACCAGACCGGTGGATACCTTGGTCTTTAATACCACTTCGTCATTCTCATAGCAGGTCACCATCTGGTCGGCCAGAGAAATCTCGATCCATTTCTTTTCCATGGGTACTTCCGGCGTGATGGGGGCATATTCTTCGGGCATGATGGGGCGTATGTGGGCGGCAGGTACATGGTAATCAATGTCCAGTAATTCATCGATCAATTTATACCAGGGTGTGCCGTCCGGGCCTTCCTCTACGCCCACGATCCAGTGGGTTGATTCGTAATATAGACGGTAAACGGGTTCCCAGCCATAAAATCTGGTGTAGCGCATGGTTTGGGTATAGGGCACAGTGACTTCGGCAAGCTGGCCGTTTTCGGGAATGTCATAGGTGATTGGGTTAAGGCGGGTTTTGACCAGTTGTACGTGTGCACTGTGCACATAGCCGCGCCAGACACGGAACCAGTTGGGGTTCCAGGCCGGGCCAGCTTCCGATATCAATTCGTCGTAAACATTGATCAATTCGTCGCGGAAGCGCTGGTAGATGATGCGGCTCTTGTCGTCGGGTTCAACATGCACGCTGACCGAGGGATGGGCAACCCGCGCCACCAGGCCGGTGTCCATCGTCAGAGTGTCATTGAAGGGCGGGCCGAAAGCCAGGCTGCTCAAACCCAGAGCAGACAGTTTAAGAAAGTCGCGGCGGGAAATGTGATTGCTCATAGGGAAAATTATACCAGATTTATGTAATTGCGATAAATTGGAATATATTTATCTTCAATTAATTTTTTTTTCCAGAAGGTCATTCTTCTTCTTCGGGATGGTGAACTTCTTTCTGCTCCGGGTTAACAGGGCGAGTAAGGCTTTCTTCCTGGCCCAGGTTCAATTTCTTACCCACGGTATAAATGATGACCAAACCCAGGACAAGCGTGAAGATGAAGCTGAGGGTCAGGTTTAGGTTCAGGACGGAGGCCATGTATTTCATCAGGTCGGACATGGCAAACCCAAACGCGATGACCAGCACAGCCAGCAGCAGATTTTTATATCTTGCGGGCATCAGGCGTACTCCTTGGTTGAAAGATCAATAGGTGCAATTATACCCGCAGCAGTGCGATTTCAGGCAGCTTGGGCAAACAGGCATTTGAGGTAAGCGCCTTCAGAAAAGGTGATGGGGTGATCCAGGGCGTGGGTGGAGCGTTCGATTTCACGCAGCGGCCGGTTGAGTTCGCGGGCTGTCTGGTGGAGGGCGGCAAAAAAGTCTCTGGCCTCCACCCGGCTGGAGCAGGAAGCCTGCACCAGAATACCACCTGGCTGGAGGACGTTTAAGCCCAGACGAGTCAGGCGGCGGTAGGCGGCCAGGGCGGCGGCGATCTGGGTCTGTTTGTGGGCGAACATCGGCGGGTCGATGATGACCAGGTCAAACTGGCGGCGGCTGGCAGCCAGTTCTTCCAGAATCAGAAAGGCATCCCCGGCGATGGTCTCGTGGTGTGCTGCGGCTACGGCGGGAAACTGGCGATTGTGGGCCATGTTGCGCCGGGCGGCATCGCAGGCCGGGGTGGACAGATCCAGGCTGACCACCTGTGTTGCTCCGCCGCGGGCGGCGTAGATCGAAAACCCGCCGGTGTAGGCAAAGACATTCAGCACCGATCTGCCAGCAGACAGAGCTTCAACCCGGGCGCGGTTCTCGCGCTGGTCGAGAAAGAAACCTGTTTTCTGGCCGGCCACAGGGTCGGCCTCGAAGGTCAGGCCATTCTCCTGAAAAAGCAACGGTTCATGCAGCGGCGGGCCGGAGAGGATGAGACCGTCGGATAACCCGTAGAGGGCGTCAGGCTGTTCCTGCAAGGCGCGGTTGAGGCGCAGGATGAGGCGCTCGGCGGGCTGGATTTCTGCCAGGGCGGTGCATACGGTTGGCAGGTGGGGAATCCAGGCCGGGGTATAGATTTTTAGGACAAGGGTGTCGGCATAGCGGTCAATGACCAGACCCGGCAGGCCGTCATTCTCACCGTGCACCAGGCGGTAACCGGTGGTGGTGCTGGCGGCAGGCTGCTGGAGCAGGGGAGTACGCAATTCGGCTGCCTGAGAGAGTTTGCGGATGAACCAGTTTGTGTCGATCTCTTGCGGTTGGCGGTTCTGGAGGACGCGCACACGAATCATCGAAGTCGGGTCATACAGACCAGCAGCCAGAAAGCGGCGTTTGCTGTCGAAGATCACGGCCAGATCGCCGGGTGCGCCCGGGCGGCTTTGACTGGTGATGGCCTGCTCAAAGCACCAGGGGTGTCCCTGGCGCAGGACGCGTTCGGCGGCCGCGGTGACCCGCAAGGCAATGTTGCGGTCAGCAGGGGAGGGAAGCTGCGTTAACAGAGAGAGGTCAAAAGTCAAAGTTGAGGGCTCCTGGGAAAGGGATATGAAACTGCATGCATATTACCACATGGTTCTCCCTGCCCATTTTGAATGTGCTGTGCGCCGGAAAATCTATTCGCTCAATATCCAGTACCCGTAAATTGCCTGTTCCAACGCATCCATGATGATCCTGTCTGCGTCTGCCTTACTTAAATTGGGTGGCAGCTTGGGATTGGTGTAATAAAATCCGATTGGCCCGCAGGTAAAATCCAGTCCCGGATGGGATTGCGCCAGTATTTGCTTTGCCCGGGCGCAGTTGGCCTCAAGGTTGTTTTCAGCAGGAACACGAATATTACTGATCGACACAGAAATGGGCGCAGAACCATAGTTTCTGACACCGACCGGAAACTCCAGAATATAACAGCGATAGGAACTGGCGTGCGTGGCTGCTTGTTTGGGATTCTTGAGCATATAACCGGAGAGCGAGTTTTGAACATTCCCGGCTGACAAAACAACACCATTGGGATTCCAATCCTGGGTGTCCGGCAATTGCGAACAGATCTCGACATTGGTCAGAGCGTCATATTTCTCAACGCCCATTAATTGCAGGGTCACATTGTTTGCCAAAGCAGAATTGCTTGAAAGTTGAGAGCTGCCAATTGTGACCTTCAACCATATTGTATTTCCATCGCCGGAAACCAGTACCCCGTCTGCATTCAGAAATTGGTAGTGAACTTCATATATGCCAGCGGTTTGCGGAGCAACCAGGTTAGCAGAAAGCTCAAGGGTGCTCCCGGGAGGAACTTCATGAGGCAGATTGATCTCGGATTCTTCACCAAGAGTGGAGCCGAGAGGGCCGGAGAATTGTGTCGTGACCATTTTATAATCGCTGGTCCAGGTGGTTGTGCCGGTGTTTTGCAATTTCCACGTTTTAGTGAATGAGGTACCAAGCGGAATAATGCTCCCATCGGGATAATTCTCACCAACGAAATGGGCAGAGTCTTGCACAGTGTCCGCTATTATGGTGGGTACAGAAGTCTGAGGGAGAGAGGGCGCGGTTTCTATTGCGGTTGGAACAGAAGTTTTCAGTAATAGATCGACGGTTGATGTTCTGTCTGCTGTCAGTGTTGGTGTTTCTTGTGTGTCAGGCGCAGGGGGTTGAACAAAGACGAAAATCAGGATCAAGGCCGTGAGAAGCAAAACAGCGCCAATAGGGTAGACCGGGTTTTTCATGAGAAGCCTCCGAATTGAAAATGATTTATGGTCATTATCAACAGCGGAGATCGTGTTGGCAACTGGGGATTCCTCTGGAAGATGCCTGTCTTTTATACCTGTGGAATCCCACAGGCTGCTTCCTGCCAGCTTGACAATGGCCTCTGAGCGGGAGGCGACGCCAAGTTTCGCATAGATATTACCCAAATGGAATTCCACGGTGCGCTCTGAAATACCAAGTTCGAGGGCAATCTGTTTATTGCTTTTACCCTGCAATAAACATTGCAGGGTGTCCTTTTCGCGCTTGCTGAAAAAGTCTGGATCCAGGGAGGTCATTGGCTATCCCTTTGGGGTAAACCAGTATGGGCGAAACAAAAATCATTATAGCCCATTCCAAAACAAGGGTTGGCAAATGGTATGGAGAAACAAGGTGGAACACATATCCCTGGAGCCAGGCAATGAGTGTCCAGGGATATGTGTTTTGATTGACGGGATCTCAGCGTCCTTGCAATACCTGTTCGCGCTTGAAGAGGTGGATGGCCAACAGGATCAACAGGATGGAAATGACCAGGGTGGAGACGACCGAAATGATAATGTGACTGTTTAAGACCGTCTCCTGGCGCAAGACCTGATTGATGAGCAGGGTCTGCGAATAGGAGGGAAACAACATGTTGATGTTGCCGGGTTTGACGCTCATGAAGCCAATCAGGGCACCCGGGGCGGCCAGCACCAGCGGCAGCAGCCCCAGATAATTTTGGGCTTCCTTAAAGCTGCGGGTAAAGGTTGCCACCACCATCTGCAAGGCGGTTGCCAAAAGCAGCAGGGGCAGCAGCAGCCACAGGACTGTGACCAGATCATTCACATCCATGCGCAAAGGCATACCGATCATTTCTTCCAGGGGGATCACGTTAAAGGCCAGCCCAAAGAAGACCAGCGCCAGGACAATGGATAAAACACCAAAGGGCAAAGCAGCCAGCAGTTTACCGAGCACCAGTTCACCGCGGCGCACCGGGTTGACCAGCAGCGGCTCCAGCGAGGCGCGCTCGCGTTCGCCAGCTGTAGTATCGATCACCACATACATTGCCCCAACGAACATGGTAATGATGAGCATGAAGGGCAGTATGCTGATGAAGATCAGGGTTTGGCTTTCTGGTGTTGCCACATTCATTTGCGCCACAGACAAGGTACTTAATACGGCCGGATTGATGCCGCGCGCTTGCAAGCGCAGGACGGAGATGGTCATGCTGTATTGATTAACCAATTCCCGAGTTCGTTGAATATCTGCCATGGAGGATTGGCGCGAACTATCCATGACGATTTGAACTGGAGCAGGTTTGCCTTCCAGGAAGAGTTTTCCGTAATCCTCGCCGATGATCAAAACCACTTTTTCATTCCCCTCCCTCACCGCGAGGGCAGGATCGTCCGGTGCAGCGATGACTTGCACATTGTTCTGTACAAGGAAATCAATCAACCCGGGGGCGTATTCTGCTCCGGCAACAGGCAGGATCAAGGGCTGTTCAATGGGGTCAGTGAACATGGTCTTGCCCATGAGGATGATCAGCGCCACCAGAAAGATGGGCGAAAAAAGCGGGGTGAGCAGGGCACTGGTCAATGAGCGGCGGTCGCGCAGATTGTCAATGATCTCTTTTTTGAATACGATCCAGATGCGTTTCATCTCTCCAGGCCCTCCTCGGTGCCGATCAATTGCACGAATGCGTCTTCGAGATCTGCCTTGCCAGTGGCAGCCAGCAATTCCTGCGGCGAGCCATTTGCAACAACCCGCCCGGCGTTGATGATCACAATACGATCACAAAGGACGGCCACTTCCTGCATGATATGGCTTGACAGCAGTACACATTTTCCCTGATCACGCAGGTCACGGATGAAAGCGCGCATGGCACGGGTGCTCATGACGTCCAGGCCGCTGGTGGGTTCGTCCAGCAAGAGGTTGTCTGGATTGTGTACCAGGGCGCGGGCAATGGAAACCTTCACTCGTTCGCCTGTGGAGAAACCCTCGGTGGGCCGATCGGCTAATTCCTGCATGCCCAGCATGGTCAACAGGCGGGTGATGTTTTCTTCAAGTTGTTTACCGCTCTGGCCTTGCAGTTCTCCGAAATAGCGGATATTTTCGCGCACCGTGAGGCGGGGGTAAAGGCCGTGGTTTTCAGGAAGGACACCCATACGGCTTAGAGCTTGCATGGTGTTTTTGACAACGTCTATGCCATCGACCATGGCCAAACCTTCATCAGGCCGCAAAATGGCACACAACGTACGCAAGGTGGTCGTTTTTCCGGCGCCATTTGGGCCGAGCAGACCGGTGATCTGCCCATTGTCGGCGCGAAAGCTGATGTCTTGCAGGGCCTGTACCTGGCCGAATGCTTTTCTTAGATTTTGTACTTCGATCATGATATTTCTCCCGTGATTCAGGGCCGGGGCCCGGAGAGGTGAACAAAGAAAGGCGCAGCTTTAATCTGAGAGATGCAGGCAGTGTCCAGCCCTTGCACTGCGCCGCTTTGCAGGAAGTCCCGGATGACAAGCGGCAGGCAGCCTTCAGCAAAATTGTTATGTCCCATTTCAGGCATCACCAGATGCAGGCTGTTGGGCAGGTAAACTGCGGCGGCATCGCCATTTGCTGGCGGGGTAACCGGGTCTGCTTCGCCAGAGATCAAAAGCGTGGGTACATTGGAAGCTGGAGGCAAACTGGTTGCGACCGGGTCTGCGGGAAGCCCCCATTCCTGGCACAGGGCCTGGGTATACTGGAGGGTTGATCTGAGATAGCCTGCATCCTCGGCTGGTTGCGTGTTGAAAAAGGGGATATCCTCACTGCACATGACGGCATAATACAGGCCATCGTGGATGGATCGCCCCAATGATTCGGTGATGATCAGGTATTGGGCGGCCAAGGGCTGCCAGTTTCCTTCTGTCTGTGCCTGATGAATGACCAGAGAAACAAGGGCCGCGGTGAGGTGGTTGTAACTCATCAGCCGGATGGTGCTGCTCACCCCTTCAGCGGTCAGGGAAACGGAAACATTTTCGCCTGTCAGTGGGTGCGGAAGGCTGACCTGACGAGATTCGGAGTCCAGTTGGGAAAGCAGGGTTTCAAACTCGGTTTTGATGTCTGGAAAGGCCTGTTGGCAGCCTTCCTGTTGCTTGCAGCGGTCAAAGTTGATATCCAGGGCGCGTTGGGCGTCCTCCACCATCTTGCTGCCAATTGGCCAGTTTGCCGGAACCACGCCATCCAGGATCATGGTGCGCACGTTCTGTGGATAATTCTGCTGGTAAAGCTGGGCGGTGCGGGTGCCATAAGACACACCAAGCAGGTTGATCTGATCATAGCCCAGCGCCTGGCGCACTGCTTCAAGATCGTGAATGGCTTCCATGCTGGTATAAAATTGCGGGTCGGCATTGAGGTTCGCGCGGCAGTCGGCGGCCCATTGTTGATAATCCGCCAGATCGGGCATTTCGCCTCGAAGACCATCCTGATCGTTTTCCGGGATGTCACATTTCAACGGGGCAGAGGCTCCGCTGCCGCGCTGGTCCACCATGACCAAATCCCGTTTGAAATTGGCGCGGTTAAGCGCAGAGATGAGTGGCAAAAATGCCTCGCTGGCAGCCTGGCCCGGGCCGCCAGCCAGCAGGAACAGGGGGTCTTCAGACGGGGTGCGCGATTGCGCAGGGATGACGGCCACCCGCAGGCTGATCTGCCGCCCGGATGGGACAGCCGGGTCTTCAGGTACCTCCAGGGTACCACATTGCGCTTGCACTTGAACCGACAAACCTTCCTGGGAAAGCCAGCAGGTTTCCAGGGGCAGGGTTTGTGCAGCAGATGGTACTGCCGGTTGGGCTGGACTGCATCCAGCCAGAGCGGCTATACTGGTGATCATCCAGACCAGGAGTGTCCATTTAAACTTTGGTTTCATAACAAATTCTCCCTACGATGAAACAGAAGATGCAAGATTTCATCTTGTTTTGCGGCTACATTTCAGACCCAAACACTTGAAGCCCTTCAATCGATATACGCCAAAATGCATGTTTGGGTTGCATCCTCACCAAGAATACCATGAATTCAGGGGTATTTTTCCTGATCCACTGCTTTGAGCGTGGATAAATTGCGTTTCGTTCACACGTGGTGTTCTCGGATGTGATCGATGAGGACGAGGTCAGGACAAGACAGCGGCGCGAGGGCATGTATTTTGGAATGAATGGATTAATCATTACCCTGGCTCATGCATTAAGTTCGGTGATTTTCGGCTGGAGGGTGACAGGAACGGCTGTGACCCCGCACTGACCGTGCAGTCAGTTTCGGTTGGTTTGGGTTTTCGGATTTATATGACCATTCCGCCTTTCCTGGGGGCGCTGCTTGCCATCGCCGCTTTATGGTTCTATCCATTACACACTGCGAGGCAGAGGGAAATCAAAGATAAATTGGCCATAGAGCAGGGATCATGATTGGGATAAAAAAAACCACAGAGGATCACATCTGTGGTTTTGTAGTCGGGGCGAGAGGATTCGAACCTCCGACCTCTTACACCCCATGCAAGCGCGCTAACCGGACTGCGCCACGCCCCGAATACGAAGGCTATTATAGTCAGTTCTGCCATTTTTGACAACCCCCGCAGAGAATTTCTGTTTTATGTTGACGAGGTAATCATTTTGGGCTGTGCGCATCACACTACTTTCCAAAGAACCAATCAGATATTGCAGGATTTTTCAAACAGGTCTACTATATTAAAAATCGCAATTTATGACTCCACATGAAAGGATGCCATTATGGAAAAGAAGAGGTTTTACGCCATCTTGTTTGCATTTCTTTTTTTCAGTCTGGCTTGCAGTTTGTTAAGATCGAAGTCCAACAAGGACGCGGCGGTTGTGGTGGAAGACAATGTTCCACTGGTTCCGACTGCAACTCAAATGGCGCCTACCGCCGTACCGCCTACCAAGGCCCCGCCCACAGAAGTTCCCCCGACAGTTGAACCGCCAACGCCAGAACCGCCAGCCGCACCTGCCTGGCGCATGGCTCCGCCCGAAGGTTCCTATCTGGTAGTGCAGGATGTGGATAAAGATCCCGAATGGGAAGATTTGGCCGCCACACACGCCTCGAATCTGGCTATCCCGGCGCCTTATTATTATGAGCTGTACGTACTGCGGGACGGGATCAAATATCCTGAGGTGCGCGATCATTACACGGCTGAAATGTCATCCCGCCGGTACGACAAGGCGCGCGATGAGCAGGGCGCCAACCAGATGTATTTGATGACATTCTTGTACAAGCTGGACAAGAATTCCAAGAATGCAGTTTTGTTCTATGCAGAATTGCCAAACCGCTCGCCGATGGTATTGGTGATCTATTCCAAGCCAATCGAGTAACTGGCCAAAAGACAATTCCGGGGTCAGGGTACCTGGCCCCAGGCGTAGAATGTGGGAATGTAAAGGATGCGTTCGCCGCTCAGCCAGGCGTCATGGTCGTTCTGGCGCAAAGTTTCCAGTTCTGCGGCCGGTACATGGTCGAGCAGGTCCGCCTGGATGACCTGCCATTCCTGCTGCCAACCAGTCTGGTCAAGGCCGGTTTGCCAATGCCCGCTGATCAGTCCGGCTTGCACATTGATCAGGCCAGCTTGATGAAAGAGACCGCGCAGGGAACGGCCGGCGGCGATATTGGCTCCCTGGCGGGTTAAGGCGGCATTTTGCAGCGCCCCCAGGTTTTGCAGACTGGCGGGGTGGTCGATTCGCCCCAGGTAGTCCGGTTCGGCGAAGGCAATCACCCAACCCCCGCTTTTCACCACGCGGCGCATTTCCAATAAGGCTTCCTGTGCTTTTGTGAGCCACAGAAGCAGAAAATGGCACGCAACTCCATCCAGACAGCGGGAAGCATAAGGGAGGTGGCCAGCATCTCCGCAGACCAGGATGGCGTCTCCGGCGTTGATTTGTGCCTGGCGCAGCCTGGAAAAGGAAAGATCCAGGCCGTGCAGTTCACCGGCGCATGAATACTCCAGGTTTTGCAGAATGGCCCCGGTGCCGCAGCCGACTTCAAGCAGGCGCATATTGTGGGCTGCGGTAAACCCTGTCTGTTGCAAAATGTGGGTGCGCATTTGCGCTGTCCAGCGGGCTTGCTGCAGGAAGCGCTGATGCCAATCCAGGGCAGGATCAGGCCTTTTGATGAATGGCCTCCCAATCATCGTTCAGCAGGTTGCCGAGTACGTCTGTGAATCCCTGACTGCGCAGCACATCGCCATCCGGTTCGACATACATCCAGCCATGACCACTGCCGTCCACGAGCATGTCTGCGTTTTCCAGTTCAATGGAGACCGGATTGAATCGGGAATAAGGCACCGGCAAATCCCAGACAAGGGTGAGGTCGCGTTCGGCAACCGCATTTCGCATTTCTTCCAGCGATTCCTGCAAGGCCGGGTCTGTAAGGCTGAGGGAAATGGAGTGCACACCCATTTCAGCAAATTTATCCAATAGCATGGAAAATTCCTGCACCTCAGTCTGGGGGGCATTGAGGTTGGACAGGGTGAGGTGGATGGTGATGTACAGGTTTTCCGCAAGGCAGTCTCGCAAACCTTCCCAGGCTTGATCTTCGTTGGGGTCAAAGAGCATCATGACATGGTCGAGCCCGCAAAGAAGCAACTGCTGAAGGTATTTGGGTTCTGCCAGGCGCAGGCCGTCCGTCAACAATCCGGTCACCTGGCCCAATTCTTCAGAGAAAGCCAGCAGGTCGGGAAGGTCGGGACGCAGGGTGGGTTCACCGCCGGTGAAGATGACATGCGGAATGCCGGCATCCCAAGCTTTTTTCAGAATGGTTTGCCACTCTTCGGTACTCAATTCGCGTTTGACGCGTTCTGCGGGTGTGATCCCGCTGGTTTCGTCACTTACCCGGTAGGTCAGGGCGCAATCCAGGCGGTAAGGAGCGGCCTCATCACCGGAGTATGGCTCCTGACGTTCAAAGCCCAGAAAGGTCACTGGGTCAAGGTCTTCCTGGGAGATGAGCACCTCGATCTGTTCCTTAAGGCTGGAAAAATCCTGCAGGGCCTGTTCCTTTGAGACGCGGTAGCGTTTGGCGACTGAGCGGGCGATGACATCCTGCGGGGTGTGTTTGATGAGGTGATAGGCATATTCCGAGGCGGTTTCATTGAGATGTAATACCGTGCGGGCGTTGACGATCAACGTGCCTTTGCCGCCAGGATCAATGCGCAGGTGCAGCCGATATGGCTCTGGCGTTCCGGGCGGGGTATGGTAGGGATAGAGTCCGGACGGCAGTGGTTCTTTGGGGGGAAAGATGCTGAACAGAAACCGGTCAAAAAAATTCATTTTAGAACCCTCCATTTCTTCCTTCGCCTTGCAGCGGGTCATACGGATCATTGGGGTCTGCCATCCGCCCGGATTGCCGGGCCAGCGGGCATCCTCCCCCACATTCCTGTAGAAATTGGCATTCATTGCATGCGGCGGGCAAGACCCTGCGTTCACGCAGGGAAATGGCAGTGGGATGTTCCCAAATGGGTTGCCAATCGTCTTTCAACAGATTGCCCAAAACGCAATCGTAATAGGCCTGACAGGGAATCACGTCTCCATTGGGCTCGGTGCACATATTGTAGAAAGCGGCAGTGCAGCCCTTGACGCCCAGTTCCAGGCTTTGGGGGTCAAAATTGCAATACTGGGTCGGGGTATACCAGATCAGTTTTTGCTGGCTGGCTTCTGTTTTTTCCTGGGCTAGCCGCAAGAGAGGCGGCAAAGCATCTTCACGGAGGCCGCTGCCCACTTGCTTGCCCTTGCCGGAATAGATCAAGGCGTTCAGACCGAGGGTGGGCACGCCCAACATGGCCAGAAAATCAAGGGTCTGCCCCAGGGATTCAACGTTGTCATTGAGCATGGTGGTGTTGGTCATCATATACAGACCAGGGATTTCAAGCACGTTGCGAATGCCGGTGACGGTCTCCTGCCAGGCGCCGGGTTGGCAGACCATGCGATCGTGGATGCCGGCGTCATGCGATTCGAGAGTGATCTGGACGTGGTCCAGGCCGGCATCAGCCAGTTGTTGGAGGTAGGCTTTGTCTTTTAAGCGGCGGCCATTGGTGTTGATGCCGGTGATTTGCCCCTTGCTTTCGGCGTAGGCGATCAACTCCGGCAGGTCGGGGCGCAGGGTTGGCTCGCCGCCGGTAAAGATGATATGGGGAATACCGTATTCCCAAAGCTGATCGAGGATCTTTTTCCACTGTTTGGTGTCCAACTCGGGATAATTGCGGACACGGGCATTGTAGCAGTGGGCGCAATCGTTGTTGCAGCGATAAGTGAGCGCCAGGTCCATGCGATAGGGGGCGGACAAACTGGTGGAAGCAAAAGGCCGGGAAAAATCGGCCATAGTTTCGTATAGCTGAAACGTCTGCCCCATGAAGATCAATTCCTGCAATTGATGTGAAAGGGTTTGGTAATCCTCTTGAGCCTGCCTGTTCCCGATGTCGTAGCGGGCAGTAACAGCTGCCACGGCCTGTTCCCCGGGGGTGTCTTTCAGAAACAGAGAAGCCATGAAAACCGCGGTGGGGTTGAGATGCAGCAAGTGTTTGGCATTGATCAGGATGAGACCGCTGCCGTCTTCTTCCACGCGCAAATGCACACGGCTTTTTTCCGTTTCGTTCTTGTGCAGCATGAAGTGATGCACGCCGGGTTGAAGGGGGGCTGAGACTGATTTTGCCCGGCGCAGCAGAGGAAGTGTTCGCAAGGTTCTTATCCTTCCCTGTCAGGCATGGGTCAACGCCCGCCGCCGGCGCAGGCACAGGCACAGCCGGCACAGGCGCAGGCACAGGCGCAACTGCGGCCGCCCCCGCTGCCGGAACTGTAGCTGGAGGAAGAAGGTTTGGGCGCAGGATTGGTTTTGTTGGTGACGGCGCTGGTGAAATTGGTCAGGTTGCCTAATGCTCCGGCGGCAAAAGCCTGGGTTCCATTGACCACCGAGGCGGCAAAGTTGGAGCCAGGCAGGTTGGGCACTGAAATGGTCTTGCCAGAACCAGAGCTGGCAGGTGCGCTGAATGCCTTTCCGGCAGACGAGCCGCCAGAACTTACTGGACGGAAGGTCGGATCATAACGGCCCCACCACATGGGTACGAACAATGGCCCTGTGTCGAATGTGCGGCGGGTGCGGCTGTCAAAGTTCTTGTCGAGCATGGTCCAGCCCATGTATTCGTCAAATTTCTCCATTTTGACATCCGGCGTTTCTGCGGCTTCAACATGTTTCCAGGCGCGCTCCATGATGTCCTGGTAATAGGCGATGGTTTCCTTGCGGCTGAAGCCTTTCATTTTGTTGGTGACTTCTTTAATGACGTTGACCATCATGTCTTGCAGTGCCTTGCGTTGTTTGGTTTTATCCAGTGCAAATGCAGATACGAATTCTTTCTCGTAGGTATGCAGGCCTTCGGGGAGTGGATCGGCAACTTCCAGTTGCAGTGGTTCCTGGCTGAGGACAGTTGCCGCACCCTTCTTGATGACGGAGAAGAGGGTCATGGTCATGATCTTGTCCACTGGCTGCTCGAGGAGCACTGCGGCTTCCACGGCAGTCAGGCCGCGTTTGATGCCGTGCCCTTCGATGGCGATCTTGGGCGGCAGGTATTTCATTTTGCGCGCTTTCTGGCCGCGCACCGAGGCATAAACAATGAGGCCAAAGAAACCAAAGAAGACAAGATTGAAGCAGATGCAGATGAAGTTGTCACTGTTGAAGAACCCGCTGACAGCCGAAGGTGGTTTCTGGATAACGGTCTCGGGTACCAGGCGGGCGGGGAAGCTGGCGCCAAAAATGTATTGCGAATAACTGTTGGCTTGATCGCTTGTCCAGCGGTAATACACGCGGCCTTCATCGTCATAACCAGATTGAGGTTCTTCTGTCCCCGTCCATTTTTGGGGCGTATGATAGCGGGGTTCCTCCGGCTCGAGACCAACCGGCAGATACAGGGTAACGATCACCTCGGTTGAGCCCTTGACGTATTGTTTGCCAAAGTAATTGGGTGAGAAATTGAAGCTGGCGAATTCATCCACCTCTGAAATGTAGAGGGTGTTGGTGAGGCCGGTGATGCGGGCGTGCACTGTGCCAGTGCCCCCGGCGCGGATAGCCTTGCTGCCCAACCCCAGGGCAATACCAGGGGTGACATAGGGTGATTTTTGAATATCGGTGATTTTGGTGCCGTCAACCTCGGCAGTGATCCTGCTCAGTGAATAGGAGGAATTGGGCAAACCAATGTCAACAAAGTCGATGGCTGAAGCAGAGGGATCATTGGTAAAGGTGATCCAGTACTCAATATCCATGGTGCCATCGTTGTTGATGTATACACTGGCAATGGTTTTGTCGACCTGAAATAAGTAGGTTTGCGCTGAAACCATGCTGAAATTCAGGGTCAGCATCAGGACAAGGACGAGCGCAAAACAAACCAGTTTCTTTTTCATAGCATTTCTCCAGGCAATGGGCGGACAAGCAAATTCTTGGTATTGCATTTTCACCACTTTGGTTCTTCGGTGATTTGATAGGTTGTGCCGCAATAAGGACAGTTGACGACAGGTGCGCCGGCCACCAGGGTGATATCTTTGGAATGCAGCACACCGCCGCAGGAATTACACTTGATGGAATTCATATTGACTTCACCGGGAAGGTCAATCTGCAAAGTGACATTGGTGTCGGAGCTGGTTTCTTTGGGAGACCGGCGGGCGGCAAACAGAATGAGTACAAAGGCAATAACGACCAGGACGATCCCGGTGAGTACCCATCCCCAGCCACCGCCAGCATCCGCACCAGCGCCAAGGATGAACAATACACCGAACAGGATCAAAATCCCGGCGGTGACAAAGGCAATGATCTTGAGAGCTTTCATACTTTCCTCCATGCCACGGTCTTAAAAAAAGAGATCTTCAGTTTTGCAATTTTCAGCCATTCTGTCAATCACTAGAATTTTCCAGAATAGCATTGACTTTAGTTTAACATTTTATGCTGAAATGAGCAATTAAAATTGTATAATGATAGGCGGAGCCGGTTATTCCATGCACTTATATCTACGTAAAATACCGGCAACCGGTAGCGAGGACATGATGAAGAAAAACATGCGCAGGATTTTATTTTTGATCATGGCGGCCCTTCTGGTGGGATGTGGTGTATTTCCATACGAATTGACGATCACCAAGAAGGCAGTGGAAACTGAAGGGCTGATGTTGGTTGATACTACAACGCCAATTGTGGTGCACACCAGCACAGAGATTTTAACTTCCACAATGACGCCCGTAGCCACTTCTACATTGGCCGCATCGTCCACTCCCATTCCCACCCGGACGGACATTCCCACCCGAACTTCCAGCGTCACCGTCACAATGACCCGGACACCAACCCGGACAATCTATTATTGTCCACAGGCGGCAATAGGCACGCCGTGTCCCTGAAACGCCATTCCCGCCAGAACAAACTGGCGGGAATGTTTCTCTTTACCGTTTTGATGGGTGTTTATGCATTGAGCTATAGCGGCCTGCCCGCAGCGGATGATGAACAGTTATTGGCTGCAGCGGCACTCAATGTGGCTGATGGGGGAAGGCTTACCGCAGAGCAGTTGTTAGGCAATACCCGCCTGAATGGCATCTATGGTGGCATTGAGCCACTGCATTCGCTGGCGGCCTCCTGGGTGCTCCGGAGCGGCATTTTTGATGGCGCCGGACGAATGCAGGGGCTTTTTTGGCTTAACTCGTGGTATGCCGCGCTGACTGCCGTGGTTTTGTTTGGGCTGGTTTTACGTTTGGGATATGACAGGCGACATGCGATCCTGGCGGGGCTGGTTTTGGGGTTGGCGACACCAGCCTGGCCGTATGCCAAAACCTTCTTTCGTGAACCGCTGGCAATGCTGTTGTTGGTTCTGGCCTGTTTTTTCTTGTTGCTGGCCACAGAGTGGCAGCGGGGTTTGCGAGGCCGGATCATTAGCGGTTTGCTTTTCCTGATCCTTGTTGGTGGTGCGGTATTAACGAAAGTACTGCTGGCTGCTGTTTTGCCGGCTTTTGGGCTTCTGTTCTGGCTGCGGACTCGCAGGTGCGGAGATAGACCGGGAAGAGTCTGGTTTCAGATCGGGGTGACGCTGGCGGCATTTCTCTTGCTGGCCGGGGCCGGCACCATGCTGTGGATGGGGGCTTTCCCTCCGCGTTTGACGCTGGCCTTCGTGATCGAGCGCTATCGCAATCTCAGCATCCTGCCGCACGGCGGTTTTTGGAAGGCGCTGGCGGGCATATTCATCAGCCCAGGGAAAGGTCTGTTTTTTTACACTCCGGTTTTGGCAGGCTGTGTGGTGAGTGGTTTGTTTCTGCGGCACGGGCACCGCGAATTGGTCTGGTTCCCGCTGCTGGCGGCAACGGGTCTGGCGGCGGCTCAGGCTCTGGCATATGACGACAGTTGGTGGAATCTCACCTGGAGCACGCGTTTTCTTTTGCCTGTACTGCCATTTCTGACCCTGATGGGTTTGCCGGGTATGCGGTGGCTGGAGGAAAAAACGAGACGGAACTGGCGGTGGGCGGCCTGGGGTTTTGCAGCAGTGAGCAGTCTCATCCAGTTGGGCGGGGTTCTGTTGGCTGATGCGGCTTATCTGGCAAGTTTGTATCCTCTTTCTCTGCGGCCGGTGCCGGAATTGGCGGTGTGGAATGTGCGTTATGCTCCCTGGATAGGGCATTGGCGCTTGATCTTGCAGGGAGCCCCGCTCAATCTGGCAGCAGCGCGCGTCCTGGCTCAGGGAGAAACATGGATATGGGGATTACTGGCCGGGCAGGCTATTTTTCTGGCAGTGAGCGTGACAGGTTTAATGAGGGGGCTGCGCAGTACCGGACTTCGCCAAATGCGGCTGTGGGTCGGAATTTTGGGGGTTGGACTGATCTGTATTTTGGGCTTCAGTGGCAAGGCCTTTGCCAGCGATCCGGCCTATGCCCGTCAGCGCGGCGAACTGGCAGCGGCGGAGGTTTGGGTGGCGGCACTGCTGGAAGAAGGCGATGGGATCATCATCTCGCCTTATCTGTATCCTGCCTGGTATCACGCCATCAACGGGGCTGGTTTTGGCCAGCCGTGGTATTCCTGGCCGGTTCCGGGGGATGATGAAGCGGCGGAAGCAGCGCTGGAGCGGTTCAGGGAAGCCGCCAGCTCTTACCGGCGGGTGTGGTTGATTGAAGAGCGCAGCACATGGGGGGAACCTTTTCCGGCTGGCGGGCAATTGCAAGTCCCATTCGAACTGGTTGAGACCCGGACTTTCCTGGACGCCGTTGGAGAGAATGCCCTGCAAGTCAGTCTGTTCGAAATCCCTTGAGCTGCCAATCATCTGACGTATAATTGACGTATGGACGACAAAGAATTGCTCCTCGAATTGGAAAAACTGAAGCAGGAAATCCGCTTCCATGACCACCAGTATTACGTGAAGAATACTGTTGTGATCAGTGATTATGAATATGACCGTCTGGTAGCCCGTCTGCGGGAAATCGAAGCGGCACATCCGGAATGGGTCACACCTGATTCTCCCACTCAGCGAGTGGGAGCGGGGGTTTCGGATAAATTTGCCAAGGTCGCGCATCCTGGGCCGATCTTGAGCCTGGCGAACGCTTATGATCTGCAGGGGGTGCGTGCCTGGTTCGAACGCATCTGCAAGCTGGATGAGCGCGTGGCAAAGGCCGATTTTGTAACCGAGCCAAAATTTGACGGCCTGACTGTGGTGCTGCATTACCACAACGGGGAGTTTGTGCAGGGCACAACTCGCGGGGATGGCGAGGTGGGGGAGGACATCACTGAAAACTTGCGCACAGTGCGCACGGTGCCGCTGCGTATTCCCGTGGCGCCAGATGGCCCGCAGCCACCGGACAGATTGGTGGTACGCGGGGAGGTGTTAATCCTGATCGAGGACTTTGAAAAGCTCAACCAGCGCCTGGCTGAACATGGCGAAAAAACCTATTTTAACCCGCGCAATACTGCGTCCGGCTCTTTGCGTCAGATGGACCCGCGGATCACAGCTTCCCGTCCGTTGACTGTATTGGTGTACGCAGTGGTGGCGGCGGATGGTTTGATGCCTGCTACGCAATGGGAAACGCTGTCTTCCCTGCGAAAGATGGGTTTCCCGGTAACCGAAACGGTGGAATATTGTCCAGATTTTGAGAGCATGCTGGCTTCTTGTGAGCGCTGGTTGAAGAAGCGGGACGAACTGCCGTTTGAAGTGGATGGGGTGGTCATCAAATTGAATGACCTTAATCTGCAGGCCAGTCTGGGCGTGGTAGGCAAAGACCCGCGCGGGGCGCTGGCGTTGAAATATCCAGCCCGAGAAGTGACCACAACCTTGCTGGACATTGGGGTGAATGTTGGCCGCACTGGTGTGCTGACCCCGTATGCCATCCTTCAGCCAGTGGAAGTGGGTGGTGTGGTGGTGAAACAGGCTACGCTGCACAATTTTGATTATATCGCTGAAAAAGACATTCGCATAAGCGACAGAGTGTTGATCAAACGCGCCGGAGATGTCATCCCATACGTGATTGGCCCGGTGGTAGAGATGCGCAGCGGGGCAGAGCCGGTATTCCGGCCACCGCAGGATTGCCCGGCCTGCGGGCAGCCGGCGGAACATTTGCCCGGCGAAGTGGCGTGGTATTGCGTGAATGCTTCCTGCCCGGCGCAATTGGTGCGCAACCTGGAACATTTTGTTTCGCGACCGGCGATGGATATTGTTGGTTTGGGTATCAAAATTGTGGAGCAATTGATCTCTGGAGGCTTGTTGCGGGACGTGGCTGACCTCTACCGTCTCAAAAAGGATGATCTGCTGGGACTGGAAGGTTTTGCCGAGAAGAAAGCGGAGAATCTGCTGGATGCCATTGCGGTTTCCAGGACACAGCCACTGCCGCGATTGATCAATGCTTTGGGGATACGCGGTGTCGGCGAGGTCATGGCTGTTGATCTGGTGCGGCATTATCCTGACCTGGACGCATTGGGCGCAGCCACAGTCGCGGAATTAATGGAAATTGAGGGAGTGGGGCCGAACATTGCTGAGGCCATTGTGGACTGGTTTGCCCAGGAAAAGAACCGCCAGCTCCTGCAAAAACTGCGTCAGAATGGAGTCTGGCCGGTGGCAGTTTCTCCGGCGGTAACCAGAACCCAGTCCCTGGCGGGGTTGAACTTTGTCATCACCGGCACATTGCCCACGTATTCGCGGGAGGATATGAAAGACCTGATCCAGCAGCATGGCGGCAAGGTGACGGGAAGTGTATCAAAGAATACCAGCTATTTGGTGGTAGGAGAGAGCCCTGGTTCAAAGCTCGACAAAGCCCGCGAACTGGGCGTGGCCGTGCTGGATGAGGCCGGTTTGCTGGCCCTGATCGAGGACAGCAAATGAGCCTTGAAACATTGCACCTGAAACCCGGACGGGAAAAATCAGTGCAAAAAGGCCACCCGTGGATTTTTTCCGGAGCGGTGGCCAGGGTGGATGGAATGCCAGGACTGGGGGAAACCGTGGTGGTCAAATCTTCGACGGGTGAAGCCCTGGGTCTGGCCGCCTATAGCCCTCAATCCCAAATCCGGGGGCGGATGTGGAGCCGGGACGCATCCGGGCAGGTGGACGTGGACTTCCTGCGGCAGAGATTGACCCAGGCGCTGGCCATGCGCCGGCAGTTGATCCCGGGAGACGAGACCAATGCATTGCGCCTGGTGCATGCCGAATCGGATGGCATCCCTGGTTTGGTGGTGGATCGATACGCCGATGCGTTGGTCATGCAATGCCTGACGGCAGGGGCCGAACGCTGGCGGGACGATTTGGTTGAATTGTTGGTGGAGCTGACTGACGCAAGCGGCGTCTATGAGCGCTCGGACGTGGAAGTGCGCCGACTGGAAGGACTGGATCCCAGGGTGGGCCTGCTGTATGGCAGTCTGCCTGAAAACCTGGTGATTGCCGAAAACGGATTGAAGTTCGCTGTGGATGTGACCGGCGGGCAGAAAACGGGTTTTTATATTGACCAGCGCCAAAACCGCCAGAAACTGCGCCTGGCTGCCCACGGCCGCCGGGTTTTGAATTGCTTTTGCTATACCGGAGCCTTCTCGATCTATGCTGCGGCTGGCGGGGCGGCTTCGGTGCTTTCGGTGGACAGCTCCAGCGAAGCCCTGTTGACCGCAGAGGAGAATGCCAGGCTGAATGGCTTTGCGGCCGGGCAGCTTGCATGGCAGGCTGGAGATGTGTTTGAAGTGCTGCGCACCATGCGTGACCGGGCGCAGAGCTTTGACCTGATCATTCTCGATCCGCCCAAGTTTGCACCTACTTCAGCCCAGGCCAAACGGGCGGTGCGCGGTTACAAGGATATCAATCTATTGGCATTCAAATTGCTTAAGCCCGGCGGGCTGCTGTTTACTTTCTCCTGCTCAGGCGGGGTGGATGCGGATCTGTTTCAGAAGGTGGTGGCCGGGGCTGCCCTGGATGCCGGGGTGGATGCCCGTATTGTGGACAGGCTTCATCAGGGCACGGACCATCCGGTGGCCCTGAATTTTCCGGAAGGGGCATATTTGAAGGGACTGGTTTGCGAGGTTCGCTGACTTTTTGCTGAAGGATGATAACCGCTGCCCTGGATAACAGGCAGCGGTTTTTTGTGCGCAGAGTTTATGGATAGTGTTCGGGCAGAACGATGACAAACCTGGTACCGTGACCGACGCGGCTTTCGACGCGGATCTCTCCCCCGTGATTCTTGACGATGCGGTGGCAGATGGAAAGCCCCAATCCCGTGCCGCGGCCGGGGGCCTTGGTGGTGAAAAATGGGGTAAAAATGCGTGAGATGCGGTCCTGGGGAATGCCTTGGCCATTATCGGCGACCAGAATCAGGAATTCGCCGTCGGCATAGCGGGTGGTGACCTTGATCTCCAGTGGCTGATTGGCGGCGGCATCAAGGGCATTGATGATTAAATTGACCCAAACACTTTGCAAATGATCCTCGCTGGCATTGATGGGCGGCATGCCGGGCTGCAAGTCGAGATCAATTTTCGCCTGTATCTTGACCAGCTCATGCTGCAAGAGGGCAATCACTTTTTCGATGGACTGGTTCAGATCGGTTTTGGTAAAGGTATAGCTGTCTTGTCTGGAAAACCGCAGCAGTTCCTGGATGGTCTGTGAGGCGCGCTGGCCGGCTTGCTCAATCAGGTCTGCGCTTTCCCGAATGTCGATATTGCTGGCAGATGCGCGCAAGATGAGCTGGGCATTGGCAATGATGGCGGTGAGGGGGTTATTGATCTCATGCGCCATGCCAGCGGCCAACTGCCCAATAGCGGCCATCTTTTCATTCTGGATCAGGCTTTCTTCCAGCCTTCTTTTTTCAGTGATGTCATCTTCAACCATAATGGCCTGCATGATGATCCTGTCCTCATTAAACACAGGGTAGGAAGAAATTTCCAATTCAATTTGTTGATCCTGGTCAGATTCCCAGACCAGTTTTTGCCGGGAAGAATTCTTGCCTTCCAGCAGGCTGTGGTTGATCTGGCAGCCAGGGCAAATGCCATCCAGATTGAACAGAACTTTGTAGCATTTTTTGCCGACAATGCGGGGAATGGAAACGTCCAACTGGCTGGCACGGTGTTTATTGATGGCCGCAATGGAATAATCTTTGTTGACAATATAGATGGAAATTGGAATATTATCAAACAATGTACGCAAGGTGTTGCGTGAATTCAGCACTTCCCAGCGGCTGGCTTCCAGGTCGGCGATGGTGATCTGGAATTGCTGAATGAGGCGGTTTTTTTGGATGGAACTGGCCAGGCTGACGGCGGCCAGGTTGACCAGTTGCCGGGTCTGTAAGCCGAGATCATCGGATGGGTCGCAAATCAATAACAGGCCAGGTTTCTGTTCTCCGGTGCGTAACAGTGAGATCCAGGCATTCCGCAGATTCAAATCCGGGGTGAGATGCCGCATGGCCGTAAGAAGGTTTGAATCTGGTTCGTGTCCTGCTGGATTCCTTGCCGCTTCAAGACAGGCCTGGAGGATGCTCTCTTCCAGGTAGACAGGATCGAGGCGCTGGAGATGTTGTTGGTCGTTGGAAAACAGCATGCGTTCAGCCAGCGCTGGCTGACCAGGCTGCACGGTGATGAGCAGGATGCCAGGCGAACCGGTGAGCTCCTGCAAAAAGGATAACAACCAGGGTTGAAATTCATCTCCTCTGGCAGCTGGATCCTGGCTGGTGAGCACCTTCAGAAGCTGTTCTATTTGCTGGTCAAGGTTGGGCGCAGCCTGGCCTGCCGGTGTTGTGGACTGAGCATCTGTCATGATTGGATCACTGCCCGGAATCCTCTGGATTGACAACCTTATACCCATACCCGGGAATGGTGAGAATGAATTGTGGATTGCGCGGGTCGGCCTCAATGCGTTCACGTAAATTCTTGATATGCACACGCACCAGGTCCGGTGAACCCGATTCGGAAGGATAGTCCCAGACCTCATCCAGCAAGCGGGCGGGTGAGAATATCTCGCCGGCGTGGCTCATCAGGTGATAGAGCAGGTCATATTGCACCGGGGTCAGGCGGATGCTGCTATAGTTGGGTGTGGTCAGTTCGTAGGTTTCGGTGTTGAGTGTATATTGGCCAACATTTAATTCCTGTGGATGCTGCTTTGCGTTGTCGATCTGCAGGTTGGCATTGTCGCGGCTCCATTCCGAGCGGCGCAGCAAGGCGCGAATGCGCAGGGATAATTCGTCCAGGTTGAAAGGCTTGCTGAGGTAGTCATCGCCACCAGCCTGAAAGCCGCGGATCTTGTCTTCGTCCTTGGTGCGGGCGGTTAGAAAGAGGATGGGCAGTTTGGCAAGCACAGGATCTGCGCGCATGTCTTCACAGACGGCGTAACCATCCATGCCCGGCATGACTACATCCAGAATGATGAGGTCTGGTGGAATACGGCGGGCAGCCTTCAGGCCTTCCACGCCGCTGTTGGCGATGCGAACCCGGAATTCATCTCCACGCAGACATCTTTCGATGGTCTGGGCGACGATCCTGTCATCTTCAATGACGAGAATGTTCTTGGTGTCCATAATTCACCTTTCGAACCTTTTCAGCAAGTCATCACGGCCTTGTGCTCATTTTCTTTTAATATCATCGCTTTGCATATTATAGCAAAACATACGTTCAATTGCAGGCTGGCACAAGTAAACCTTTTTCATTGATTCTTTACGGACAGAATGGCTACCTTCTCTTACACTTATGGTGTTGCTGTGGGGAAGGCAATGGACGTTTTGTCAACCCTGTGAATGAACGAGGAACTCCATGTTTGCTACAGATTGCAAAGAATTGCTGACGAGATTTACTACTTCATTGGTCAAAGAATTTCGATCCCTGCAAGACCTGATTGATGTTTTACATGAGGAACAATTGGCATATCGGCAAGGTGATAGAGAAAAGGCGGAACGGTTATTGGAATTGAAAACCGGGATTCTGCAGGAAATTGTTGACAATGCCGGGCAGCGGGAGCAGGACAAACAAAGCCTGGCAGCGTTGATGGGGCTGGATGAGAACATCACTTACCGGACTCTGGCGGACAAATTGGAGGAGGACACAGCTGCACAGATTTCCAATATGATCGAAGGCAGTCTGGCTTTGTGGAAACGGGCCGGGGAACTGGACATGAGCGATGGATCGGCTTTCGGCGCAGTGAAGGCGCGGGCAGTTCCTGCCGGGAGACAATTGCGTGAAGTCTCTGGACAGATCATCTGCCGCTATTGATGAAACCGGTATATAAAAAGGATCGCCGCGGGCACTGGTTGATTTTAGCCGGTGCCCTTTGCTTTCCCCCGCATCTTTCCTGTATTTAAAATGTGTGGCAGCCAGTGATTGCACTATAATTGGCGGTGACTTCCAATCCAATGCGGGTACTGTGGATAAAAATTTGACGCGGCAACGATGGAGAAAAGAATTATGAGAATGAGTCAGTTATTCGGGCAGACACTACGTGAAATACCGGCCGAGGCGGATATTGCCAGCCACCAGCTATTGCTGAGAGCGGGATATATTCAGCAATTGGGGGCAGGCATTTTTTGCTATTTACATCTGGCGCAGCGATCGTTTGCCAAGATCCAGCAGATCATGCGTGAGGAGATCGAGGCCATTGGCGGCCAGGAGATTTGCATGCCGGTGGTGCAGCCGGCCGACATATGGAAAGAGACCGGACGCTGGTATGAGATTGGTGCAGAGATGGGTCGCTTCAAGGACCGCAATGGGCGCGAGATGGCACTGGCGATGACCCATGAAGAGGCAGTAGCTTACCTGACGCGTAACCTGGTGCAATCCTACAAGCAATTGCCGCGACTGGTGTACCACATCCAAACCAAATGGCGCGATGATCCCCGTCCGCGGGCTGGTTTGATCCGGGTGCGCGAGTTTACCATGAAGGATAGCTACAGCCTGGATGCCAGTTGGGAAGGGCTGGACCAGCAATATCAGGCGCACTACGATGCTTACTTCCGCATTTACCGGCGCTGCGGGGTGCCGGTGGCGGCGGTGCAATCCGACACGGGCATGATGGGGGGCAAGACGGCGCACGAGTTCATGTATCTTTCGCCCATTGGCGAAGACACCTTGGTCATTTGCCCGGATTGCGGCTATATTGCCAATCGGCAAGTGGCCGTTTTTGAAAAGCAGCCGGCTCGGAAAGAGTCAATGCTGCCTGTTGAAAAGGTGGCTACACCAGGCGTAAGCACAATTGAGGCGCTGGCAGATTTCCTGGGCATTGAAAAGTCACAGACAGCCAAGGCAGTCTTCCTGATGGGCAGCTTTTTGAAGGGTGAAAGTTTTGAAGACCGGCTGGTGTTCGCCGTGATCCGCGGGGACATGGATGTCAACGAAACCAAATTGGCGAATGTCATCAAGGCGGCCGCCTTGCGCCCGGCAACAGACGAGGATATCCGGGCGGTTGGGGCAGTGCCGGGGTATGCCTCACCGTTGGAGATCGAAAATGTGCTGGTGGTGGCCGATGACAGCATCCCTGTTTCACCCAATCTGGTGGCCGGGGCCAATGCAGAAGGCTTCCACTTGCGCAATGTGAACTATGGCCGTGATTTTACGGCTGCGGTTGTGGCGGATATTGCCGTGGCCGAAGAAGGTCAGCGTTGTGTTGCCTGCGGTGGCAGTTTGACAGCCCGGCGCGGGGTGGAGGTTGGCAATATCTTTAAGCTGGGCACGAAATACTCTGAAGCGGTAGGCTGCACCTTCCTGGACAAGGACGGCAAAGAGAATCCGGTCATCATGGGTTCGTATGGCATCGGGGTGGGGCGGCTGCTGGCCTGTGCGGCGGAAGAACATCACGATGAACAAGGTCTGGTTTGGCCGGTCAGCATTGCGCCGTATCAAGTGCAGCTTGTGTCCCTGCGGGGCGGTGAGGAGGCAGCAGGTTTGCTGTATGAAGAACTGAAGCAGGCGGGAATTGAAGTGCTGTTTGATGACCGCGATGAACGACCGGGTGTCAAATTCAATGATGCTGACCTGATGGGCGTTCCGCTGCGGGTAACGGTCAGCCAGCGCTCTGTGGAAGCAGGCGGTGTGGAATTTAAGCCCAGGTCAGAAGAAGAGCGGCAAATGATCCCGCGCGGAGAGGTGGTTGCGTTTCTGCAGGAGCAGATTCGGGATTTATTTGCGGCGATGGAAGCATAAGGAATCCTCCGGGTTTGATCGGGGGGGGGGGGTAATCTCTTGCTGCTCTCGAGAGTGGAATTGTGTACAGCGAATAAAAAAACTCCGTTGAGAAACGGAGTTTTTTGTTGCCCAGTCGGGGCGGGCGGATTCGAACCGCCGACCTCACCGACCCGAACGGTGCGCGCTAGCCGGACTGCGCTACGCCCCGAACAACGGAGGTGATTATAATGCAGGCAGGCAGGTTTGGCAAGGTAAGGTAAAAAAAAAGCGATACAGGCCTGGCCGGTTTTGATGGTGTTTTACACCACACGGGCGGGTTCTTTTTCCACCGGATTTTGCAGCTTGCCAATACCTTCGATATCAATTTCCACCCGGTCGCCTGGCTGCAAGGGACCGACACCGGCCGGTGTACCGGTGAGGATGATATCGCCCGGGTCAAGTGTCATGAAGGAGGAGGCAAAGGCGATCAATTGGGGGATGGTGAATGCCATCTCGCGAGTGGAGGCCATCTGGCGCATTTCGTCATTGACATGGCAGGTGATCAGGGTATCGGCCGGGTCGAGGCTGGTCTCGATCCAGGGGCCGAGAGGACAGAAGGTGTCAAAGCCTTTGCCGCGCGTCCATTGGCCGTCGCTGCGCTGCAGATCGCGCTCGGTCACGTCGTTGCCGATGGTGTAGCCGAGAATGGAATCGCGGGCGCGTTCAGCCGGGATCCAGCGTCCGCCTTTGCCGATCACCACCGCCAGCTCTGCTTCATGCTCCACCCGGCTGGCCTGGGGAGGAATGTAGATGGCTTGACCGGGGCCAATCACGGATGAGGGAGGTTTGAGGAACAGCAGGGGCAATTCAGGAATATCCACGTTGTGTTCTTTGGCGTGGGCTGCATAGTTGCGGCCTACGCCAATCACCTTGCCCGGCATGACCGGGGCAAGCAGGTGAACCTGTTCCAGTTCCCACTCCGGTTCCAGGCGGCGGTATTCGCTGAAAGGCGAACCTTCCAGCCGGCCGACTTTGTTTTCCAGCACCCAGCCAAAGACGGGGGTTTGTTTTTCGTCCAGATAGCGAATGAAGCGCATAAGATCTCCGATACAAAACAAGATGCTTTTACAAACTGGGGTGCGCAAAGAACACTCCAGTTGAAATAAAATCTGATTAGGAAAAGTTTAGCATGGATAAGTCAAATTGCGGTATAATTTGTGCGCTCCGGGCGGTTAGCTCAGTTGGTTAGAGCGCTTCCCTTACAAGGAAGAAGTCACAGGTTCGAGTCCTGTACCGCCCACAAACACGACCTACGGGTGCTTCCCAGGCGTGTTTTTGCAGAGATGATGCCCACCGGTTAGAGCCAACACAAAATCTCTTGAACGGGAGGCTACATCCATGCAACCCATGCACCTATCTCTTGATGAGGCCATTGATGGCTTCGAACTGTGGATGCACGCATCTGGTTATTCACAGATCACCATCCAGTCCTACATCGCAAATCTCAGGCGCATCTCAGCCGCCTGGGATAATCCTGATTTAATCGACGTTTCCCGCCAGCAGGTGCTGTCCTATCTGGCCGACGTCAAAAAATCAGGGCGTTCGCCAGAAACCGTGCGCACCTACCTCAAAAACATCCACCTGTTTTACGGCTGGGTGTCCGAGGAGTTCGCCGTACCGCGCCCGGACCTCAACATCAAACCCCCATCCCAGAAAACCGAGTCGGACGTGCTGCCGCTTTCCGAGAACGACGTGCGCGCCCTGATCAAGGCCGCCAATGGCAAGAGCAGCTACGTCCAGCCCGGCAACCGTGCCGGGTACCGCATGGTGCGCCACGACGCCAAGCGCGACACTGCCCTGATCTACCTGCTGCTGGATACCGGACTGCGCGTCTCGGAGGCGGCCCGCCTGACAATCCGCGATGTGGACCTCAAAACCTGCGAGATCCGCATCCATCCCTTTGAGACTGGCAAAAAGTCCAAACCGCGCACGGTGTTCATCAAACCGGCCACCGCCTCCAAATTGTGGACCTATCTCAACGAGCGCAAACGCCGCCAGGGCGCACAGCCATCCGACCATGACCCGCTGTTCCTCACCAAAAACCGGCTGCCGATGGACCGCAACGCCATCCAGAAACTGGTGGCCAGCCTGGGCGAGCGGGCCGGGGTGCCGGGCGTGCATCCCCACCGCTTTCGGCACACCTTCGCCGTGGAGTACCTGCGCAACGGCGGGGATCCATTCACCCTCCAGCGCATCCTTGGCCACAGCAGCCTGCGCATGGTCAATTACTACCTCAGCCTGGTGCGCGAGGACCTGAAGAACGCCCACCGCAGCGCATCGCCGGTCGAGGGCTGGAATCTGTAAGCGTCCTAGCCATCGAAACCAACAAATGCCCTCCCTAAAAATGCAGTTTTTTTGGGGAGGGTTAGGGTGGGGTAGGGGGTCTCATTTTTCCTTTTTGACCTTGCCGCTGGCGTCCAGCACCCCGGCCGTCACCAGGGCTTTTTTGAGCAGTTCGTCTTTTTGCTGCTGGTTCAGCTCCTCAAATATTTTGCCCTCGCTGCTCTCGACTGTTTTCGAGAGCACCAGGGTCTTTCCTCGTTTCTCCGCTTTATAGGACATGGATCATCACCTCCTGTTCGTCCAACACAACCCGGATCATATCCCCGGACATGCTGCCATCTGCCACAATCTCCAGCGTGCCATAACCGTCTGTCATCTCAACCGCCTGCGGCAAGCCATTGATCAATACTTCTACCGTTTTCGGGCTGTTGTCATAGTGGATCACCTCGGCAATGCTGACAATCGCCGCATCCAGCGCATCGCCTGCAATGCGCCGTGGGGCGTCCAGCGTGTACTCTGTACCCGTGGCGGCCAGCACGCCGGCGAGTACGGCCGCCTGTTCGCCATCCAGCGCACGGAACGAAAACCGCTTGCCGCCATAGTCAACGTATGGATAGGCAGGGTTATGTCCCTCGGCTGGCGAGATAGCGAGCAAATCTGCAATTTCTGATAATTTTTCTGTGATCATCCCAAAAACCCTCCCATCGCCCGCAGCATGGGCGCTTGTACAACGATATTTCCAGTGATGCGCTTTGCCAAACCTGCGATGTAGTGATACCCCTCGGTCAGCTTGCCTTGATAGACAGACATGCTGTGAGAACGTATGCCAAAAGCGCCATAACTAGTACCAGATATGGTCACATAACCATGTGTTCCCAAAATGGCAAACGCGGCAGAACCGACAGTGCCTGAATCAATCCCGATTCCCTGCTCGTAGTAGTGCAGGTTTGGCGCACCGGTGCTGTAAACAGCCGCGCCATCCGTCTGGAAATGGCATAACTCGTTTCCGTCGAACAGGCCATAGATGATGGCGTTGTTTGAACTGTTTTCGAGAATAAACGTTGCGCTGGAAAGCGTGTATCCGACATTCTGAAATGTCATAAACGAAAACCGTTCACGGTTGTATTCATTCTTGATCAGCCGGTGCCGCTGTCCCCACTCCGTCTGGCCGTCTGTGGTGAAAGTACGATAAAAGCCGATGTACAGCCAGGTTGCATCTCCGTCTTTGACCTTGACCCCGTCCTGGTAGGCGATTGCCACGCTGCGCGTGGTGGCATCAGTCCATTTGACCTTGCGCACCGCTGCTGCTCCCCCGTCCGCCACCAGGTACAGGTCAATGGTGCTGTCCTTGGGATCCTTGAAGGTCAGGTTCACCCCTGTTCCGTCTGCTGTGGCCGCGGCGCTGATGGTCACGGATGACCCGCTGACGATGGTTGCCACACTTGCCCCGGCCGGGATGCCGATCCCCGAAACCAGCGTGCCCACCACAAAATGAGACGTATCGCTCAAGCCGCCGATGGTAGTTGAGCCGTTGGTGGTGTTGCCGGTTTGCACGTCGGTCAGCTTGACCTCCCTGGACAACACCGTGTACGGGTCCCAGCCCACGCCGTTAAAGAGCTTGACCTGATTTCCCCGATAAGGCTCGATCCATAGCGATGTAATGGCGCTTTTGGCTGCGTTTTCAACCGGTACGCCTTGGGTGGGTGTGATGCGCCCTTCGAACAGGCGATTGGTAGCCGCCCCCAGGCCGCCGCTCATCAGCGTCTCTACCCCCAGATGGTCCATACTGTACAGCTTGCGGTCTGTGCGGGCATACACCACCACGTCCCCATCCGCCGGCGGGTCCGGCGCTTCTCCCGTCTCGTAGATGCGCAGCGGCACCGGCGCTTTGGCCACGTCTGCCAGGTAGGCCCACATATCCTCCGGGTCGTCTCCCAGTGGGTCGTTTTCCACCAGCAGCCGCACCCCTTTCAACACGTCGCTGAGCTGGTGCAGCCCGGCCAATTTTTTCTTGACGATCTCTTCTTCTGCCATGCCCGCCTCCTATGATGCGAATCCGCAGCGCTCAGCCTCGATCACCGACCAGCGCATGCGCACAAACCTGCCCTTGCCAAACGTGCTCCATTTTTTGGACTGCACAAAATACCAGCCGGATACCCGGCTTTGCTCCTCGGCTACCTCCACCAGGGAACCCGGCTCGCAAACCAAAGCCGCCATCATCATGCGCGGCGAGTGGTTGGCCGTGAAATTCACCGCCACCACGTTGTTGCGGGCGTCCTTCTCGATGCTGATGATATGATCCGCCAGTTCCTGCCCTTCCACCACGTCCGCCATGTAGCGCTGACTCAGATTGAGCTGCTTGACCATGCGGTAAGTTTCCTGGCTGGCCTCATCCCGGCTCAGCACGTCCACCGCCCGGAACAGGTAGATGCCGCGCCCCTTGCAGCGGATGGTGCGCACCCACACGTCTGTGTGATATGTGGCCCTTACCACCAGCTTGCCCTCAGCCGCGCCATACTCGGCCTCCACCGTCACGTAGGCGCTCACGTTGATCCCCGTGCCGTCTTTTTTGGTGTTGGCCGTCCACTCCGGCACCTTCATATCCTTGGTCACGATGGTCTGCGCTTCCTGCCCAGGCGCCCGGTAGGCGACCCGGATCTCGCGCGTGTCGTACGGCCCGCCGAGCTGGTCCATCAACAGCGGCTCTTCCAGTTCCCACAGCACGTTGTCGTTGTCGCTGTCCTCGTAGCGCGGGTAGAGCGTGATCCGCACCTGGTTGATCAGCGAGGCCCCGCGCACGGTCTCCACGCTGCGGATGTCGTTGTCGTCAAACCGGGCCTGTTCCCGCTCGCTCAGCGCCAGCAGGCTGCCGTCGCTCAGTTCCAGCAGGCTGCCGTCTGTCAATTCCAGCACCGCGCAGTCCGGCGTGGCCAGCGGGATGCGCTGCAACTCGGCTGTGGCCCTGTCGTAGCGCCCTTCGGTCACCAGCGTGGTGCCTGCCCCGCGCACCTGTTTCACGTAGGCCCAGCCCCATTCGCCCAGCACGGCCTTGGCCATCTCCTGCACGCCTGCCACCACCTGCCGGGTCGTGTCGAACACCGTCGGGAAAACCTTGGCCATCGTCCCCCGCTGGCGGTTGGGCAGGGTAATGCCCAGGTTGACCGTCACCAGGTCAGCTACATCGTCCATGGTTTTCGAGCTGGCCAGGGTGGGCAGTTCCAGCGATTTGGCATACTCGTTCATCACGTCCACACAGCGCACTTTGGTGCGCCGCGGCCCCAGCATACCAGACTCGACCGTGATCCCGCCGTCTGGGATGCGCCCGTGCCACATTTGCTTGTCGAGCGTGTCGTACACATAGGTCAGGCGCACCTCGGCCCCCACGTCAAAACCGGGCATGGCACCCTCCCAGCCGGGAGAATACCAGCCGGGCGTGCCCATCTGGTTGTTGACCGAGTTGCGCAGTGAAAAACGCAGCTCCCCGGCCTGCCCCACCCGCCCGCTGATGTCGTTGCCCAGCCCGCCGATCTCGCCCTCATGCTCACCGACCACGTCCGCCGAAACGTCCACCCACTGGGTGCCGTCGTGGATCTCAAAGCGCATCTCGTCAAAATCTGCCTGCATCCTACACCACCGTCGTCAGCATTTCCCTGGCGATGCGCCGCGGCAGGCTATCCAGGGTGTTGTCCAGTTTTTCCATCCAGGCGCTCATCATGGCGTTCTGGGCAGCCGTCTGCCCGGCCGGGGTCACGTCCACCTGCTCCCCTGCCTGGGCATAGCGCCCGCCGCCCAGCGGGAAACTGTCGTTGTGCCAGCTCGGCCCGATCATCCACGAGCCGCCCGCCGCGTTGCCGTACTTTTCCTCCGAATCCACGTTGCCGCCCCCGCCTGCCCCCAGGCTGGGCACACCGCCGATGGTGTGGATGATGACCGTGGCCTCGTAGGTGCCCGGGATCTTGCGCAACGCCTCGCCGATGCCCTCGGCTGACATGCGCGGGTTGTCCAGGTCTTCTTTCATTTTTTCCAGGTGCGGCAGGCTGGCTTTTTGCGAGGCATGCACCAGGCCCGGCAGTTGGCTTTCCAGGTAGGATCCAAAATTCTCCACCCCGGTTTGCGCCGACTGGAACGCCAGGTTGACCGCCTCGCCCATGTTCCCGGCCTCACTCTGGTTTTTGACCAATCCGTCTGTGATCAAGATCAGGTTACCCGCCAGGGCCGCGCTTTTTTCGTCCATCAGGCCCGTGGCCATGCCGATGTCGGTAATGGCTGTGGCATAAGTGCTCGCCTCGATCTGCCCGTCCCGGTAGGCGTCGTTGAGCATCCCGATCACCGCCTGTCCGGCTGCCGCTTCGGTGGCGTCTTTCAGGCTCAGCGCCAGGCTGGCGTTCGCCAGGGCTGCCTCACCGGCCTGTGTCGCCATGTATGCTGTCATGTCAGCACCAAACTGCGCTTTTTCGGCGTAGGTGAATATCCTGTCTCCGGCCAACTCCTGCGCCTCAGACGCGGTCAAGGCTGCACTGCCAGCCACCAAAACCGTATCCCGCCAGTCCTCCAGCCTGGCCTTGTTGTACTCCAGGTAGGCTGCCTGCCTGCTCTCGGCCACCAGCAGGGTTTGCAGCGCTTGCTCCCGGCCCTGTTCCCCATACTGCGCCTGGGTGATCGCTTTGGTGTAATCCTCCATCTCCAGATACCCGCTGCGCTGGGCTGTTTTTAGCCGTTGCTGGATGTCCAGCGCATCGGTCTGCGCCTCCACAACCGCCTTGAAATACTTGGCCAGTCCCGTGGCCGCCGGGATCAGTTCCTTTTTGACCGTGTCAGCGTATTTCTTGGTTGCCACGTCGAGCTGCTCAAACACGTCGGTGGTCGCCTCAATAGACCCTCCAGCCTGCTCGATCAGTTTCTGGCCCTGGAACAGCATCTCGTTCAGGAATTTTTGTTCGCTGGTCAGATCGTTGTAATCGTTCGCCAACATCTGCAAACTGGGGTGCACTTCCTGGATAGCCTTGCCCATGTCGATGTTGATGCCTGCGTTATCGGCGATTTGCTTGCTCTGCCGTTTGGCCGCCAGGGTCAAAGAATCGAACTGGTACTCCGTGCTGCCCAGCAGCGGGTTCAACTTGCTGGCTGCCTTGCTCATCTCGGCGATTTGCGGCAGGGCCGCCATCAGCGCCTTTTCATACTCCGCGCTGGCTCCGGCCGTCAGCGTCAGGGCCCCCTTCATCAGCACCTGGTCGTTGACCGTATCGTTGGTTGCTTTCCGCATGGCCGCCATCACATCTGTGGTCAGCTCCACCCGGTTCTCCAGCTTGGCATACGACGATTCGAGCTGGGCGATTTGCGCCCCCTCGCGGCCCATGTCCATCACCTGCTTGAGTGCCTTGTAGGCCGTGGCCGCCACGCCTGCCGCGGCTGCGATGCCCACCAGCGCTTTGCTGGCGTTATCGATTTGATCAGCCGCCTGCTGGCTGATCGCCTCAATAATGATCCTCAGTTTTTCATCTGCCATGCTTGCGCCTCATTTCATCCACATCCACCACGATCCCAAACCAGCCCGGGTGTTCCAGGCTCCAACTGGCCTCATCCTGCCGTTTGTGCTGGTAAGCCTGGTGCGCCCGGTACACCTCGCTCAGCGTACGCAGGCGGCTCATCAACCCGGCTGGCTGGTTCCACAGGCCGCCTGCCTGCGGCAGGGCATGCCACTCCTGGCACTGCCAGGCCAGAACCAGCTCAGGCGGCGGCGGGGCTTCGGCATCTTTCCCGGCCTCCGCCGCCGCCAGGATTAAGTAGGGTCCACCTGCTCGATCACCAGCAGCCCCTTCCGCACCTCCGCCGCCAGGCGTTTGATCTCCCGCGGCGGCAGGAGGCCCAGGTCGCCCTTCGGCGCATCTGCCAACCAGCCGATTTCCCGCGCCACCGTCACGATCTCGCGCCGGTACTCCGCCTCGGTCAGCTCCTCGCCTTTGCCCCGCAATTTGCGGGCAAATTCTTCATACTGCGCCTGGGTGATCTCGTTTAGCATGGCTTACTCTCCTCCGCCGCCGCCGGAAACATCCGCATCCCTGATACCGCCGCTGATCTGCCCGGCCGCGGTCAGCGGGGTAACCGCCTTGTGCGTGACGCCCTGCGAGCGGTTGTTGATGATCGCGTTGAACGACCGCGACAGCTTCCCGGCAGTGTTGCCCTCCGGGTAAACCACGATCGCCTTGGCCGTCTTGCTGGGGGCCAGCGCCGCGAAATTCGACCCGTCGTCCCAGCACTCTACCGAAAACGTGGCGTCTTTGATCCCGCCCAGATATTCGGTGTCTTCGTCTCCGCAAGCGGAGTCCTCATACGTCTCCACGGTCTCGTTGACCGTGGAGCTTTTCACGTTGGTCAGCGGTGTCCCGCCGATCGATACAGCCAGATCCTCACCAGTGTATTTTGGCATCTCTACTCACCTCACAAAATAATGCAGTCTTTCAGCCTCCAGCGGAAGCCGAACGATTGCTGATCTCCCCAGTCCAGCGCGGTGAACTCACCCTCCACCCGGTCAAAGGTGGAGATGGCGCCGCCCAGGGTTTTATCTGCCAGCCATGCCGCCGGGATGCTGTCGCTGTACTGCAAACACAGCGCAATCGCCACCGGCAGGCGCATCGACCGCGGCACATGCATCTCCACCACGATCTCATGCCGCCCGACGTAACCGTCCACTGCGTCGTTGTCGAACACCAGCGGTCCGGGGTAGGCCACCACCTGCGGGTGTTTGCCCAGCACCAGTTTTTCCGGCGGCTGCTCGTCGCCTTTGGCGATGCCGGTCACTTGACGGGCGATGCGCTGCGCCGCCAGAACCGCGGCCTGCACCGGGCTGTCGCTCATAAAATCCTCCGGTATCCGGCCAGCAGGCTGGCCACGTCCGGATCGGCGGGCAGCTTGACGATCATTTGACCAAACTGCCCCGGCGCAGACACGCCAAACACTGCGTCTTTGCGGTGGAACAGCCGCGCGCTTTGCAGCAGGCACGCCTCCCGGATCGGCGCGGGCACCTCCGGCCAGCCAAACCGGCCGGTGATCTGCACGCCCTTCCAGCGCCGTGGAAAACGGTGCGCCCCGCCCGGCGTCGCCCACACTGCCCGCTTGGGCAGCGAGTTGAACGGCGTCAGGTAGTAATCCGTCTCAGCCGTCCAGGTGCCGTCCCCGTCGTTGTCGGTTTTGAGCGTGGTGATGCTGCTCACATCGTCGTCCAGGAACAGCACGTCCGTGTACTCTGCCGAGTAGTAGCGCACCTCATCCTCGTCGGACGTGTAGAACTGGCGGCCAGTCTGCCCCGGCAGCTCGATCCAGCGGCTGACTGCCTCGATAATGCCTGCCAGCACGGCGTCGAATCCCGTTTCCCCGTCCGGGATCGGGATGCGCTCGCGCAGCTCGGCCAGCGTGCAGTAACCGTGTGTGATCACCGGTTCAGGTTCGGGTTCTGCTTCCGGCTCCTGCTCCAGGATCTCTTCCTCACTCACCGCCAGCCTCCTCGATCCGCACCAGCTCGCCAGCGTAGCGCTGCGCCCGCTCGGCGTCCCATGGCACCACATCCCCGGCGCAGTAATCGCGTTTGCTCAGCGCGTCGTAAAACGTGCAGATCGCCACCACCCGCATCTCCACCGGTTTTGGGCTTGCCGCCGGTTTGCTGCCTGTCGCCTGTCTTTTGCTCGCCATACGGTTTTCCTTCCTCCCCCTCTCCCGAAAACAGGAGAGGGGGAAACATCCAGCACAAACGCCTTAGCTCACGATCTCTTTGACCGCGGCCAGGTCGTAATTGACGGCCGGCAGATACTTGGCCTCGCCGCCCAGCGCCACCAGGGCGATATATCCGCCAGTGCTGCCGTCGCCGACTGTGGTCACTGCCGCTACGTGCGTAGCGCCGGAGACCTGGGCCAGTTCCTCGGCGGTGATCTCGATGATGGCCACCTTGTTGTCGTCCGTGGCTGCGTACTGGGTGATGGCCTTGCCGGTGATGTCGGCTCCGCCGCCGCCAACACCATCGGTGTAGCTGCGCAGCTTCATATCGACCGTGATATCGGTCGCCCCGACCAGCAGAATGAAGATCGCCTTCTCGAACTTGGTCATATCGACATAGTCCGAGGTCTTGGCGGCGTTATCCACCAGTTGCGGGTCAATCTTGGCTACGACCGCTACCCGCTGTGAGAGTTTTTCCAACATGGTTCACTTTCCTTTCCGGTCAGGCCCTGCGGACCTGCCCGCTGGTTGTCGTCCGTGCACCAGGTATCCAGGTGCCGGTTTGATTGGCTATAAGCCCTTAGCTGAGCTTGACGAACGGAGAAACTTTGGTGCTGCCATCGGCCAGGGTGATTTCCTTGGAGATCCACGGCTTCCCGTCCACCCGGTCGGTGAAGCGCCAGGTGATCTGGTTGTTGGCAAACTTGTAGTGCTCCGAACTGGCGATCTCCAGACCGCCCCGGTCGCCGACCAGGTACATCGACGGGTCGCACAGGATCGCATCCCCGGCTGTCCCGGCTGCCGGGAGCTTCTCGGTGAAGCGGATTGGCATGCCGAGCAGTTGCCACACCGGCTTGTTGCCGATGTTGGTGATGAACACCGCGTTGTTGCCGGAGTTTTTGAGATCCAGAAGCGATGGGATCAGTGTCTGGTGCATGAACCACACGCCCCGGTCGAACGAGTTGGCGGGTAATTTGGAAAGCATGTTGCCCACGTCCGCCAGGTCGAGCGCGTTTCCGCCGCCCGCCCGTGTGGCGGCCAGGGTAGCCGGGGCATTCAGGATGCCCAGCGGCTTGCCAACGCCGTCGCCGCGGAAGAAGGCATAATCGCGGTGCCAGCCGCGGGCCATGCCGAACAAGCGCACCAGCAAGACTTCCAGAGCGATGGCCGAGTCGGCATTGAGCTCGCTGGAGACCAGCGTGTAACCGCCCAGTTTGTGGGCGTCCAATTCCACCGCCTTGAATTTGGGCTCGGTTTCACTCAACTGGCCGCCCTCTCCCTCCCAGCCAGCCACAACGCCGCCCAGGAAGTTGCTCTGCCCGGAGCTTGTCCCGGTCTGGTCCAGCGAGGGCAGGGAGATCTTGCGTCCAGCCATCGGCAGATGGAAAGCTAATGGATCAAACACGCTTTCCTCACCGGCTACTTCCAGCAACCGTGCCTCGAACTGGGTCGGCACCAGGTAACCCCCGCTGCCGCCGTCAGATTCGGCTAAAGCCTTGGTCTTGTAGACCTCAGTCAAGCGCTTGGCGTTGTTGTTACGCACCGCCAGCAGGAAATCCCCGAAGGATTTGCTGTTCTCGTGGTCGGCCTCGGAATCGGGGGCCACATAGCCCGCGTCCTTGAGCGCGCCGGATTTGGCAATCCCCGCCAGTAACTGGTCAACCATACCGCCCAGTTTCTCGTCGAGGGCGCCCTTGATCTCCGCCCCTGATGCCTCGATCATTTTGGACACATCGTCCTTGGTCAAAATTTCGTCACTCATGGTTTTTTTCTCCTTTGGTGAGTGCACCGTGATAGGTTTTTTGGTTGCATCTGCCTGGTTCCCGCTCTTTGCGCCGCCCTCTGGCCCATCCTGGCCCTTTGGCAGATACGCCTCAAAAGCTGGCTCCTCGGCAGCCAATGCCTTGACTGCTTGCAAAACGTTCTGGCTCAACATACGCGGCTCCATCGGCATCACCGTCAGAGAGTCGCGCCGCAGCGGCCAGCGTTCGATCAGGCCGTTGGCCGCTTTTTTCACACCCTGCGCCGCCTCGCTGCTGTTGCCCACCAGGCCCTCTTTGATCAGCGTTTCCAGCAGCTTTACGTACTTGTTTCGGCGGAACAGCACCCGCTCAACGAACATGCCTTTCTCGTCCTTTTTGGCGGTTTTCCAGTCCACATATCCCAGGATGTCATCCCGCCCGGGACCTTTGGCCCCGTCAATCCCCGTGCCGTGTTCCCAGTCCACCAGCAACTGCCCGGTTTTGGTGTAATCGCTTTCAAACTCGGTCTCCGGCGTGAAAAACTCGCCGCCGGATCCGTCCGCGTTTTTCTGCACCAGCCCGGTTAGATCCCGCTGCTCTGGTGATCCCCACAGCACCATGTAATTGCCCACGCGCAGCTCGTCATCGGTCTCGGAAAGTGCTTTGAATGCGTTCAGCGATTTGTTCTGCCAAACCCGCTGTACCTCTTTCCACTCCTCCCGCGCCTGGAACTGAATCGCTCCGTTCTCGTCCTCGCTGTACCCGATCCGGTAGTGGCTTTCGCCAACCGAGGCGATCACATGATCTTCGTACACCTCGTTGACCCACATCTCGCTATCCGGGGCAGCCTGCGCAACTGCGGTCGCCTGACGTCTGTGCTGGTTGTAAAACGCCAGCCGTACTGCCTCCATCCGGTCACCCAACGACAACTCTGTAACTGCCATATCAACCTCCTACCTGCCCAAATGCAAGATCTTCTTGACTTGCTCGATAAAAAACTTCAGTACCGCCGGACCCTCTTTTTGAGATACTTCTTCAACCGTCAGCCAGCCTCGCTCGGCGTGGAAACCGGTTTGTTTTTCCTTGCTCTGCACAAATGGCCCGTAGTTGGCGTTGTTGCCCACGATCGTGCGCGTGCCCTGGTTTTCCTGGCGCACATTCCACTTGCGCCCCAGCGTCTCGGACGAATCCCGGCCGTTGATTCCGCCTCCGGCCAGCGCCCAGCGCGGGCCTTTGCCCCGCTCGTACCAGTGTTTTGGATACGGCCCCGGTGCGTTGGCGTCCGTGCTCGGCGGGTACTTTGCCAGCACCGCCTTGAGGTGAAGACCGCCTGCCCGGCCAGCCGCGGCGTATGCCTCAGGGTCGGCCAGCATCGCCAGTTTGTGCAGCAGCACATCCTCATCCTCAACCCGGATCACGTTGCTCATGCGGCCTCCGCAAGCGCTTTGATCAGCCAGTTTGCCCAGCACTGGCAGCCGGGATGCCCTGGCGGGAAAACACCGTCCGTGATTTTTTGTCCGTTGCGCGGCCCGCAAAACGTGCACCTCATCGCTATCTCGTCCTCGTTGGTTTGCCAGTAAGGCTCCATCTCGATCCCAAAGCTGCCCAGCTCCTGCGCCATCTCTCGCTCGCCCTCGCTGGCTGCCCGTGTCACCTCCGTGACGGCGATCAAACCAGAGCGCCGCACCCCAAACGCCGGGGCGAGAGCCTCTTTCAGGTCTCCGATCGTCTGCGCCTGGTCAAAATAGGCTGCCACCGCCTCCCGCAGCACCGCCTGTGTGCGTTGCGTCAATCCCCTCACCAGCTCAAATCCATAGGAGCTTGACCATCGCACCGCTGCCTCGTGCACCTGGCTCCAGTCCACACCGATCCCCGGGTTGTCCTCCAGCATCTGCTCGGCCTGTCCCAAAAACAGCTTTTGCAGAAACGGTCCAAGGGCTGCCTGCTGCTCCGCGCTGAAGACCTCCCACAGATCGGGCGGGATGCGCTCCACCTGTGGCGGATCTCCCAACGCTTCCATCAGCCGCTCAAGTTGTGACCGTTGCAGGTTCGCCAGTTTGCGCGCCAACCCTGCCTCCAGCGTCTCGCGGTCTTTCACCTCAGCCATCACGGATACCCCTCCCAGCGCAAGGCATCCCCAAAAATGCTTTTGACTGCCACCGCCATCTCGGCCTGACTCCCGCTCACTGTTTCCAGCGATCCCTCGATTGCCGCTGCCAGTACCGCCGGAATGACCTCGCTCTCAAACGTGCAGGCCGCCTTGCCGTGCTGCTTGACCCGTTTCAACGCTTTGCGCTGCCACCGCTCCAGCTCCTGGCCCAGGTCATCAACCTCGGCGGTTTTTGCGGCCGGCATATCCCTGTCCCTGTCGGCGCTCACCGTCTGTCCATAGCGCACATCGCTCCGCGTGCGGATGTCAAGCCACGTCTGGTCGATCTCCTCCATATCCGTCCCCTCTGGCAGATCCAGACCCAGCATCCCGGCTGTCACAGACGGTTTGATAAACTGTGCGTAGTTCACAAAAGCCGTGGCCCTGTCTTTTTCTTCCTCCTGGAACACGTCCAGGGATTGTGGCGCGAACTTGAACTGGTATCCGCTCGGCCCAAAAACCTGCTCGTTGAGCACCTCCTCGATCAACTCCGCCTCCGGGATGATCGTCTGCTCATAAAACTGTTTTTTGTCCTCGCGCGCCGTGGCAAAATTTGCCGCCTGGGAAAACAACATCGACTGCGGGATGCCCAGCGCCGTGGCAATGTCCTCCCGCTTTTCCTTGGACAATTCCTTATTGCTCAGGCTCTCCAGACCCTCGCCCACGATCACCGGTTTGACCGCCGCGTTGACCACTTCGCTCGCCCAGGCTTTGCCGCCAAACGCCCGCCGCCACCACTCCCGCAGCAGGTTCCGCTCGTCGGCGCTGGCTGCACCCTCCACCGTCAACAGCGTGGCTTTGATCGCTCCCCGCGCAAAATACCCGGCGATGAACTCATCCATGTTGATCAGCACGCCAGCCGCCCGCAAAGCAGCAACCACCGGGCTGTTGTCGCTCGGCCCGACCTCCACATACCCGTCCGCAGCCCACCAGTACACCACTTGCTCGATCTCAAAACGCTTCGGTTTGCCGCCGATCACGCGCTCGAAATACTCCAGCCCTGTGATTTGGTTGATTTTCGGCGTGATCGTGTTGGGCACCATGTAACGCAATTCAATCGTCCGGTTGAGCAGAGCTTTTCGGAACGCATACGCCCGGTTGAACAGCGTCAGGCTCTGCTCCACCTGGTTCAGCAGCCGCCGCGGTGCCTTGAAAAAGCCCACTGCGTTCTGGTACTCCTCTGAGTTGTCCACCAGGTTGTCCCCCCGTTTGATCACAAACGGCAGGCTGGCCACCCCGTTGCCCCGCAGGTGTACCCCGCGGCTCACCCACGGGATTTCCCGGAACGCCTTTTTGCGGTCAGCCGTTTTTTGATCCCCGCCTGCCAGATACCGCCAGGCTTCTTCAGGCATGTCCTCCAGGTTGATCGCTTTGCTGCTCGTCCCCAACAAGATATGCTTATTAGTCATGTGTCACCAGCCATGTCACCATTTCTCCGGCGATCATCTGCAACCCTCCCGATGCCGTGTCCACCTGGTCGTCGTGTTTCCCGCCCGGGAACCCCAGACACTCGTTGATAAAATCCCGGTTCCACGCGCCGCGCACCAGGCAGACCTTCCCGGCCTTGGCCCGTGTTTGGAACGGCCGCGCTCGCGTTACCTTGTCACCCTCCGGTTTGACCGACAAAATCGCCACGTTCGCCAGGCGTTTGTCCCGCATCAGCTCGCGAAACGCCAGCGCCTGGAAAGCTACATCCTCGATCCCCCACACCGTACCCAGTTCCAGCGGCGAGACCATCGCTGCGATGATCCGCTCGCGGAACGCATCCCACCCTCGCACCCGGATCATGTCCCGCAGGTACAGCGTGCCGTCCGCGTCCATGGCCTCGGCCACCGAGGCGTTGTAATCTGCCGTGCGTTTTTCGCTCAGTGCCAGGTCGTCGTAGCGTACCCACTGCAACCCGTCCGGCGCTTTGTCCACGATCCGAAAATCCTGCTCCCCAAAAAACGCCCCCTCCATCGGTCGCGGCGACTGCTGGTACAGCGAGTACCAGTCCATCAACCGCCCAGTGGCTTCCAGGTTGGACCGCACCTGATACAGCCGCTCCGCCGGGTACTTCTGCGGCCAAAGCGCCTCTCCTGGTTGTCGTCCCAGGGAATCGCTTTTGTCCAGCCATAGGCCCTCCAGCAGCGCTTCATACTGCTCCTGGTCGCTCTTTGCATGGTCCTCGTCCGCAAATGCCAGTGCGGGCAGGTTGATCACCTCCCACTGGTCAGCCAGGCCGCTGCTCGCCATCGCCGTCAGCAGTCTCCCGATCAGATCGTCCAGATGCCATCGGGTATGGATGATCACAATCGCCCCGCCCTCCTCCAGCCGGGTGTATGCGGATGAGGCATACCAGCTCATCACCGCTTCCCGTCTGGCCTCGCTCTCGGCCTCCTCACGGTTTTTGAACGGATCGTCCACCACCAGCAAATGCGCACCCTTGCCCGTGATGCCGCCTCCCACGCCTGCACTCACGCATCCGCCTCGGTGAGGTGCGGCCAGATCCCAGTTGCTTTTCGCCCGGCTATCGTCGCTCATCTCCACCGGCTGATCCAGCACGCTTTTTCGCCCAAACACCGCCGCAAATCGCGGCGAGCTCACGATCTCTCTCGCCTTGCGGCTGTTTTCCTGGGCCAGGTCTGCCCCGTAACTCGTCAGGATCACCCGGCTGTCAGGCATCCGTCCCATCAGCCACGATGGGCAAAGCTGGGATGTCAGCACGGTTTTTCCATGTCGCGGCGGCATCTCCACGATCAGTCGCCCGCATCCTTCAGCCCCCTGGGTTTCGATGTACTGCACCACGCGCTCCAGACCGGATGCCACCAGTCGCAGATGCTTTTCCACGCGCCACCAGTCATACATATACGCGCCAAATCCCAGCAAGCTCCGCCTGGCCAGTTCACGCTTGGCTCTCTCTGCCTGTGCCGTTTCCGGCGTTACCACCTGCGCCGCTCGCACCATCTACTCCTCAACCTCCTCCTCTCCCATATCAGGGAGAGGGCTCAGGGATGGGGATGTAATGGGGGACTGGATTCCCGCCATTCGCGCCAGTTCCTCGTCGCTATAGTTCGCCAGGTCATCATCAGGCAGCGCCCTGTGATTCACGTCCACCGCGTTGCGGTAATCCCCCGTCAGCTCCAAAAACAGCTTGCGGTCCGGGTTGTGTTTGTAATCAGCGGTGGTAGCGCTTGTGGCCAGCGCGTCCAGCACGTCCCGCCGGTGCTGCATCAGTGGAGCCGCCTGCATCACCGCTATCATCTCGTCAATCGCCGGGTTTTTTGCCCGCCAGGTATGCACCACCCGGTCAGATGTCAAGCCCAGAATTTTGCTCGCCATCTCGGCTTGCGTTTTGGGGTAGCGCGTGCGCTTAGGCGATGCCGCCCAGGCGATATATGCCGCCACTCGCCACGGCCACCCTGCCTGTAACAGGGTCCGGTACTCCTCCATCCACTCCGGGATCTCCCCGGAATCGGGTAACAACCCGCGTTGCTCCAGCGCCTGCCGGGCCGCCTCGCTTTTGACCCTGGCGTCGCTCTCCAAAGGATTTTCCAGGTCGTCATCCACCCCGGCCAATCCCAGAGCCAATTGCTGGTAGTAACCCAGATCTGTTAACCGTTTCACGTCCATACTCACACCTGCCAGCCCCTCGATCGTGCCTCAGCCTCCAGCGCCGCCAGTCGTGTCTCGATCGTTCCCGACTCCCCGCCGGTCACCGAGCTTGTCGAGGTGTCCGAGGGATACGGGGTCGAGGCCGGGGCCGATGTCGATCCCGACACCCGTTCCAGCCAAACCTTGCCGTCCATTCCCCAGCAGCTCCACCCGACCCGCTGCCGCACCCATTTGTTGCCTCTCGCGTCATAACCCTCTTCCAGCACATCGACCACTGCGTGTTGGGCCATCGCTGCCACGATGGGATACCCCGTCCCCATCCCGGACCGTACATTCAGCCCCTCTGCTGACAGTACCCGCGCCTGGTACAAAACATCCTTCACCGGCTCCAGCGGCAGGAACATCGCTTGCGGATCCACCGCCTGCGCTCCGGGCACATAACTGCCCGGCTTTCTCGCATCTTCTGGCCGCACCTCAAAATGCAGGTGCGGGCCGGTGGAATTTCCCGTGTTGCCGCTCTTGCCGATGATCTGCCCCTCTGTCACCTGCTCGCTCACATGCACCGCGTTCTCGCTCAGGTGGGCATAGATCACCCGGAATTTCTCGCCCTGCTTTTCACAGTCCAGCACCACGTGCAGCCCATAGCCGCCAACATCGTGCTGCACCTTGGCCACTGTGCCTGGCGCAGCCGCCACCACCGGCGTCCCCGTGATCACCGCAAAATCAACCCCGTTGTGATAGGGCAGGCCATAGGCTGCATACGCAGTCGGGTTAACCCCAAAAGCCTGGCTCACTGGTGCCGGGCTCAAAAACGGATATCGCAGATCAACTCTCCAGTTCATAAATCACTCCTGTCGCCTGCTTCACTGCTAGTGATCATCAAATCCTTTTAGCTCTTCCGGTACCCAGTCTGGTTTTTCTCCCAGCCCGTAGATTTGCCTGATCAAAATGCGAATGCCTTTCAGCCAGGCATCGAACTTGATCTGGTACTGGCACTTGAGCTTTTCAACCTCGGTTTCGAGACCATCAACCCGTTTTGCGTAGTCAGCGATTTGCTTCTTGAGAGGCTCAACCAGGCCCTTTGCGGCTTCGGCGATGACCGAAGCCGCATCGGCATTGTTTTTCTTACGCAAAAACCATCCAGTAATGATTGCGCCAATGACAGCGCCACCTAAACTCATCAGTGCGGTGATGACCTCATTGTTCATGCCGCCCCCTGCTATTCCAGCTCAGCTCTATCGTCGATAGTCGTTGTGATGGTGAGATACCCATTTTTGGCCTTGTCTTCGATTGCCGTACCCAGCACATAACTCATCACCGTCACGATCAACGGCAGGATATGTTCAGCCTCAAGCGGGAAATCAGGGAATAAGCTGTTCATCAACGTCAGCGCAAAACCAACCAGGGTCGCCCAGAACTTGCGCGATTGCAGCAATCCGAACAGTTTGGACTTCACGTCCCCAAACTCTTTCCAGCCGCCTTCGATCGCCGTGCCGATGATGTATGTCGCTGCCAGCGCCACGATCCCCAGCACCTGCTCTTCCTCCAGCGGAAACGCCGGGTCGATCGCCATCGCGATCATGAAGATCAACGCAATTGCAGCCGCCCAGAACTTCCGGGATTTCAACAGACCAATCACTTTCTCCATCACCAAACCTCCTCAAACAAAAAATCCCGCTTGTAGCGGGTTATCTGATCCCCATATGGGGAAACGCAAAAGCGCCCGCCAGAGACACAAAGTCTCTGGTGGGCGCTCAACTCCACCGGCGGCCCGAACTGCATCGGACCTGCTCACATGATAGGCCAGCCGCGTAAAATAATTAGGCCAACCAACAAATCCATTTTAGCACAACCTGATAAATATCGCAACCCCCCTCTCACTCAGACCTGGGCTCAGATCAAAAACGGCCTCACTGCCCCGCAGCTCCTCACCGTCAAAAATTGGTCCGGCAAAAATTCCACCCATGCGAATCACCTCAACTTTTCGATCCATTTGGACAACTTACCCTCTGGCCTGGCCGACTGCATACCGGTGATAACCGCCCGCAGAACAAACCGGATAATCTCCGGCAATAGCACCACTATCCATGGCCACTCGATCGCCCCGGTAAGCCGCAGATACACAAACATCAACTGCAACAAATCAATCTGATTCAGTTTCATTTTCTTTTCCTTGATCATTCGTCGCCATGCTCCTGTCGATAACTCCGGGCATAGCCCAATAAACTTTCCCGCATCTTGTTTTCCTTCTCGATCATCTCATCCCATTTATCATCGTCACGGACAAACTGGACTGCCTCTCTCACGAGTCTGGCCAACGTTACAGGTTCAACGGCATCCAGCTCCCAGGAGGATGCACCATACTCCCTGACATACGCCGAAAATCGCGAATCATTTTCCTTTGCCGGATTTTCAGGCGGCCTCCATTGCTCAATCTGCTCCCAATTGAGAGCCAGGCGAACAACGTCAAGCTCAAGGCCGTTCTTAAAACCGGTAAACATACAAAGCCGATCAGTAATATCCCTGGTCATATCTATACCTGATGGATCATGGTCACCAAGATAAAGAACTCTAATCCATTTTTCTTCACGTTCCCATTTGTCCGCCAGACGTTTAGCAATTTCATACATCGTAGAGCTGGAACAGTATCCTTTGTTCGCCGTGATCGACACATCCAGTTCTCGACAAACCGGTTCCAAGACCCCGCTCAAAGCGTCTTTTTCGACCATGACATGCCAATCCTGCCCTTGCCATTTGTCGATCCGAAACTGCTTGGCAGCAGAATAAATAATGTCCGCAGGACTATCCCAGTGGGACACTGAAACTGTCTCCCGATTGCGATCTTCGATCATATCCCAGTCGATCAACCCGGCCAAACGTGCATTCGACACCAGGTTACCCATATTTTTGTATGATCGTTGGGTATTTTCGATGTAATCCCTCGCCACCATCTGATAATATAACTGGCGCAGTGAGAGACGATAACCCTGCCTGGCGTACTCGTTCAGGATCCCCTGTACCAACTCAATCATCCGCACACTGCCAGCAGAAAAATTTCTATCCACAAAAAGTTCTTTCATCGCCATATTCCTTTCATACGCCACATTTTTTCAGCAGCTCCCGCAGTGCCTCCTCGCCCGGCACCCAGGTGCGTGCTGACCCGCACACCGAACAGCGCACGTCCGCCACATACCCCTCCACTACCGCCAGCACATCCACGTCCGCTCTCTCCTCCCCCTGCTCACCGCCATCCAACGGCGCTCGTACAGCCTCCCGATAGAGCAGCAGTTGTCGGGTGCCGCGTCCGTTCCGCCGCACCTGTCCCAGCGTGGATCCACACTGCAAACATCTCCAACCACGCACGGTATCACTCACTGCTCACCCCCACAACCACGCACCGCTCCGGCGCCCGCTCATCCACATCCAGCACCACCCGGATCGACCCCACCGCCGTTCCCATGTCCAGCTCAATCGCTGTCCCCGCCGTGATCCCCGCTGGCATTTTGCCAGTCCACGCCCTGGCAGGCCACTGCTCCAGCATCAGGTAATGCCATGCCGCCGCATCCTCCAGCGCATCCCGCATACGCTGCCCCGGCGCCACCCACCAGCACACCCCTACCGCCAGGCCGGGCAGCGCATTGTTGACCACCTCCCGCGGCCGCCACGTCAGCCACAGGTGATGTACATCCACATCCGCCTCATGCGACCGGTGCAGCTTCAGCGTCTCCTCCGCAAATGGCAGCAGGCTGGCCACCCACGGTGCCGCCTCAACTGGCGCACCCATCTGCATCAACTCCAGCCTGCGCAGGCCATGCACCGTAAAATCATTCGTCAAAATCGTTGCCTCAGCCATAACAATCCTTTCTGTTTTTCCTCCCCTCTCCCGCTTGCCGGGGGAGGGGTTGGGGGCGGGGGAAGAGGTCTAAAAACCGCCCTCTGAACCGCTCCAAACCCGGTAAAAACCGCCAAAACTACGAATAAGGTAAATGCATAAGCAAATCGTGCAGATAAGCCCTTTTTTGGGCAATAATTCTATTGGTAACCATTGCCGCCTCAATGATCGTTGCCTTCCACCAGCCGCGCTCCAGCGAATCTGCCAATAAATAGGGCTGGCCCTTGTTTGGCATTAGTCTCATATACTGGTGCTTTACAGTCGATGTGTGTAGGAGAATCGCAAACGCATGGCTATGCTGCGGCCGAAGCACCTGTATAAATAATTCGGGATCAACCCAAGCATCTCGCACATACCAGGCAGCAACCCGGCCATCCTCAGCTCTCACCTCCTGGATCACCACCTCCAGCACCGCCTCGATCCTGGCCAGCGTGCTCAGCTTCGGGTTCCCCCGCCCCTGCTCGATCGTCGAAACCGACCTGGCCGAGATCCCCGCCAGCTCCCCAAACTGCGCCTGCGTGAACCCCATCGTCTGCCGGTATTCCCTGACAGCTACTCCAAGCTCTTCACTCGTCTTCATTCAATCACCATCCCATTCGCAAACGCCGCCGTCTGCGGCAGATCAGTCCCCATCCACAGGTCATGGTCAAACACTGACCCGTCATACTCCACCCGGTACCCCAAACTATGCAGCGCATCCAGGTAAGCCTCCGGGCAGCCTGGCCCCACCAGCACCAGGTTGGCCGCCTGGCCAAACCGCTCCACATGCCGCTTTTCCATCTCCCGCACCGTTTCCCGCACCCTGTTCGCCGGCGCAGAGCCCACATACCACACCAAAAAAGCGCTTCTGCGGATCATTTTTCACCTCCAGCTATCCCCCGATGTACATTCTGTGTATGTTGTGTACGTCGCGTTTTTCGCGACATACACACACCCCTCTCCCTATGGTCCCCACTTTGCAAATTCTTTCTCCCTTTCATCATCATCATGCATATATATGCATTAAATACATAAAAAGAAGGAAAAAGAGCCATTTCCGGGGAGAAATCGACCCGGCCCGCAGCCGGTTTGTGTACTTGTGTATGTTGTGTATGTCTCCCGGCAGTTCCAGCAGGTGAGTTTGTTTTCTTTTTGCCCTCCGAGAAAACAAACTCAAAGCCAGATACCCCCGGATAACGTACACAACGTACACACATACACGGATTTTGCATCTTCACAGCAGCTCCTCCTGCTCTGGACCAGCTTTTTCAACCACTGGTTCCGCTGTTTTCTCCGGTTTTGCTTCCGGTTCGTCCTCTGCCATGGGATCGATCGCCGCCAAAATCTCCATTTTATCCGCCAGGGCCAGCACTTCCTCCGGAATCTGCTCCCGTTTGCGCTTGGCCAGGATGTGCGCCAGCACCCGTTCCCAGTCCACCCCATACCGGATGGCGTGCGCCACCATTTTGTTTTCGTTCCACGCATACGGGATCCCGCTCCGCGTCCGGGACAGCGGTCGTAGTTGCAGATCCGTGCGCATGATGAAACCGATCTTCCGGCTGTGCACGCGTGCCCCGTCCCGCTTTTCCTCTTCCTCATCCTCCCGGCCGCCTGCCGCGTTCATCCGGTCGATCAGTTTGTTGGTCTCCTCGGCTACCGACCCAGGCAGCACAGCCAGCGCGCCTGTTTCCGCCCGCTCAAAAAACCGCACGTGCAGCTCCGGGTACAGAAAGATTCTCCACAGCGCCTCCACAACCCGCGCCGCCAGGGTTTCCGCCCGCCCCAAAACTTCCTGGGCATGCATCTCCCGCAGCAGCAGCGTCAGATCCTGCTTGACCGCATCGTCGCCGCCGATTCTGGCGATGGCCTTCATCGGAGCCGTCACCTGGTTCATACGGGGAGAGATCAGCGGGTCGATGTCCTCCTGCCGCACTTCGATCTCCGGCTGCCAGCGTTCCAGCCGCCAGCGCACCAGCAGGTTGCGGATCGCCATCGCTCGCCGCCGGAAGGTGCTGTCGATGAACAACGGCACGTTGGCCTTGATCAACTCCATTTGCGTGTTGGGCATCAGGTAGAACGTCAGGCAGCGGCTGGCGATGGCGTCATCTTTCATGTCCTGCCGTCCGTTCAGTAGCTTCGGACAGTAGGTGGAAAAGGATCCTGGCCGCATGCGCTTGTCGCCGTTGGCGTCCACATACTCCATCATGCGGTTGACCGCCCCGTCCTTCATCGCCCCCATGTTGAGCACCTTGACAAAGTCGCTGGTGGTCTCGCCGCCGCCTTCCTGGTCATACTCGTCGATGACCATCGTCCCGCCGAACTGCTCGACCGTGCGGAACATCGTCGCTGGTGTATCGGCTCCCGATGATTTGATCCCCCGATAGCACACGTACCCGATGCGCCGCATCAGCTCGGATTTGCCGCTGCCCGCTCCGCCCAAAGCCCGCAGGTAGCTGACCGCGTTGAACGCATCATACAGCCAGGTCATCAGCACATAGTAGGCGATGATCCTGGGCAGCGTGTCGTCGTCAAACAGGTAGTACGTGCGCAGGAACTGCTCCACGATTGCCACCAGCTCCCGGTCAGACTTCGGCTCCCCCAGGTCGGAGCTGAACAAGACCGATTCGTTGAATACGAAATCATACGGTTCCTCTGGCACGTAGCGGATGTGGCTGCCGTTGACATGCACGTCCAGCCACTTGGCCTTGCAGACCGGGCCGGGCGTGCCGTCCTCCCGCTGCACCTCCCGGTATGCCAGCATCGCCGTCTTGTCCTGCGGATCATACAGGTACTCAAACAAATAGCCATCGTGGTGCCCGCCCCAGATGGGCACGATCTTGTCCGGCCGGTTGTCATCCTCCACCCGTTGACCGGTGATCTGCTTGACCAGCCGGTCGAAGTCGCGCAGCTTGCGCCCCATAGCCGTGGCGACCCTGTCCCTATACTGGGCCTGCTGGGTCTCATCCAGGCGGATGTAGAGCTTGAGTACGTTCAACTCGCGTGCGTCCCGGTCGCTCTGGTCCGGGGTGCTGCCCGCAGCTGAGGCGAACAGCTCCAGGTAACTGAGCGCGTCCACCATGCGCCCCTGCACGTGCGCCACCTGGTCAACGTCGGCCATGCCATGCGCCAGCCAGTATTGGCGCAGATCGTTGGCGTCCTTGACCTCGCCGCCCATGTCCGGCCAGCGCAGCACGCGTGCCAGCGGATGCACTGCCTCGCACACTTTGCCCAGGTTGTTGCGCCCGGCCTGGTCGTCATCCATCGCCACAAAAACCTTTTTATGTTTGGCCAGCATCCGGCCCAGCTTGTCGTTGGCAGCCACGCCTACCAGCGCCAACCCTGCAATCCCCCACTGTGCCAGCGTGATGGCGTCTGCCTGCCCTTCTACCACCACGCACGCGTCTGCGTTACTGCGCCAGGCATGGTTCAGGTACACCTGGCGTTCACCCACCAGATCACGGGGAGGGTTGTAGCTTTTGTTCTTTGGATCAAATGGCTCCAAATATCTTGACGATACGTAGATCACCCGACCGTTGTGTACGTGCGGATAAACCAGCGCGTCCCGTCCAACCAGCCCAGGGATATAACCCTGCTCGATCCATTTGGGATCCAGTTTGCATCCGTGGCGTTTGCCCCAGGCTGCCACGTCCCCGTTGTAGCCCAACAGCGCCACCACCACCGGTTCATCTTCCTTGTGTCCGGCCAGCACCAGGGCGTTGCGCAGCTCCTGCCGTCGCTCCAGACGCTGGGTGCCGATGCCGGTATAACCCAGCATGGCCTCCTGAATGGTTTCATCCGTCCAGCCACGGCCGCGGGCGTAGGCCATGGCCCGCTCGTCGTTGAGCAGCCACTGTTGCATGATGGCTGCCGCCACCTGGTACACGTCCTCCCGGGTGCGGGCTGCCATGCGCTGCTCCATGTCCTCCCCGCTCCAGGTCGGCATGGGCAGGTTGGCCCGCTTGCACAGCTCCTCGATCGCCCGCTTGAAATCGTAACCGTGCCGGGTCATCACCCAGTTGACCACGTCCCCATGCTCAGCCTGGCTGTTCCAGTGATACGCCTGCTTGACCGTGTCCACCACCAGGCTGTCATGCGACTGTGCCCGGCGATACCGCCCGGACGAGGTCAGCGAATACCCGTCCGCCTCGATGATGTCCTCGATCCTGACCGCCTGCTTGATCTCCTCGATGTCTGCCATTACCACCTCAAATCATTATGCGAAATGAAAAACTCACGATAACCCGCCAAAACTGCCGCCGATCCTGCCCGCCTGGGTGTAGCAATTTCGCATAATAGTATTTATGCGAAGCTCCCACAGCAACCCCACCCGCCTTTCTTTTCCACCCGTCACGCCGCCCGGCCATGCGCCCATGAATTTGTGCAGTTCCCGTTTTTTTTATCTACTGTCTTATTTACTGATTAGCGGCGGGGCGGCTGGCTACGGGGTCAGGCGAAGGGGGGCGTCACGCTGGGGCAAAAAGTATCCCGTTGGGGCGGCTCGACCCAGCGCAAACCCAGCATACGGAAGATGCCCGCCTCGGTGCCGTCGTCCACCCGCTGCTCCTGGCTGTAGAGGCCGTGACCTGCTTTTGTAGTACATGCCCATGTCCTGCGCTCTGGCGGCCAGTTTGATGTTGAGCTCAGCGGGACCGGTGCGGGTTTGCAGCAGGGCGCCGTAGTTAGACCCGTCCGGCTCGGCAAAGAAGATGTCCACCGGCACGGACTGGTAAATGAAACGCGTCATGCGGGCATTGGCCTTGATGTGGAACGGCTCGTTGAGCAGGCGGGAGATAGCCTCTGCCAGGCGGCGGGCGGTGAAGGTCTGCTGGATGCGCAGCTCGCCGAACAGATCGGCTACCTGACCCTGCTGCTCATAGCGCGGCCAGGCGACCAGGTCGATGTCGTGGCACCAGGCGCGCTGGCGGCGCAGGCTGCCTGCGATTTGCAGGTGGCCATCATGGCAGGCGTAGGCCAGGGAGGGCCATGAGCAGGTTGCTGGCCAGCGGTTCGAGCTGGCGGTAAGGGTAGGCTCTATCCATCGCAGTCATTGCAGCGTCTCCCAAAAAGGATCTGCTATTAGACCCTGACTGTCCACCTCCTGTGTGCGCTTAGCGCCCAGCGCCTCAGCCGCAGTTCTGCGGCACCAATCCAGGTTGCGTTTGCTGGCCTGCTTGTAAATCTGGATAAGCGCATACTCCAACTTTGTGTTGCGTTCCTCTAACTCAGCGTTATCCTGGAGCCAGATGTTGTTCTCATCCACGCACGCGCTGGCAAGCATCTCCAGCTCTGCGATCCGTTTGCGGTCCGCCAAATGGCGGGCAATCGCTTTCCTCAAATCATCCAGGGCATTCATTCCACCTCCGCTGACGAGCAGTAATCAGATATATACCTCTCGAGGGTATCCACTCGTTGCTGCAACCTCACAGCCTCGTCGAACAGCGGCGTAAATCTGATGACGGTTGACCAGTGAGGGCCAGATTTCACATTTTTTCCGCGATGTTTATCGGCATACCATTTGCAATCGTTCAGAATCTCGTTGTCGACCACGCTCACCTCCTCCTCCTCTCTCTCGCACTTCGGACAAAACCATTGCCCCGCCCAGTACCGTTCTAAGCAGGTATCACACACACGGCACTGTCTCGGTTCAGGTGGTAATGGCGGATCATATACACTCATTCCACCACCTCTCTCTGTCCGTCATTTCCCCGCTCACTGACAACACCTTCATCCTCCATCATGTCCAGCAACCGCGCCGCGGTCGGGTAACCAATTCGTAATTCTCTTTGTAAGTCCACAGCCTTGCACTTCTTTGTTCGCCGCACGAACGCAACGGCAGCGTCATAAAGTTGGTCGATCCATTCATCCCGTGACATCAGATCACCTCCACCTGACTCAATCGCACCAGCCCGATTCCGGGCAGGCGCACCACCGGCACCCCGGCCAGCAGCTCGGCTGGTTCATCCAATACCACCCGGCGCACACGGCCATCGATGCCAGGGCAGCGCACGTCCCGGCCGGAAAGCTCCGGTTCCATTCACGCACCCAGTCGTCTTTATCCTGTGTGCTCAGGCGATAGCCCTTTTTATATTTGCGGGCCAGATACTTTTGGTTGCTCATTCCTGTACCCTGCGCATGTTTTTGAGGAACTCAACCAGCGGGCACTCCCGGCAGGTTGACTCGCTGGCCATATCCACCAGCGGACAATCCTGGCAGGTTTTGATCACGGCTTGCTCGACGGTTGCCTGATCCAGGCGGATACTGTCCAGACCAACAAGCTGGCCAACAACGGCTCCCTGGCGCTCAGCCACGTATAACGCTGGTCCATCTCCGCCGGCGATGATACGCTTCGGCTTCTGGGTGCCGGCTGATGCCATTCGCAATCCCTTCAAAATGACATGATTGGCGGAATTACGCACGGCATAGCGCCGGGCCAGGCTGATGCGCAGCTCCGGATCCTGGATGTCCAGCAGAGCCCTGCAAATAGAAGGATTGCTGGTAAAAGCCCTGCTGGCAACCAATTCCTGGATCGGCGCATCCAGTTTTAGCAGGTTCAAGCGTTCCGAAATATAAGACCCGCTTTTCCCTGTCATACTTGAGATCTCTTTCCCATTCATGCCAAACTCATCCGCCAGGCGGCGGTAGGCACGCGCTTCCTCAATCGGGTTGAGATCATCGCGCTGGAGATTGGCGATTAAGGCCAGGCCCAATTTCTTTTCCTTCCCCTCATCCCGCGGGCGCACCGAGACGGGGATCTCTGCCAAACCGGCCATGATCGAGGCCCGCAAGCGCCGCTCGCCGTCCAGCAAAATATAGCGATCGCCTTCCTGGTACACCACCACCGGATTGATCACGCCCACTTCGGCGATGCTCTGCGCCAGGCCCGCCAGCTCGTCCGGGTCAAAGTCCACTCGCGGCTGTTCCGGGTTTGGATCGATCAGATTCACGTCAACTTTTTCCATCCTGCACCTCAAATCCTTTTTTGGCCATCTTTGCCCGCAGGGCCTGGACGGGATCGACCCCCACCGAGTCGGCAAAAATGTAGAGCATCATCAGCACGTCGCCGATCTCGCTGGCCACGTCCCGCTCACGGTCCGGGTTGTTGCGTACCCAGGCGGCCTTTTCCTGCACCCAGGCGTCGCTCAGTTCGCCAATTTCGGACACCAGGAACAACAGCGAGCGATCTGCGTTGGGCCAGGTGAGGCTGCGGAAGGCAAAATAGGACGTGATCCACTTCATCAGCTCTGGCATGCGCGCACCATCCGTGTATGTATGCGCGTCTGGACGCGCTTTGCCAGTTTACGAATCTCGCCCAGATCAGAAACAGCCGGTAGCAGTAAGCCAGGCGCAACGTGCACACCTGCATCCAGGCGTACCTGCACCAGTTCGGTGCGCACGATGAGATTGCCCAGCAGGGCCAGATCGCCCTCCAGATCCTCGCGTACCGCCTCGGCCTCAGTTGTCATCCTGCCCCTGGTCATCCACATCCTCCTCGATCTTGCGTAACGCTGAGCGGATCACTGCAAACTCGCCATCGGCTGCGTCACGCTCGGCGCGCAGCTCCAGGGTATGATCCACGGTGTAGGCCAAGATGGTGGCCAGGCCGCAGAAAAGGATCACCAGCCACAGGGCGGCTGCTGCCTGTGCGCCGGGCAGATCTCCCACGGCCAGGAAGAGCACGGTCAGGGGCAGGGCCAGCGCCAGCACGCCCAGCACGTAGGCCGCCAGGCGGGGCAGCTCTTGCCCCAGCAGCTTGCGCCAGGGCAGCCAGTGCTCCACCAGGATCAGCAGTACGGACATCAGCACGGTAACGCCAACGGTGAGCCAGTTCATGCGCTTTCCTCCGCGTCGGTGTACACCGGATCGGTGCTGTTCTCGGCCAGCCAGGCTTTGTGGGCCTTGGCCAGGGCGATCTCCAGATCGTTGGTAAACATGTCACACTCAAGTTCATCGGGGCAAGAAAAAGCAGCCCACTTCCCGTTTGATGCAGTTTTTTTGAGAGTACCGTGCTCTATAAAAACAGTCAGGTAAAAACTGACACACCCAGGAATGCTTACTGGCATGTATAAAAATACTCTGTTGTCAACCATCTTTGAAAAATCGATATACTCGGCGATCTGCGGGTACATCTGGCAGACGATTTCCTTCCTGCGCTGCGCGCGTTCGGCATCCTGCGCCTGAAGGCGTTTGATCATCATTTCTTCACGGGCTATTTTGATTTCACCGGCCTTGATCAATTCCTGTAATACGCTCATCTTTCACCTCATCTTGAACCCGAGGCCCTGGCGGTGGAGACACCGCCGACCGCCAGGGCTATTCAGTTGTGGCAGCCGCCTCCCGGCGAACCGCAAGACCACACCACCCGGATTTGCATCCATAATCGAATCGTGTTTTCCGAGATCAGGCCCACCGGGTAAGGGCCTGGACAACCGGCTGCATCTCCAGCAGCCTTGCAGCGGTCTTTCCCGCCGTCAGATCGGCCGATCGTGCCCCTTTCCCGCATCCCCTCGACAAGCTCGGGGTGCGGACGTGGGGGTCATTGGAGCGGCCGGGTTTCGATCCCGGTCAAAGGCCCCTATGTGCGCCTCCGCCCCGTGTGCTGCTACTCGGCAGGGGGTGAGGGGGGTTCCCCGCCCAGATTATTGACTAGATCGGTAAATGAATCAGGCAGCAAGTGCGGACCGCATGCGGCCCGTAATCTCTCCACCTGCTCTACCTGATCCAACAGCCCACTTACACTTACCTTGCAGTAAGAAGTGGGCAAAAACTCATCCGGATCCCCTTCCCATTTTTCAGCACCCAGGTTCAAACAATTGATCAAATCGCTGCTGCATTTATCAACCCGGTTTCCTTTTAGTTTTCGTTTCTTGCGGCTGCTACTCATCACTTCCTCCCACTTGCCGGGTCCATGCCCTGGCTTTGATCAAAATCTGGTACCGGGTTCAGCCAGTCGGCGGGGATGTTGGACCGCCAGGGATGGCTGGCCTGCCGCTCTGCGGCGTTTTGGCGGATCTGCTCTTGACGATAGGCCGCCTCTTGCGGGGTGGCCTTGCCATCTGCCAGGCGGGCCAGCCGGGCGCGGTTGTGGTTTTCAAACGGCACGCCGTCTGAGTCCAGTTCCCGCGCCTGCGGCGCTTTGACCGGCGGATGGATGACAGGTAATTTGTTCATCAGCACCTCCTCGATTTTCAAATCGTTTTCCCTTCCCGCATCCCCTCGACAAGCTCGGGGTGCGGGGGGTGACCAGTCGGGCAGGGGGGAGTCGAACCCACCCTTACGGTGTGTAGGACGGCATGCGAAACCGTTTTATTCACCGTTGCGCCGAACCCATGCGCCCGATCCATACCAATAATCAACCGCTAACGCCTTCCATCTCAACCGGTGGGTAATCCGGTTTGACGGCAGTAATGAAAACCGCCTCGAAGGGGTGACCGTAGGGCTTGGGCAAAGTGCTTTCGATGACATCCAGCCCCTGCTCTTCCAGCGCCTCGGTGACTGCCTGGCGCAGCGAGAGCAGCATTTCCCGCCTGCCGGTCATGCGCAGCACGATGGCGTCCATCAGATCACCTCCACGGCGGCGGTCAGGTCGCCCCAACCGGGCTGGCCGTAGCGCACCGTGGTTTGGGGGCTGCTGTGGCGCATGACAGCCTGCACTCGCTCCAGGCCCACCCCGGCGTCCAGCATGCGTTTGGCGCAGGTGTGGCGCAGACGGTGGGGGGTCAGCTCCTCCACCCCGGCCTGGCTGCCGATCTCGGCCACCCGCAGCTGGATCATGCGCGTGGTGAGCGGGAACAGTGCGCCAGCACTCCCCTGGCTATCGATCCAGGGGGTGATCAAGCGCCGCGCCTCGCGGCTGAGGGGCACCACGGCCTCTTTTCCGCCTTTGCCCCGGCGGATGATGACCCGCCCGGCGCGCTCCGAGATATCCACGTCTCCGGCCTGCAAACTGGTTACCTCAAACTCACGCAGACCGGCGTAGACCATCAGAGCGATCATGGCCGCATCCCGCCGGGCGCGCATGCGGCGCAGGGGGGTGTTGGCGGCGTTGATGTTCTGCTCCACCTGGCGCATCAGGCGGGCGTACTCCTGGCGTTCCAGCCAGCGCGGCGGCAGGGCGGCTTTTTCCATGGGCTGCACCCCGTCCAGCGGATTGAGGGTCAACCAGCCGCAGTCCTGCGCCCAGGCGCAAAAGCGGGTCAGCGAGGCGCGGCGGCGGTTCCAGGTGGATGCCGCCACCTGACACACCTCCACCTGCCAGCGGCGGAAGGCGTGCAGATCGTAGTTTGTCAGTTTATCGGGGGAAAAATCCTGCCCAATCTCGGATTGCCACCAGGAGCGGAAGATCTCCACGTCCTGCCGGTAGGCGCTGACGGTCAGGGTGCTGCATCCATCGGCCTCCAGGGCCTGGCAGAAACCGCTCTGCCAGTCGTCCAGGTTCACTGCCCATACAGTTCTGGTCATTTCCATCATCATCTTCATCTTTCAGCTTCAGCTTTTCATCTGGCGGCAAGATCGGGGTTTCAGATCTTGTCAACGATATGGCGATTGGCCCACAGGACAGCCAACCCAACCAGCAGGATCAGGATCAGGCCCAGGGTGTTCACGGCAGCCTGCCCACAAACTGCACGCCCATCAGGTCCAGCAGGTGCCAGGCGTTGCGCTCGGCGTCCAGATCCTCGTTGATCTTTGCGATCAGCACGGTTTCATAGGTGTTTTGCGGCAAGGGCAGGGCCTGGCGAATGCGCTCAATGGAGTGGAACCTGTCCTGGGCGATATTACGGTTCGCAGTTACCTGCACCTGGATTTCCATTTTTTCGGGGGTCATCATCGTATCCTTTCATCTTCATCTTGAACGGGTTGGGGGTTTCAGGTCAGGCTGTCTTCCAGGGGCGGCGGAGGGGGGATCACCTCGTCCAGCAGGATGGCGGGCAGTACGAAAATGGTGGGCAGGGCGTTGGTGCCGAACATCAGCACGTTGGTCAGGGCGGCGGGCAGGGCCGAGGGAGCCACATACTGCCAGCCCAGGGCTTCCAACTGCTTGACCAGGTCGGAGAACGAAAACACGTTGAGCTTGATGCCGTTCATCGGCGCGCCGCTGGCGTTGAGGAAAACAAACTCCCAGGCCGAGCCGCTGGGCCAGGCCAGCAGGAAGTTGTCGCCAGACTGCATGATGAATGCGCCGGAGCCTTCCACCAGCACGCTGCTCATGCCGCGCAGGGTTTCCAGTGCGCCGACTGCCGCGCCAGAACTGGCCGCCTCAGCCACCACCACCGGCGCAGCCTGCATCACGTCCGGCAGGGCGGCGCAGCTGGTCAAAAGCAGGGAAACGATCATCAGGGAAGCCAGGATCATATTTGTGCGGTAGTACCAGGTTGTTGCTTTCATTTTTCACCTCTCGTTTGGTATTCAGATGACTGGGACAAAAAAACCCCAACCGTGAACGGTTAGAGCCAACACCAAATTAAATTCCCGTTTGCGTTTCAGTCGTGCTATGCTCAGATTGCGGGCCGAAAACTTCTCGATGGGCCTCTTGAATGAGATAGGTAACCATGTCGTTTTGTTGCCGTACGGTTTGAGCGCACAGATCAGCCAGTTGTTCTTTGGTTTCCTCGCTCACTCTCAGGTATAAAACAACAGTCATTGTTTCCTCTCTCCACTACATGATAGTTAATTACTACAATGTAATAATACACTACAACATAATGATTTGTCAAGCGGCTGATAGCAAATTGCAAGCAATTGGATATAATGAACTTATGGAATTTTGGGAGTGGATGACTGAGAAATATATCGAATGGCGCGGCAAAGCAATCGGAAACGAGCGGTCCATTTCCGAATTTGCTGTATATGTTGGCGTGCCTCAACCAACGATGTCGACCTGGATGAAAAAAGAAGGCCGTGAGCCTCGCTCACAAAAATCTATTCAAAAACTGGTCGATATTTATGGCTTGGAAGTTTACGATGTACTTGGAATTGCCCGCCCAACCAATCAGGAAGTTTTCGGTCTCAACAGTTTGCCCCCAGGTATGCGCTCACGATTGGAATCTGCGACCACAGAAATACATAAAGTAATGGAAGAGCGCGGCGTACATGACGCCGGGTCTCCAGAAGCGGAGCAAATCGCCATCGAGATCATGGCGCGGCATGGGTTTGAGTTCATTGGATCCTCAGAAGATGAGGATTTGTCCACAAAGTAAAATGTTTTTCGCATCCATAAACTCCCCGGTTGACAATAAAATAATATTAGCACAGACGTTCTAAAAATTCAATAGGTTTACATGATCATCTGATAAAAATGGGAGGAGACGAATGAAAGAAAAAGAATCCAATCTCAAGGACGAGATCAAAAAGCACAAAACCGCCCTGATCATCCTCGGCATCCTGACCTTGGTGATGATTTTTTCGGGGATCATTGGCACACAGATCAGCCAGGCCAGACGAACGCCCACGCCCACCAGAATACCAACCGCAACCTACGCCGTATACTCCACCAAGCTGACCTGCCGGGATTGCGCCGAAATTGGCATGGAAATCAATCTGTGGAAAGACCCCAACAAATCCCTGGCCGATGGCAACCGCGCCATCGCCAGTTTGCCGCATGGCACCACTGTGCAGGTCACCGCGAAAAACAGCGGCTGGTATAAAGTTTCTGCAAACGGCATTTTCGGTTGGGTCAAGGCCGATTTTGTGGAACTTAAAAAATAGCCAATGACCTGCTGTCCCCACTGCGAAAAGGAATTGCCGGACGATATGGAATATTGCGGTTACTGCGGCCGCCGGATCAAACCGCGTATCCTCAGTGCCGAGGAAAAACGCACCAACGATTTTTTACTGATCGCTTTCCTGGCCAGCCTGGTGTTTTGCTACATCGCTTATGCGGTCAGTCGGTGGCCGCTGATTTGGAAATAGGAGAATCCCATGAAAAAAATGATCCTGCTTGCTATCCTTGCTGCCTTTATCCTCACCGGCTGCGCCTCGTCTGCCAAACCTGCCCAGCAGGGCTATTGCCCGCCCGACCTGGCGAATCAAAGCATCCTCGCCCTTGATCGGCAGATGAACAAATACATGGACGTGGAAGACCTGGCCAACATGACGGGCCGCGGAAATCTGCACACTGTTATGCTCGAAATGCTGCGGGTCAAGTGGGATACCGAAGACCTGGATGTCCCGGAATGCTTGCTGCAAGCGCGTGATCACCTGGCACTTTCCATTGATATGAATTTGGACGGTTATTATAAATTTATGAGCGAAAAAAGTGATAAAGATGTTCAGAAAGCATTTGAGGATTCGGCAAAAGAGTTTCAACTCTACAATATTGAAATCATCGTGATTACCGAATGCCTGCCTGACTGTAAACCAAAAGAGTAAGAAAGTATGACCAACACCCTCTACTACGGCGACAACCTCACCATTCTGCGGGATTATATCCGCGATGAATCGGTGGATCTCATTTACCTGGACCCGCCTTTCAACTCCAACCGCTCCTACAATGTCCTCTTCAAGGAAGAAACCGGCGCAGAATCCCAGGCCCAAATGACCGCCTTTGAAGACACCTGGCACTGGGAC
>JAGVAB010000073.1 GCA_020060485.1 Anaerolineales bacterium
CCAAAGCCAGGGCTGCCTGGCTCAGCGATCAATGGGATCACCTGGCTGCCCGTCGGGCTATTTTACCGTTGGCCATCTAACAACCTTTGAGTGCTCCCATCAAGAAGCAACCCTCTTCCTCCTCCCAAAACAATGAGAAAATAAGGAGGTATTCTCAATCCAATCCCCACAGTATGGATTTTGCGGTTAAAATTGTCTGAACATCTTAATTCCCAGGGAGCAATCATATGCAAGCATTGAAAGATCGTATCTTAAGTGAAGGCCGTAACCTTGGCAACAGCATCCTCAAGGTGGATGGTTTCATCAACCACCAGGTGGACCCGGCCCTGATGGACGCCTGCGGGCAGGAATTTGCCCGCCTGTTTGCCGAAACCAAACCCGACCGCATCCTGACCGCCGAAATCTCCGGCATTGCCCCGGCGCTGATGACCGGCCTGTATATGCAGGTGCCGGTGGTCTATGCGCGCAAGAGCAAACCGGTGACGATGACTGCCGAAGTGTACCTGACCACCGCCCCCTCGCACACCAAGGGACACATGGTGGAGCTCATTGTCTCGCCCGAATACCTGCGCTACGGCGAGCGCATCCTCATCATTGACGACTTTCTTGCCTCTGGCGCCACCATCGAAGGACTGGTGCGTCTGACCCACGCAGCCGGGGCGGTGCTGGTTGGCATCGGCACCCTGATCGAAAAGCCGGAAGAAGGCGGACGTGAAGCTCTGGATCATCTCAACATCCCGGTGCATGCCCTGGCAGCAGTCGACCTGACCGACGACGGCCGCATCCTCTTTGTGGACTGAGGCAGCATGAAGCATTCCGCCCTCGCCATCCTGGACTTCGGTTCACAGTACACCCAGCTCATCGCCCGCCGGGTGCGCGAGCTGCAAGTCTATTGTGAGATCTTTCCCTGGGACGCCGACCCGCAGGTCATCCTGTCCTTGCAGCCCAAAGGCTTCATCCTTTCCGGCGGCCCAAACTCAATTTATGACTCGGGGGCGCCCACCCTGCCCGGCTTTGTGCTGGAAAGCGGCCTGCCCATTCTGGGCATTTGCTACGGCATGCAGGCCCTGACCCATGCCCTGGGCGGCAAGGTGGCCGCCTCCACAGACCGCGAGTATGGCCTGGCGCAAATTGAAGTGACTGCCGATAACCCCCTGCTGGGCAGCGGCAGCCAGGCGGTGTGGATGTCGCATGGCGACCGCATCGAAAGCCCGCCGCCCGGTTTTGTGGTGCTGGCCTGCAGCAGCAACAGCCCCACCGCCGCCATGGGCAACCTGCAATCCCGCTACTTCGGCGTGCAGTTCCACCCCGAAGTGCACCATACCCCCGGCGGCCAGGATATTCTGCGCCGTTTTGCAGTCGATATCTGCCGCATCCAGCCGGACTGGACAGCGGACTCGATCATTGGCGAAGCGGTGGCTGCCACCCGCAGCCAGGTGCAAGGCGCCCGCCTGTTGACCGCGGTCAGCGGCGGGGTGGACTCCAGCGTGGCCACTGCCCTGGCTTACCGCGCCGTTGGCACGCAGTTGACCGCCGTCTTTGTGGATAACGGCCTGCTGCGCCAGGACGAGCGCCAGCAGGTGGAAGCCGCCTTCGGCAACAGCCTGGGCAGCAACCTGATTGTGGTCGATGCTGTTGACACCTTTCTGGGTAACCTGCGCGGCGTGAGCGACCCCGAACAAAAACGCAAGATCATCGGCGAAACCTTTATCCGCGTCTTTGAGGCCGAAGCCCACCGCCTGGGCAAAGTGCCCTTCCTGATGCAGGGCACCATCTACCCGGACGTGGTCGAGTCTGCTTCCGGCGGCAAATCCAAAGCCCACACCATCAAATCGCACCATAATGTGGGCGGCTTGCCGCAAGATATCCAGTTCAGCCTGGTCGAGCCGCTGCGCTACCTGTTTAAGGATGAAGTACGCGCCGTGGGCGAAGCCCTGGGCCTGCCCGCTTCTCTCGTCTGGCGGCAGCCTTTCCCCGGCCCTGGCCTGGCCGTGCGCTGCCTGGGAGAGATCACCGCCGAGCGACTGGCCGCCCTGCGGGCCGCCGATCATATTTTCACCAGCGAGCTGACTGCTGCCGGCTATCTGCATAACCGCCAGCCCTCTGCCCCGCGCCAGGTGGCCCAGGCTTTTGCCGCCCTGCTGCCTGTGCGCTCGGTGGGCGTCATGGGCGACCAGCGCACCTATCAGGAGACGATTGTCCTGCGGGCAGTTACCAGTGAAGACTTTATGACCGCCGACTGGGCGCGCCTGCCGGATGACCTGCTGGGGCGGGCGGCCAACCGCATTGTCAACGAAGTCAAGGGCGTCAACCGGGTGGTGTACGACATCACCAGCAAGCCGCCCGCCACCATCGAGTGGGAATGACATTGCCGCAATTTTTCAGTGCTTCTTTGCAACCCCCACCAAAATTTTGCGTATATAAAGGTGTAAGCAACTGTCATTTTGAGTGAAAGGAAATATCATGGATTTCGGAGAAATTTTAGGAAAAGCCGGGAAGATCATCTGGAAGAACAAGGTACTGTGGATCTTCGGTATTCTGGCTGGCTGCGGCGCCAGCGGCGGAAGCGGCGGCGGAGGCGGCAACAGCGGTTATCGAATGGACGGCTCGTCTTCATCGAATTTCAATAACCCCTTTGGCAACATGTTCCCGCGGGCACAGGAATTTGGCTGGCAGGTGGAGAACTTTTTTGACAATTTGCAGGGCGGCACTTTGGCCTTGATCATCGTTGGCCTCGTCCTTTTCAGCCTGCTGATCAGTGCCTTCGTCCTGGTGCTAAGCTCGATCGGCAAGGCTGGCCTGATCCACGGCACAGTCCTGGCTGACCAGACTGGTGAGCTTGCCGAAAAATTGAACTTCAAACAGGTCTGGAGCGGCAGCAAGCCCTACATCTGGCGCATTGTGCTGCTCACCCTGCTACTGGCGGTGGCGGCAATTGCCCTTACCCTGATCCTGGTGCTGCCGATCGTGCTGGTTAGCGTACTGACCTTGGGGATCGGCTTGTTGTGCATCCTGCCGTTGATCTGCATCATGGTCCCTGTTTTCTGGATGGTCGGCGTGATCATCGAACAGGCCACCGTGGCGATCGTGGTTGAAGACCTGGGTGTGTTCGACAGTATCAAACGTGCCTGGCAGGTGGTCATCCAGCAGAACCTGGGCGGCTATATTGTCCTGGCGTTGATCCTGGGCATCGGTGGCGCCATTGTGGGCTTCCTGATCGGCCTGCCCTTGCTGCTGATCCTGGTGCCGGTGGCGATTGCCTTGTTTGTCAGCAATCAGGCTGTGATGACCGGTGGATTGATCGCGGGTATCGTGTTGTTCGTGATCTATATTCCCATCGCCATCCTGCTCAGCGGCATTCTGCAAGCCTATCTGGGCAGCGCCTGGACCCTGGCCTTCCGCCAGGCCACCCGCCGCCCGCCGGAACCGGTTGAATTCCAGGGCGACCTGGACCTGTTGAGCAGCGACACACCGGGTGTTGTTGGTTGATCAAGCCTGTCCAATCCAAAGACCGTGCGCTGAGCATGTCGAAGCGCACGGTCTTTTTGATGACAAGACCCCTGCAAATGTAGAGTCTGCGGAAGATTTGATGCCCATTCCGCAGGCCGAGCTTCGTCGAGGCCGGCTTTATCTTCTCTCCTGTTGATCACCGCCGCAGCTTTGGCAATGATATACTTACCCTCATCCAGGGAGTCGAACCCGCCCCTGCACGTCTTTCGATCCTGCATTCAGGCTCGGCAAACCATCTGAAAAATCCAGGGAACATGGCACAAATAAACGAAGACAACCCACAAAAGCAAAAACAGACACACCTTATTAAGGCAGGCAGAAGGGTCAAATGGCTGTGGATGGACGCGCTCTACTGGCTGATCAGGCTGCTTTTTCCCATCCAGGACAAAGCTGTTTTTCAAAGCTTCCGCGGCAAATTTTACGCGTGCAACCCCAGGGCCATCTCCGAGGAATTGCACCGCCAAAGCCCTGCCACCAGGATCGTATGGCTTTTCAAACATCCGCAGGAAAAGAACGTGCCGGACTATGTGCACCGCGCACGGTCGGGTTCACTGCGCGCCTTGTATGAGATGACCACTGCCAGATATTGGGTGGACAATTTCAACAAACCACATCACACACGCAAAAGACCCGGGCAAATCTATATCCAGACCTGGCATGGAGACAGGAGCTTTAAGAAAACCCTGTATGATTCGCCAGGCTATCAAAAAAACACCCGCTACATCGAGGCGGATATTTGCGACGCGATCACTGCGGGTTCAAATTTTGCGATCAGGAAGCTGACCAGTGCCTTTGCCTACCACAACCAGTTTTTGCCTTATGGCTGCCCGCGCAATGATAAATTGATCCGCAATGATCCTGAAGAAAAACAACGCGTCAAAACCGCCCTGGACTTGCCGCCTGAAAGCAAGGTTTTGTTGTATGCGCCCACGTTTCGCAATGAAGCCCAGAACAGCGTGCAGGAAATCAGGCATCTGCATTTGCCGGCGATCCTTGACGCATTAAGGGCCGCAACTGGCACAGACTGGGTCTGCCTGACCAGGGCGCACAGCAACACAAAAGGGCTGCATTTTGCGCACGGTCAGCAGGCCGGCATCCTGGATGTCAGCGCTTATGAAGAGACAGCCGACCTGTTCCTGGTCACCGACTTTTTGATCACCGATTACTCCTCCGTTGCCGGCGACTTTGCACTGATGGGAAAGCCCATCCTTCTTTTTCAACCCGATAAAGAGGAATACATCACCAGAGACAGAACCCTGTATTTCGATATTGACCAATCCCCCTATCTTGTGGCAAGCAGCCAGGAAGAATTGCTGGCCAGCATTGCACAGTATGACGGTGACTTCTACAGACAGAATTGCGCAGAGATCCTCAAATTTTACGATACCTTTGAAAGCGGCCAGGCCTCCCGAAAAGTTGTTCAATTCATGCTGGCAAGCGCAGGTGCGGAAAGGCATTCGGAGACAAACCAATGAAATTGTACGAACTGGGCTACACGACGGGTGTCTTCGACATCTTCCATATTGGACATTTGAATATCCTGCGCCGGGCCAAAGAATGCTGCCAAACCCTCATCGTGGGGGTATGCACGGATGAACTGACCCTGGCATTAAAAGGCGCTCCGCCGGTCATGCCCTTCGTTGACCGGCTGGAGATCATCCAATCTATCAAATATGTGGATCTGGCGGTGGCTGAAAACACGGACGATAAACTGGAGGCATGGCGCCAATACCAGTTTGAGGTGATCTTCAAAGGCGATGACTGGCAGGGAACCCCAAAATGGATCGCATTGGAGCAGAAGTTCAGGGAAGTCGGTGTATCGGTGGTCTTCTTGCCTTACACACCGGGGGTCAACTCCACCACATTGAGGGAAAAACTCCTGGCTGAGTGACACATGTACGGCCGGGAAATTCACGCCAACCTTCAGGCCAACGAAAGGAAAATCGTCATGTTCAACATCCTTCCTTGCCTTGATTCAAGAGAAATGGCTGCCGCCCGGCAGCGGGAACTGGATATCCCGCGCACCATCGCCGCCGCCCTGGGCCGGTCGGCAGTGGAAGCCGCTGAAAGCGGCGGGTATATCAACAAGGCCGGCGAAAGCGTTGACTGGGGACAAGCTGTGCAGGCTGCCCGCACCGCCAGGGTCAGCATTCCGCCAGAGGCCGCCCTGCCCGCCGGCGGCGGCAGCAGCTTTCCGGAAACCCTGATCCAGGTGAGCAATGAGACCACATTGGGCGCTTCCCGGCGGCTGGTTGAGCAAGGCTGCAAACCCCTTGCGTTGAACTTCGCTAACGGCATTCATCCTGGCGGCGGGTTCCTTTCCGGGGCCAAAGCCCAGGAGGAGGTGTTGTGCCGCTCCAGCGCCCTGTTCCCGACCCTGGCAGGTGATCCCATGTATGCCGCCCACCGCCAGCGTCCCCGCCTGGACGCCAGCGACTGGGCCATTTTATCGCCGGATGTGCCTGTTTTCCGCAAGGATGGCGGAACAGAATTACCGCAGCCCTGGCTGCTGGACTTCATCACCTGCGCTGCGCCCGTGGCGTATCGCATTGGCCAGCCGGAAGCCGGAGACCTGCTGCAAAAGCGCATTCAGCGCGTGCTGGCCATCGCCCAGGCATACGGCTATACAGTCCTTGTCCTCGGCGCATGGGGGTGTGGCGCCTTCCACAATGACCCGCAGCGCACGGCTGCCGATTTTCGTGATGCTCTGCAAAATGAATTCCGGGGAGCATTCTCCACGATTCTGTTTGCCATTGCTGATTGGTCACCGGAAAGGAAATTCCTGGGGCCGTTCCGGGATGCGTTTGGCGCGAGAGACAACCTGCCCATGGTGTAGAACTTCTTCACTGTGCTTACAGAATTATCCACTTCCTCATTGTAATGCCGTCCGGGATAATACGTAACCACGTCATTCACCACGGCTTTGACCATATTGCCATCGCCGTCA
>JAGVAB010000087.1 GCA_020060485.1 Anaerolineales bacterium
GGCGCTCGAGCAAGGCTCCAGGTTTGCCATCCGTGAAGGCGGCTTGACCGTCGGCGCTGGTGTAATCACCAAGATTCTGGCATAAAGGAGTGTCAACGGGCTTATAAACCTGTTGCGGTAAGTCAATGGCAAAGAAAAAAGGTATCCGGCCGGTTGTAACGTTGGCTTGCACAGAGTGCAAGGAACGCAATTACACCACTGAAAAGAACCGACGCAATGATCCTGGCCGTATGGAACTGAAGAAATACTGCTCTCGCTGCAAGTCGCACACCATGCATCGCGAGACCAAGTAATCTTGTAAAATCTCCCGGGGCACAATTGTGCCCCGGGCACAACCCAGGCCAGTAGCTCAATTGGCAGAGTGCCTGTCTCCAAAACAGGAGGTTGTGGGTTCGATTCCTACCTGGCCTGCCTCGAAGTTGACGCCGTCCTCACAGGCGGCGTTTTAGACGTAAAACACAAGGAGTACAACGCGTGGCAGAAAAAAATAAACCAATCAAAAAAAGAAACGCCATCCAGCGTTGGTGGCGCGAGACCATTGGCGAACTTCGTAAAGTGGTCTGGCCTACCCCTCCAGAAGCCTGGCGCTTGACCAAGATCGTCATCCTCGTCATTGTAGTTGTTGGGGCATTCTTGGGGCTTTTGGACTTCGTGTTTTCCAAAATCATTGAGTTGATCGTGATCTGATCACCCTCGTCTCAAACAAGAAGGTGCGCAAATGGACTTGCAGAACGAAATCAACCCAGAGGAGGAAGAATTCTTCTCTGAGGAACCAGAACAAGCCGCTTCCCTGCCGGAAGTTGACGGCTCTCTGGATGAACAATCGAATATCGCCGCCGCACCCGAAACCGACCCGGAAACACCTCTGACTGAAGCGGAAACCGAAATCGACAACCAGCGTGCCTGGTATGTCATTCACTGCTATTCAGGCTATGAAAACAAGGTGCGTCACAACCTGGAGCAGCGCATTGAAACCATGGGCATGAAAGACAAGATCTTTGATGTCGTCATCCCCACCCAGGAAGAGATCGACGTCAAAGATGGCAAACGCCGCACTGTGGAACGCCATGTCTTCCCCGGTTACGTCCTCGTTGAATTGATCCTTTCGGAAGAATCATGGTATGTGGTGCGCAACACCCCCGGCGTTACCGGCTTTGTTGGCATGGGCAACGATCCCACTCCCCTGCGCCCCGAGGAAGTGAACCAGATCCTCAAACGCATGGAAGCAGAAGCCCCGCACATCAAGGTCACCTACAAGGTTGGAGAACGGGTGCGCATTGTGGATGGCCCATTCAACGATTTTCGCGGCACTGTATCCGAAATCGACATGGACCGCTCAAAAGTACGCGTGATGGTCAATTTCTTTGGCCGTGAAACACCGGTCGAATTGGACTTTTTGCAGGTAGAAAAAGCGTAATCTTGAGTCTGCATACGCGGACTCGATATATCAGTGGGAGGGTCACCAACCCGATATCACCACGAAGGAGTATAAAGTGGCAAAGAAAATTAAAGCAGTCGTCAAGTTACAAATCAATGCTGGCAAGGCCAACCCGGCTCCGCCGATCGGCCCCGCCCTGGCAAGCCATGGCATCAACATCATGGCTTTCTGCAAGGAATACAACGCCCGTACCCAAAACAAAATGGGCCAGATCATTCCTGCCGAAGTAACCATCTACCAGGACGGATCCTTCACCTTCGTATTGAAGTCGCCCCCGACCGGTTTCCTGCTTCGTGAAGCGGCCGGTGTTGAGCGAGGCTCTGGTGAGCCGAATCGCACCGTGGTGGGCAAGATCACCCGCGCCCAACTGCGTGAGATCGCAGAGGTCAAAAAGGCCGACATGAACGCCATTGACCTCGAAGGCGCCATGGCACAGATCGAAGGCACCGCCCGCAACATGGGCATCAAGATCGTGGACTAATTTCAACTATCAATTTGCAACAGTGGGAGGGCCAGCTTCAGCGGCCCGTTATGACCACCAAGGAGTAATAATGGCAAAACACGGAAAGAAATATCTCGCCGCACGGGAAAAAGTTGTCATCGGACAAGCCTATTCCCCCAGCGAAGCACTCGAATTGGTCAAGGAAACCAGCATCACCAACTTTGACGGCACCGTTGAAGTCCATATGCGCATGGGCCTCGACCCCCGCCAGGCAGACCAGCAGGTACGTGATGTTGTCGTACTGCCCAACGGCCTCGGAAAAACCGTCCGCATTCTGGTTTTTGCCCAGGGTGAAGGCGCACGCCTGGCCCAGGAAGCCGGTGCGGACTATGTGGCCGACACCGATGAATGGATCAACAAGATCCAGGCCGGTTTCACCGACTTTGATGTAGCCATCTCCACCCCCGACATGATGGGCAAAGCCGGCCGCCTGGGCCGTGTCCTTGGTCCGCGCGGTTTGATGCCCAACCCCAAAGCCGGCACTGTTGTGCCCGCCGAAGACCTGCCGCGCGTGATCGAAGAAACCAAAGCCGGCCGCGTGGAATTCCGCTTGGACAAAACTGCCAATCTGCACGTTGCCATTGGCAAAACATCCTTTGACGCACGGAAACTGCTGGAAAACTTCTCCGCATTGATGGATGGCGTCAAGAAGGCCCGTCCGGCTGCTGCCAAGGGCACCTACATCCGCCGCATCACTGTAACCTCTACCATGGGGCCGGGCGTCAAAGTGGACACCTTCAGCGCACAGAACATTTCCCTCGAAGACTAGCTTCACGAAAACAGGGTTATCGAGTATAATAACAAGGTTACAATAAAAATATCGTTCACCAAAGAAAGCCGGTGCCGCAAGGCTTAATATCCTGCCGAGGTGAAGACCACAGCGATCCTTCGCTGGTTCCGCGTGTCCCACGTGTGAATCCAAAGTCTTTGCCCGCAAACCGGCAAAGACTTTTTTATTCTGAACACAAAGGAGGTGATTTTCATTGGCGTTCTCAAAGAAACACAAACAAGAATTACTGGCGCAATATGAAACCTGGATGCGCGAGAGCAAAGCAGTCTATATGATGTCCTTCGAACATATGAGCATGAAGGAAATCGACACCTTGCGTGCCAAAGCGCGCGAAGCTGGCGGCGAAGCCCACGTCATCAAGAATACATTGATGGAAAAAGCATTGCAGAATCTTGGCTTGCCCATCCATGATAATGACATGGTTGGCACAACCCTGGCTGGCTTTGCTTTTGAAGACGTGCCTGCAATGGCCAAAACCTTTAACGAAGCGATTAAATCCGATTCCTTCGAATTGAAGTACGGCTATTTGGATGGTCAACTGATCAGCGCTGCGCAGATCAAGTCCCTGGCCAATCTGCCCCCGCTGCCCGTCATGCGGGCATCCCTGTTGGGCACCATTCTGGCCCCTGCCACCCAGCTCGTACGCACCCTGGTCGAACCTGCCCGTTCTTTGGCAGCGGTTACCAAAGCCTATTCAGAAAAAGGCGCCGCTGCATAACCATCGTCTATTCACCTGGCGGCCAGCCTAACCCGGGTTCACTCCGGTTGGCTGGTCACTGGAACGAAATACTGAAATAATCAACAATAACTCATAAGGAGATTTTGAAATGGCTGATATCGCAAAAATGGTAGATCTACTGAGCGAGCTTTCTGTTCTGGAAGCTGCTGAGCTGGTCAAAGCACTGGAAGAAAAATGGGGCGTTTCTGCTGCCGCTCCGGTTGCCGCTGTTGCCGTAGCCGGCGCTGCTGGCCCTGTTGAAGAAGTGGAAGAAAAGACCGAGTTCGACGTTGTCCTCAAGGACGCTGGCCCGAAGAAGATCGAGGTCATCAAGGTCATCCGCCAGCTCACCAGCCTCGGCCTGGTCGAAGCCAAGGGTATGGCTGAAACCCCCGGCACCAAAGTCCTGGCCGCAGTGGGCAAGGAAGCCGCTGAAGACGCCAAAGGCAAGCTCGAAACTGCCGGCGCCGTCATCGCCATCGAGTAATTCCACTCTACAAGGCGAACGCACATCCCCCCGTTATGGGGGGATGTTTGCTTTTTTTACGGAACTTTAAAGCAATCCAGGTGGCTTAACGCCACCCGGATGTACATGGCAAAGCAAGCAGCCTAAGCTGCCACACCCTCAATCTGCCGGATTACCATGACCACCTTGCCCATGATGCGCAGGCTCTCCGGATGATCGATATAAATAGGATCCATGGTCGGGTTGGCAGGCTGCAAACGCACCCGTTTACCCTCCCGATAGAAATACTTCAATGTGGTTTCATCGCTGTCATCCAGCCACACCGCCACCATCTCCCCATTCCTGGCCTGTTTGGCCTGACGCATGATGATAATATCACCGCTGTTGATCATGGCGTCAATCATCGAATCGCCTTCAACCTCAAGCGCAAACAGTTCTTCCAGCTTCTCTTTCTTGGGCAGCAGGCTGCGCGCAATTTCCACGTTGCTTTCCGGGTCAAAATAACTCACATCAGAAGAAGGCACAGGAATGGGTGCACTGGCCACGATCCGGCCTGCAATGGGGATGCTAAAGAGATCTCCAACTTTCTGCAGGGTATCCTTCACCGCATCCGCCAGGTTCGATTCGAGAGAGGATTCTTCATTTAAACGGATACTGCGCGAGACATGAGCATCCCGCTCGATCTGCCCCATCTCTTCGAGCTGCTTCAAGTAATAATCCACCAGCGAAGTCGACTTCACCCCTATGGCCTCGCCGATTTGGCGGATCGACGGTGAATAACCGTTTTGATCCTGAAATGTGGAAAGGAAGCGCATGATCTTGCGATGACGCTCGCCCATTCCGGCACTTTTTCTTGCCATCATCGACTCCTTTTCGTATTCTCGACCATTTGTACTATTTATAAATATATCAGAACATTCGTTCTGTGTCAAGCGCAATTTTGTAGGGCAATGCATCAAAATTCTTTTCTACGATAA
>JAGVAB010000159.1 GCA_020060485.1 Anaerolineales bacterium
CGGGGCGGACCTGGCTGGTTCCAGTAATGTTTTTGCAAATTGGGTTGAAGTGCATGCCGGTGCATTTATCCAGGACGGCCTCGACCTGGTAAATGTGAATGGCACGGTGGATGTGCAGGCGGGTGAGTATCAGGAAGCCCTGTATATTTACAAGAACGGGGTGACCCTGCAGGGCGCCAACGCCGGGGTGGATCCCAATACGGCTGCCCGCGGCCCGGAAACTTTACTCAAAGCTGAATTGGCAGGGGCAGCGGATTGGTATGGCATTTACATTAATGCCAACGATGTAACCGTAGACGGCCTGGTAGTGGATGGTGTTTTGGGGCAGGGGGATGGATCTTCAGATTATCTCATCTATGCTCTAAATAGCGATAATCTCACCTTCCAGAACAATATTGTGCGCAACTTTGCTGATGATGGAATGGACTTCGGTTTCTTACAGTGGGTTAACAGTAGCGGGCCAACCCATGGCACGATCCAAAATAATCTATTCGAGAATGGAAACCGGGCTATCTGGTCAGGCTACAATGCCTATCAAAATGTGACCAGCAATTCTTTTGATCGTATTGTTGTTGGTTTTCAGAATGACAATAATTATCTGCCATCCCCGCGCGGCCCGGTGCAGGTTTCCAACAATACCTTTACCAATATTTCCCGCTATGGCATCTGGAACAACCTGCAATATGGAACGGCCACACCTTACACGATAGCCAACAACACCATCAGCGGGACGTATGGCGCCACAAGACCTTCTTATGGCATTTACATCACCTCGCTGCAAGGATCGGTGGGCACCAATGTGCTGAACAATACCGTAACTGGTACAGATGTGGGTGTGGGCGTATGGAACAGCCCCAGTAACCTGGTGCAGATCAACGGCGGCACTTACCGCGATAACCGGTATGGTATTCAACTGGACAATGACAGCTACCCAGTGGAGCGCGGTGAGGCAGCCAGTGGAGCAGCCACCAGCATCACGGTGAACGGCGCTACGATCATCAACGCCAGCATTGCTCCCCTGTATGTGCGCGATAACCCGGCGAACCCGGCAGTTAATCCTTTCCTGAACCTGTATGCCACCAATATCACCATCATCACGGCGCCCACCGCCGGACTAGTGACTGGCGCACGGGCTTTCGCTTCGATCAATGGCGGTTCGTTCTATTGTGTGACCAACCCGGAAGGGGATGGTAACCTGGATGTAGCCAATGTGAATATCATCCCGGATGCGGATTGTGACGGCGTGGCAGATGAAGTTGACAACTGCCCATTTATTCCCAACAGCGATCAGGCCGATAGCGATGGTGACGGGATTGGCGATGCCTGTGATCCAACACCCCACGGTGACGGAGCAGGTGATGAAGGGGATGCACCTGTGGTCGGCAGTGGTTTCCCGGGCCTGGCCGGCGCCAGCCGGTTGATCATCCCGGTCACTGGCGGCGGGCAGCGCGCCTTGAGCTGTACAGAAACCTACACCATTTTGCGTTTGCCCAACGGCGACCAGGCTGTTTTTGCCAACTTGTGCAGTTATTCGGCCGAAGTGGTGGCTTTGCCGCTCAGCGATCTGCCGTTGACTTTGCCTGACGGGATATCCTTCCTGTCTGCTTTGACCGCCACCGTTTATCTGAACGGCGACCTGGTCAAGGATTTGCCGGTTGGTTCACTGACCGCGGATTTTGTAGTCCCTGCTGGGACCAGCGGTGAGTTGGTGGTGTTGCACTGGAATGGCAGCGCCTGGGTGGAGCTGGAAGGATACAGCAGTACCGCCGGCCGGTACCAGGCCGACTCGGCGCAAAGTGGGATCTTTGTGTTGGGCATGAAGTAAAAATCTTTCCCGGATTTTAATCTCCTGTGGAGCTAAATCCGCAGGAGATTTTTGTTAAACAACCGCATACCGAGCTTGTTGAGGTATCGGTTTCACTTCAGAAAGACCGTGCGCTGAGTTTGTCGAAGCGTACGGTCTGCGCATTTGCATGGGACAGGGATAAGCATTTTGCTTAAACCGCTGATGCCCCGTTATCGCTTTCCGTTTGCACCTGGGGCAGTAATTCTTCCAGGGCCAGCAACAGGCGATCAATATCCTCCTGGGTGTTGTAGCCTTGCACAGAGATGCGCATCAATTTAAGGTCCCGCCAGGCCATGAGGGGTACTTCCACGCCATAGACTTCGTATAGCCGTTTTTTGAGGCGCTCCAGGTCGGTGTTTGCTGGCAGGGGGGCGATGCCCATTTGACTGAAGAGATCAGAGTCGAGTGGGTAGAGCGGCGGCAGCCCGGTCAGCTTGCAGATGCGCTGGATGGCTTGAGCCAGAAGCTGGTGGCAGTTGCGCCGCACCTCGGGCCAGTTGTTCTTCTGCATGAACTGGATGGCCGCTGGCACGCTGAGAGCCGCCGCCGGGTCGTTGGTGCCTGTCCATTGCAGCAGGTCAATGAATCGGGAGCCGGAGCTTGTCCCCGGTGCAGGCTGATAGCCCCAACTCACGATCAAGGGCTCGATCCACTGTTGTGAATCGCGGCTGGCATACAGGAAGGCCGCCCCTTTGGGGGCAAGCATCCATTTGTGGCAATTGCCAAAGACGAGATCTGCGCCCAGCATATGCAGATCCACCGGGATCTGGCCGGGCGAATGGGCAGCGTCAATGATTGTCAGGATGCCGGCCTGGCGCGCCCGCTGGCAGATGTCTTCGACTGGCAAGCGCAGGGCGGTGGGGGAAGTGATGTGGCTAAGATAGATGACCTTCGTGTGTGGGGTGATGCCGCGCCAGAAAGTGTCGGCCATCCCGTCTGCTGTTTCCACGGGTAAAGGAATGGACTGCTGCACGTAAACAGCCCCTGTTTTCTGGCAGGCAAATTCCCAGGCGTAATTGCAGGCGCCATATTCATGGTCGCTGGTCAGGATCTCATCGCCTGGCTGCAAGTCCAGTGACCGGGCCAGGATATTCACCCCGTGGGTGGCGTTGGGGATATATGCCAGGTCGTCGGGGTCGACATTCAGATATGCGCCCAGCGCACAGCGGGACGTTCGCAGCAGGTCATTGTACTCGCGCCCCAAAAAGAGAACCGGCTGGCGTTCCAGGCGGCGCTGCCAGGATTGGTATTCTTCCAACACAGTTGCCGGAACGGCGCCGAAAGATCCGTGATTGAGGAAGGTGACATGGGGATCGAGAAGAAACGCTTCTTTGAGGGAGGTCATGATGTGATTATATATCTCAAACGCTAATCAAACCTCAAAACTGTCTTAACACTTTTCAAATATCTTGTCGGTATGCTATAGACACTTCAATTAATCAAAGTTCCCAAGGAGGTTTATGTGTTGAAGAAACTGATTATTGGTGTTTGTAGTGTAATGATCTTGCTGACGGCAATTGCCGGAACAGCTTCCGCCCAAGCACAGCCACCCAATCCGCCAGATGACCCGCAGGGTTTTCCCATGCAAAGCTGGGGCGGGCGGCGGGCTTGGGATCGTCCATCACTGGATGTGTTAACCGGGGTTTTGGGGATGACACCGGAGGAGATCAGGAATGCCTTGCAGGATGGGCAAACCGTTCTTGATCTGGCCGAAGCCCGGAGCATGACAGAGGATGAATTGTCAGCAGCCTTGCAAGAGGCGGCTGGTGTGCGCATTGCCCAGGCGCTGGCTGATGGCAAGATCACACAGGAACAGGCAGATGTCATGCAGGAACGGATTGCCGATGGCATGTTCCCCAATCGCGGCGGAATGTTTGCTGGTTTTCATCCGGCCGAAAACATGGCAGAATTTCTGGGCATGAGCCTGGAGGACGTCAAAGCCGCACTGGACGGCGGCCAGACAGTGGCAGAATTGCTCGAATCCCGCGGCAAGACGCTGGATGACCTGAAGGGATATGGTCAGAGCCAGGCACAAGACCGCATGCAGCAAGCGCTGACAGATGGCAGGATCACCCAGGAACAGGCGGACAGGATGATGGAGCGCATCGCTTCTGGTCACCCGCAATCTGGCCCTGGTGCCCGCGGCTTCATGGGCCAGTCGACTGACGGTGTTTTTGGCGGGCTTCGCCAACGAATCGGCGGCTGGCTGCAGGGTCTGCGAAAATAGGTTGACCTTTGCCTATCCTTCCCCCCGTTCGAGAACGGGGGGAAGGATATTTCGCCGCTGGTCTCTGATGCGACCAACTGAAAGCATTCATCCTTTGGTGTATACTGAAAATATGCAAAAAATTCTTATTATTGATGATGAACAGCGTATTGTGCGCGGTGTTCAGAAGTATTTTGAACAAGCCGGTTTTCAGGTACAGGCAGCCTATGATGGCCAGAGCGGCCTGAGTCTGGCCCGTACCTACAAGCCGGATCTGATTGTGCTGGACCTGATGTTGCCCGGTATGGACGGGCTGGATGTGTGCCGGGCATTGCGCCGTGATTCGGATGTGCCGGTGATCATGTTGACCGCCCGGGTGGAGGAAACTGACAAGCTGATCGGCCTAGAGCTGGGGGCGGATGATTATGTGACCAAGCCTTTCAGTCCGCGAGAACTGGTGGCCAGGGCGCGGGCAGTGCTGCGCCGCAGCCAGGCTTTGTCTGCTGCGGCGGCCGAGGTCTACCAATTTGGCCAAGTGACCTTTGAGGTCGGTACTCACCAATGTATGGTCAATGGGCGGGTAGAAAAACTGACCCCCACCGAGTTCAGCTTTCTGCTGCATCTGGTGCGCCACCGCCGCCAGGTGTGC
>JAGVAB010000070.1 GCA_020060485.1 Anaerolineales bacterium
ATGATATCTTCTGTTTGGTTGGCCTCGACCACCCATTTGTGGTCGGGGTTTTGTTTCGAAATTTGATCAGTGTTGTTATTCTTGCAGTCATTAGGTGATTTTGATGTATGTAGAACGTAAAGACCTTAGAAATATTGCTATCATTGCCCATGTTGACCATGGAAAAACCACTTTGGTGGATGGCCTCCTCAAGCAGGCTCGCATCTTTCGTGAAAATCAGTTGGTGGCCGAGCGCATTATGGATTCCAATGATCTGGAACGCGAGCGGGGTATTACTATTCTTTCAAAAAACACGGCCATTTCCATCCCGGATCCAGAAACAGGCGAGATGGTGAAGATCAATATTGTTGATACGCCTGGTCATGCGGATTTCGGCGGTGAAGTCGAACGGGTGATGAATATGGTGGACGGTGTCCTGCTCTTGGTGGACGCGGTTGAAGGGCCTATGCCCCAGACACGCTTTGTCTTGAAGAAAGCCCTTGAGATTGGACACAAAGCCATTGTTGTGATCAATAAAATGGACCGCAGGGACGCAGACCCGGAACAAGCTTTGAACAATACTTTTGACTTGTTCATCGAGCTGGGCGCAACAGATGAGCAGGCAAATTTTTCGGTGGTTTATGCCAATGCCATCACTGGCCAATCCAGTGCCTCTGAAACTCTGGGGGCCAGCTTGCAGCCGCTTTTCGAAACAATTTTGCGCGAGATTCCTGCCCCGCGGGTTGACCTGGATGCGCCGTTTCAGATGTTGGTTACTAATATTCGTTATGATGATTACCTGGGCGTTACTGCAATCGGACGCATTTCGGCCGGCCATGTTCACGACGGCCAACGGTTGGCCCGTATTCAGATCAATGGCGGGATCGTCTACGAACACGCCAAATACCTGCATGTCTATCAAGGGTTGGATCGTGTTCAGGTTGACCAGGCAGATGCCGGAGACATTGTGGCCATTGCCGGCCTGACAGATATTGCCATTGGCGAGACACTGGCAGACGCTGAAACCCCGATTGCCTTGCCTCCCATCCATGTGGAAGAACCGACAGTGCGGATGACATTTGGGGTGAACAAATCGCCATTAGCCGGGAAAGAGGGGAAATGGGGAACATCGCGGAAACTGCGAGAGCGGCTTTTTGATGAACTGCGCAATAATGTTGCTCTGCGCGTCGAGGAAACAGACGATGCAGACACGTTTATGGTATCGGGGCGAGGCGAATTACACCTGGCAATCCTGATCGAAACAATGCGGCGCGAAGGTTATGAGTTTCAGGTATCGCGCCCGGAAGCTATCTTCATCCGCGGCGAAGACGGCGAATTGCTGGAACCGTATGAGGAAGTTGAGATCGATACCAGCCCCGAAACAGTCGGTTCTGTTGTGGAAATGCTTGGCCTGCGGCGGGGACAAATGTCCAATATGACCAATAACCCAGATGGCACCGTTCACCTGCGTTATATTATTCCAACCCGTGGACTGCTTGGTTTCCGCTATCAATTCCTTACTGCCACTCGCGGAACGGGCATCCTGAACACATTCTTTCATGGATACATGCAGCTGGCGCCAGCCATTAGTTCCCGAGCCAACAGCTCAATTGTGGCCTGGGAAACCGGGGTTGCTACGACTTATGGACTGAAAAACGCCGAAGAAAGAGGTATTCTTTTCATTGATGCCGGCACAGAAGTCTATGAAGGCATGGTGGTAGGAGAAACGCCCAAGGCCAACGAAATAACAGTCAATGTGTGCAAAAAGAAGCATCTGACGAATATGCGTCAGGCAAACAAGGATATTGAAATCCGATTGAAGACACCACGCGGCATGTCTTTGGATGAAGCCATTGAATATCTGGCTGAAGACGAATTGCTGGAAGTGACCCCATTATCCTTCCGCATCCGCAAGCGCGTCCTCAATACTGAAGAGCGCGGCCGTATAGAAAAACGTGCAAAAGAAGTCCTGGCTTGACCAGGACTTCTTTTTTTCCAAACCCGGATTAGATATCCCTGTATAGCAGCCAGAGATCGTTCAAGGCTTCTTCAAGGCGTTCACCAAGGGCAGCGCCTTGCGCTGTCGTTACATCGTCTGTATTGTCAAAAACAACATACGGCACATCCGCACCCTGTATCTGAATAAAATCTGGATCAGATGCTGTGAGTTCTTCCCAATCGATCTCTTTATACAATTTTTCCAGGCGTTTGTCTGGTAAACCATGTTCCAGAACGCTGTCAGGGCGATCTGGGTTAAATCTGCGCCGGTTCTTGCGCAGCGACTCTTCCCAAGGGACATCAACATAAAGAATTGCCAACCGTTCCAGTACATCCTGACTGAGATGTTCAAAAGCAGATTTATAGCCGCCGTGTTCCTTGCCTCTGGAAAATTCAATCAGAATGGTTTGCGGTCCGGTTGCATCTCTCAGCAATTTCTGGTGTTCAAGACAAATACGGCGGACCAGGACATTCCAGAGGTTGTGGTCATTAAATTCCTCGTTGTCAGTGGAATGCAGGCGAGGCAGGCCCATTTCGCTGAGAATGTGGTCCTCCTCAAACCAGGCCCACAACATTGGAAAATCGTCAATCTCCACAAATTCGCCAATATGAAAGCGGCGGCGTCTTTCTTCGATAGGCGTATTGTGCAAGTAAGCGATAATCTCGCTTTTACCGGCAGCCGGCCGGGCCAGCAGCATCAGGGTATCAAAAGTATCTTTTGCCATAAATTTTTCTGTCTCCTCTTACGCATTCGGTGTCTTCACGTATTTTACTTCAAAATTCTGCGTCATAAAAGCAGAAAAATATCCTATTATTATCGGAAATATAGTATATATAACGGCATTCAAACTGCATGAATCGTTTTGCCTCATCACCACATGGCTTCAATAGCGGAACGATTTAACGACGCACAGGAGGATTTGTCTGACGCGGGGGAGGGTGGTTCTTGCTGAAATCGTATGTTACCGAGCGCATCAAAAACACACTTTACTATACTTAACTTTCATTTCAATCTCAATAATTTATTTTGCAGTCTGTTGTTTGACCGGCATAAGGATCTTGCAGCCTCTGGCAATGGGGGGGGGGAAGGGTTTGAATCCCTGAAATGAATTATGTTTTTGATAAGTATTATTATCAAAAACATGATATAATCAGGTAAACACTCAATTATGAAATACTTCTGGTCCAAAGGAGTGAAGAATGGATAACAACGATTTGACCATACAACAAGCCGCCAACGCTTATTTGGATGCAGTGCATCTCGCCAGAAGCCAGAACACGACGCGCACCTATGGAAATGCACTGAATATCTTTCTGGAATCGCTGCGACAACATGGTGTGCAACCAGATGCCCGTCAAATTATTGATTTCCCACAAGAGGCGTTGATCTGGTTGATTGGTGACTTGAAAGCCTACGCACCAGGCACGGAGCGCCTGTACTTGCAGGCTGTGATTGGTTTCTTCGAATTTGTGTCTGCGGAATCACTGGCGCCGGTCAACCTTACTCGTATGCGTCTGCTCATTCGGCAAAGAGCGCGCCGGCCAGGTCAACGGCTGCCGCAATTTCCCGAAGAAGAAATCGAAAAAATATTAACCTATACGCAATCTCTTGTTGCCAAGCCTTCTGATGACAGGGACGAACATTGGCGCAACTTGCGCGACCGCGCCTTCTTATTGACACTGGCAGACACAGGCCTGCGGGTACACGAAGCCTGTGGTCTGCGCCGCGGTGACTTGGATTGGAACAATGGCCAGGCACTGGTGATCGGAAAAGGCAATCAGGAAGCTGTTGTACGCTTTTCAAAACGTGCGCTTGCAGCCCTAAAGGATTATCTGGCGGTACGCGCAACCCTGGATGGTGCATCTGGCAAGCCGCTTGGGTCTTTACCCATTTTTGCCCGGCATGACCGCGGGACGGGCAACAAGGTACAGATGATCACCACAGCCACTGGCCGCAACATCGTAAAACAGGTGGTCAGGGATGCAATTGGCCCGCAGGCAATTGGCACGATCACCCCCCACTCTTTCCGCCATTATTTTGTGACCAAAATCCTCAAAGGCTCTGGCAATTTAAAACTTGCGCAAGCCCTGGCCCGTCACAAGAATATCTCTGTAACCCAACGCTATGCACATCTTGCGGATGATGAGTTGGACCGCGGCTATTGGGATATTTTCGAAGGTTAGCGTCGTCATTTCCTTGTATAATTCGATAGCATGGAGCAAGTGGAACTTCTTTCACCCGCCAAAGACTTGGAAACCGGTATAGCTGCAATTAATTGCGGCGCTGACGCGGTGTATATCGGCGCCTCTCAGTTTGGGGCACGGGAAGCCGCTGGCAACACCCTGGGCGCCATTGAGCAGCTTTCTACTTATGCGCACCGGTATTGGGCCAGAATTTATGTCACCGTCAATACCCTGCTCTATGACAATGAACTGACGCAGGCAGAAGCACTGATCTGGCAGCTTTACCAACTTGGTGCGGATGCAGTAATCATTCAGGATGCTGGCCTGCTGGAACTTGACCTTCCCCCCATTCCCCTGTTTGCCAGCACGCAAATGCATAATCATTCGCCTGAACGGGTGGCATTTTTGGAAAAGATCGGCGTGCAGCGCGTGATCCTGGCGCGCGAATTGACCATTGACCAAATCCACAACATACGAAAGGCAACCCGTATTGAATTAGAAACTTTTGTCCATGGTGCTTTATGTGTCAGCTATAGCGGTCAATGCTATCTCAGTTACGCCATTGGTGGACGAAGTGGTAACCGCGGTCAATGCGCACAGCCTTGCCGCCGGCCGTACAAACTGGTTGATGGCAAAGGCAACACGCTGATTTCAAGCCAGCACTTGCTTTCTCTGCGGGATCTCAATCTGAGCCAGGCATTGGGAGATTTGGTGGATGCGGGAATATGTTCATTCAAGATCGAAGGCCGCCTGAAAGATAAAGCTTACGTGATGAATGTGGTGGGTCATTATCGCAAGCTTCTTGATCGTATCCTTGCCGAACGCAGTAAATGCGCCAGTTCTTCCGGTACTACCACCCTCAATTTCGTGCCAGACCCGCATAAAACCTTCAATCGAGGGTTTACTACTTATTTTTTGCATGGCCGTCATGATCCTGTGACATCACCTCATTCCCCAAAATCCATTGGTGAGCCCTTGGGCAGGATTTCCGACATTGGCCCGGATTTCATTCGTCTTGAGGCCGGCGCGCCGGAAATTGCAGCAGGCGATGGCCTGTGCTTTTACGACCATGCGGGTGAGCTTCTCGGGACACGCGTCAACCGGGTGCAAGATGGATGCGTCTTTCCGGACAAAATGCAAACCCTGAAAACCGGCCTTTTCCTTTTCCGGAACCATGGCCATGCCTTTCTCGCCAGTCTGGAGAAAAGCCGCACGCGAAGGAAGATACAGATCCATTTTCGATTGACAACTTCCGCGGATCATATCTGCCTGGATATCACAGACGAGGATAACAACCGGGCTATGGCGCAATTGCCATTCACAACTCTGCCGGCAAATTCCCCAAAACAGGCTCTGGAAATAATCCATCGCCAGTTATCAAAACTGGGCGATACGATTTATGCGTGTTCCCGAATTGAGTGTGACCTGGATTCGACCCCGTTTATTCCTGTCTCTGTTTTGAATGCTTTACGCCGGGCAGCAGTGGAGGAATTGACTGTGATCCGTCTGCAAAATCGCCCGCGCGTAGAAACTGCGATTCTCAAAAATAACGAACCTTTTCCAGATGAAACGCTCGATTTTCACGGAAATGTATTGAACAAAAAAGCCGGAGAATTTTTTCGTCGTCACGGTGTGCAAACGATAGAGCCAGCTGCAGAATCAGGCCTGGACATGACCGGCCGAAAAGTAATGACAACCAAGCTCTGCCTGCGGTATGAATTGAACCTTTGCCCACTTCAAAAGGATGCGGATCCTGTTGTTGAACCCTTGACACTGGTCGATGAGGAAGGGTTGCAATACCCCATCCAATTTGACTGCGCCGCCTGTCAGATGGAAGTTTATTTCCGCCGGTTACCAGGTAAAAAGGCCGGCGGCAGCCGGATTACCTGAGTTCCTTGGAATTCAATTTCTTCATAACCCCCTACCCTGCCAAGTGTTTCGTTTCACAAACAGGACAATGTTAATCTATACGCAATGCCTTCGCTTGATTGGCGCGGCTGTTGATTTCTGTTGTCCGCAGCCAGGCAAAGATTGCTTTGGCCACGCCGTTCTCATCATTGGAGCCTACCACAATGTCTGCATGCTGTTTCACGGTCAGGCTGGCATTATCAACAGCAACCCCGCAGCCAGCATAAGCGAGCATTTTTGAATCGTTTTCACCATCGCCAGCCGCGATGATCTGGGTATGCGGGATGTTCAAATGCTCACCCAAAAATTGCAGCGCCCTGTCTTTGGTGGCCAACAGGTTCGTTATCTCAATCACATGCGGGATGGAACGCTGAACAGCTGCCATACCGCTCAGTGTTTCCGACATTCCGCGTTCGATCTTTGCCAGCAGAGTATCGGATTGCCGGGAGATAAACAGTATCTTTACAATCTGTTCGATTCGCTCATTTAGCCGCCACCACTCACCCACTTCCTCTGCTTTTGGTTCCCAGTATTTCGTCAACAATTGCAAATTGTAGTTGTATTCTTTGGCTAAAATTGCATTCTGCATATAAACAGCCAAATCACAGCCATACAGTTCACTGGCCTTGAAAACGATTTCTGCAACTTCGGGCGGCAGCCCGCGCCACAGCAACACATTTCGGTCTTTATCCTGGATGATAGCACCTTGTCCCAGGATCACGGGCGAGGAAATACCCAACTGAAACACCAAATCACTGACAGAAGAGAAAATCTTGCCTGTGGCGATTGTGGTATCAATCCCAAATGATCGTAATGCTTGAAAAGCCTGAATTGTATCAGGATGCAGTTCGTGATTTGAATTTAACAACGTTCCATCGACATCCGATATGAAAAGACGATAATTCCGAAGATCCATCACTTACCCAATTCATTTCCTGAAAATATTATGCTTGCGCAGCAATTATACCGAAACAATCAATTTCCCGATTGATATAGTGATCGGGACTCTGGAATTTGCTATTGAAACGGAGCTTGGCGGGGAAATTGTTTTGACCCTGCTCACCTTCCTCCTACCTATCACGCTACTTCCGCCAGGCCATGAAACTGGGCTCAATTTCGTATATAATTGGTGAGGCTTATTGCGAGAAGGAGTTATTCTATGGCAGAAATTGTAATGCACCGGGTGGACGACCGCCTGGTCCATGGACAGGTGATCGTTGGCTGGGTTGGCTTGCACAACATCAATGCAATTTGGATTGTCGATGATGAAGTGGCAAACAACCCCATGATGGTGAATATCTACAAGTTTGCTGCCCCGGCAGGTGTTGACCTTGCTGCCATGACGATCAAGGAAGCAGGCGACCGTTTGTTGGCAGGCAAGGAAAGCCGATATCGTGTTCTTTTGCTGGCGAAAATTCCCCAAACCTTCGTTCAATTAATGGAATTGGGATATCAGCCCCAGGATATCAATTTTGGCGCGATGGCGCACAAACCAGACGGGATCAAGGTTGGCCCGCAAACCGAATTAACCAGGGAAGAAGCAGATGCTGTTGAAAGACTTTACCGGACTGGCGTGCGTATCTGGATCCAGCTTGTGCCACAAGGCGGCCAAAAACCAATTGAATGGGAAGACATTCGTCAAAAATGCGGTTATCAATGATCTGTGATGATCAAAAAGGGGTGAATAAATCGGCGCGCCTGGCTTTTGTCTGGAAATTTCAAACCGCATATATTTGATCCGCGAGAATGAAGCGTAAAGGGAAGACAATTTTATGATGCGTAGCGGTCATATTAAGGGGATCATTTTTGATCTGGATGGCGTCATGCTGGATAGTGAAGTAATCAGCATGCGCGTCTGGCAAAACATTTTGGAACACCACAACTTTAATCTGGACCATGAACAGTACGCGCAGACAATCGGCATGGCAAGTATCCCGGCCGCCGAACTGCTGATCGGGATCACTGGAATTGCAATGCCAGTGGAAGAACTCCTGCAGTTGCATTGGCAGGAATTGATCGCGGCTATCCAGAATGATGCTGAAGCGGAACCAGGGCTGACAGAAGCACTGGACTTCTTTGCTGATCTCGGTCTGCCATTGGCAGTTGCTTCAAACAGCCCATCCATTTACGTGAATTGTGTACTGGATGCTTTGGGAGTCAGGCAAAGATTCAGGTCAGTGGTTTGCGCCGACCAAATCAAACACGCCAAACCTCACCCGGAAATCTACCTTTCGGCAGCTGCAGCGATTTCGGTTGACCCTGGACATTGCCTGGCAATCGAGGACTCGCCCATCGGTTTGCAAGCCGCGCTTATGGCCGGCATGCGCTGTATTGTGATTCCAAACCCCCATATTCGTTCTGCAAATTATGAAGGAGCCTATGCCCAATACCCATCCATGGCGACATTCTTTCAGAACATCTCAACAGTGGTGAATTGATATTTGGCATGCCTAACAAAGATGAACAGGAATGACAAATAGTGTAGACAACCATTAAAATGAGGATATGGATAACAATAATCCTGTTTCGGTTGATGAAAATCAGGTGAAATCCGGGTCATATAGTACTGGCACGCTTTGCATGCCTTATGTATATTTAGAGTTGGTCTGACTGGCTGAAAAGGATCCAGCAAGATGACAGAAATCGCAGTTGAATTTCAGGGAATCTCCAGAGTATTGACGAAATCCAAATCCGCAATACTCTATTTGGATTCAACAGTTACTTACCGGGAGATAATTCGCCGCCTGGCAGAAATGTACCCAGACCTGATAGGCCAGGTTATCAACAAAGACCTGATGACTTTTCTGGGCTCAAACATGCTGAGTGTCAACGGAAAGCGAATGATCCGCCCGTCTGATCTGGATTGCTTTCCGCAAGCAGGAGAGAAACTCATCTTGATGTCCATTCTTGCAGGCGGATGACCTTCAAAAACAATTACTCTTGTCAATTTTTTATACCCAATAAGGAGCGTTTTTTATGTATGGCTATAGTGGAAAGATACTGCATGTTGATCTGAAGGAAAAAAAGAATTGGGTAGAGGAGAAACCAGAGTCATGGTACAAGATTTATATTGGTGGCGTTTCCATGGCCACCCGCCTTTGCTGGGAGAACATTGAACCTGGTTGTGATCCTCTTGGCCCGGGCAATCCAATTTGCATTGCCAATGGGATTTTTGCCGGCACACCAGTTCCTGTTGGGGGAAAATACGGTTTGGCCTCAAAATCACCGCTCACCGGTTTGATCGGAGACAGTCTTTCGGGCAGCTGGTTTAGCGTTGCCCTTAAACGCGCCGGTTGGGATGGGATCGTGGTACATAACAGCAGCGATGAATGGGTTTACCTCTTCATTGATGATAACCGCGTGCAATTTCGCAGTGCAAAAAAATTGATAGGAATGGGCACTTTCGAGACGGAAGAAGCGATCCGGGAAGAGCTTGGGGATGACCAGGTGCGTTCGGCCACTATTGGCGCATGTGGTGAAAACCTTGTCCTGTTTGCCAATGTGACCAATGATGGCCGGCAGGCAGGGCGAACTGGTCACGGTGCGGTCTGGGGCTCAAAAAAGATTAAGGCTATTTCAGTGCGCGGCACACATGGGGTGAGCGTGGCAGATCCGCAGACGCTGCTTAAACTCTCTTTTGATATCACTGAGGCCGCACAAGGGCCGCACACCTCCAAGTACCGCTTACTGGGCACATCCACCAATGTACTGAACATGAACCAGCTTGGCCTGCTGCCAACCCGCAACTATCAGGAGGGTTGGTTTGAAGATGCCGAATTGGTCAGCGGGGAATACCTTGACGAACATCATAAAGTAAAGGTTGTAGCATGCGCACAATGCCCAATCGCCTGTGAGCAAATGTCTGTTGTTCGTGATGGGCCTTATGAAGGAGCAATGACGGGCATTGAGTATGAATGCCTGTTCGCTATGAGTTCCAATTGCGGCATCAGCGACATGCGAGCAGCAATTAAAATGATTTCTATTTGCGATGAAAATGGTATGGATGCCATGAGCGGCGGCGTGACGGTATCCTGGACAATGGAATCCTTTGAACGCGGCGTCTTCAAAAAAGAAGATTTCAAGTGCAAGAAATACCCTGAAGGTTTTGAACCCAATTTTGGCAACGGCGAAGCCGGTGTAACTTTACTGGAAATGATCCGCGATCGAGAAGGAATTGGCGACAGGCTGGCATTGGGCACGAAACGCGCCAGCGCCATAACAGACAAGGAACGCGGCAGTGAGACCTACAAGTGGGCAATGAACTCAAAAGGTCTGGAAGCTCCCGGTTATGATGCCCGAGGCCTGAAAACCTTTGCTGTCGGTCTGGCTGCCGGTACACGTGGTGGCTGCCACAATCGCTCAGCAGCTTACGATGCAGATATCAAGGGCGATGTTGACCGATTTACAATCGACAACACCCGCGGCGAGGTTGCCAAAGAAGCAGAAGAATATGCGGCAGTTTATGATACTCTGCCGCTGTGCAAGTTTATTCGCCGCTGTTTCACTGGAAAAGCCGACCGTTCAGGAGCATGGCCCACGATTGCCAGCCTGATCAATGCTACAACTGGTTGGGAATTCGGCTATGATGATATCGATCTGATTGGGGCGCGTGCTCACACCATTAAAAAGGCCTTCAATATTCGTGAAGGCTGGAAGCGCTCTGATGATGACCTGCCCTACCGTTGGAAGCATGATCCCATGACCAAAGGCGCATCCGCAGGGCATGTGGTTTCAGACGAAGAATTGGTTCAGCTCCTTGATATGTATTATGAAGCCAAAGGCTGGACAAAAGAAGGGTTGATCCCCAAAGAGCAATTGGTTTCCTTGGGAATGCCAGACGTAGCAGAAGCGATCGGCGTTTAGTGTTGGTAATAGACGAAGGAGAAAATCATGGCAACCTCAACTTCCAAATATAAGTATATTGCCTGCGACCCACAAAAATGTGTTGGCTGTCAGTTGTGCGAATACATTTGTTCTTACACAAAAACGGGGGAATTCAATACATATCGCAGCCGCATTCGCACAGTGCGCGCAGAAGAAGTGTTGATCACTGCGATCGCCTGCCGCACCTGCGAAGATGCGCCCTGTGTCATTGCCTGCACCCGGGATGCCCTTACCCAGGATCCTGAGACAGGCATCATTCGGATCGACCCAAGCCGTTGTGATGGCTGTGCCTGGTGCATTGAGGCATGTGATTTCGGCGCAATTTCCATCAATCCGGCTTCCAAGCTGGCTGAAATGTGTGACCAGTGCGAAGACGTGGAAGGCGGCCCGCAGTGTGTGATCTGGTGCCCGAAGGATGCACTGGAATTAACCACGCCAGATCAGCGCGCCCAGAAAGCGCGTCACAAACTTGCAACGGAAGATACACTCAAATAGCTGGGTACGTGAACCCACAAAGAATCTGTCAAACCGTCTTAGAACCAAGAGGAGCCAGATGACCGAAAACATAGGCAATGAAGAGCTCCGCATCGGCGTATATATCTGTCACTGCGGCAGCAATATTGCAGGGGTAATTGACCCCAAGGCAGTGGTGGAATTTAGCGAAGGGCTTCCTGGTGTGGTGCGTGCCACCGACACGCTCTACGCCTGTGCCGACAGCGGGCAACGTTTGATCAAGGAAGATATCCAGAAATATGGACTGAACCGGGTGGTGGTTTCAGCCTGTTCCGTGCGTATGCATGAGCCAACATTCCGCGCTGCGGTTTCTGAAGCGGGATTGAATCCTTTCCTGATGGAAATGGCAAATATTCGTGAGCAATGCACCTGGGCGCATGGACATGACCCGGAAGGCGCACTGAAGAAGGCCAAAGACCTGACTGCTGCGGCCATAGCCAAATCCAGCTTCCTCACTCCCCTGGACATGATCAAGGTGCCCGTGACCAAGAGGGCTATGGTGATCGGCGGCGGTGTAGCCGGTATCAGCGCTGCCCTCGACCTTGCCGACCAGGGCATCAAGACCATCCTTGTTGAAAAAGAACCGACCATTGGCGGGGTGATGGCTCAGCTCAACAAGACCTTCCCCACCATGGATTGCAGTATATGAATTCTTGCACCAAAAATGGTTGACGCGGCGCGTCACCCCAACGTAGAAATTCGAGCATATACTGAGGTTGAGCGGATTGATGGCTTTGTAGGCAATTTCAAGGTCCAACTCCGCGAGAAAGCAAAATACGTACTGGCTGACCGCTGTAACGGCTGCGGTGACTGCGCTAAAGCCTGTCCCATCGAAGTGCCTAATTACTTCGAAATGGACCTGGCACCGCGCAAGGCTGCCTATGTGCCCATGAGCCAGTCGGTTCCCTTGATTTACAATATCGATATGGACGCCTGCATCCACTGTTACAAGTGTGTGGATGCCTGTGGCAAGCTGGAAGCCATCGATTTTGCAATGGAAGACAAACTGGTATGGGAAGATATTGGGGCAATTATCCTGGCAACCGGGTATACACATTTTGATGCTACGCTGATCCCGGAATATGGATATGGGCGTTTTCCAAATGTAATCACTTCCATGGAAATGGAGCGACTGAACAATTCGGCCGGCCCGACCGCCGGTGATCTGGTGCGTCCCAGCGACAACACCAACCCCAAGCGCATGGCTTTCATCAATTGTGTGGGATCGCGGGATAAACGATTCTACCCGTGGTGCTCCAACTTCTGCTGCATGTACTCGATCAAGAATGCAGTACTGCTCAAGCAGATGTACCCGGACAGCGATATCACCATCTATTACATGGACATTCGCACCCCCTCAAAGGGCTATGAAGAATTCTACGACCGGGCGCGTGAAATGGGAGTTCATTTCATTCAGGGACGTCCCAGCCTGATCACAGAAGACGAAGTCACCCATAATCTGTATGTGCATTCGGAAGATGTGTCCCTTGGAAAAGTGATCGAGCATGAATACGATATGGTCATGCTGAACCAGGCAGCCATCCCGCAGCTCGATCAGAATTTAATGAGTTCTTTAACGAACGCATCACAGAGCCCTGGCGGCTGGTTCATGGAATACCATCCCAAGCTGCGTCCGATGGACAGTCCTACCGATGGTGTTTTCCTGGCGGGTGCCTGCCAGGGACCTAAAGATATCCCCAGCAGTGTTGCCCAGGGCTCAGCCGCTGCTTCACGGGCTGGCCGCATTCTCCATTCTGATGAATGGGAGATCGAGCCTATTGTAGCTTTTGTGTGGGAAGATCGTTGTGTCAGTGCCGATGGAAAGAAGTGCGGGATTTGTTCCCAAGCATGCCCTTATGGTGCCATTGAATATCAGCAGGGGCAGGCGGCTGAGGTTATCACTGCCAAATGCCATGGATGTGGCGGCTGTGTGGCAGAATGCCCGCATAACGCCATAACCCAACTTCACTTTACCGATGCCCAGGTACTGGCGCAAATCCATGCCTTGTTGGCTGAAAAGCCGGAAGAAAAGATACTTGCCTTCCGCTGTCACTGGTGCTCCTATGGTGGAGCCGACCTGGCAGGAACCAGCCACTTTGAATATACAGCCAATGAACGCGGCTTGCGGGTGATGTGTTCTGCCCGTATGGATAACGACTTCATCTACGAAGCATTCAAGCTGGGCGCTGGCGCGGTTTTATACTCCGGCTGTCATCCGCAAGACTGCCATTACATCACAGGCCAAATCGTTGGCGCAACTCGCGCGGACCGCTTGCAAAAAGCTTTCGAGAAAATGGAGATGACCCCCGGACGCTTCCGGGTGGAATGGATTAGCGCGGCCGAGGGTGATAAATACGCTCGCGTGCTGAATGAAATGCAGGCCGTTTTGGACGATTTGCCAAAAGAAAAATTGATGGCAGAAATTGAAAGTTTGCGCCCAACCATGGAGAAGCGCGCCCACCGTCTGCGGGACGTGCCTGGCGTAGAAGCAGCCTATGATTTCTCCGAAAAGATTGAGAAGATCATGATCCAGGAGGACGCACATGAGTCATAGCCTCCACGCTCCAGAAACCTTTGCTGACCGGGTGCGCAGTATTCCCGGTGGAGAACATCTTGAACTTTGCTATTCATGTGGCACATGTGTATCCAAATGCCTGATCCAGCAAAAAATGGAGCCTGAATATAACCCCCGCCGCCTGCTGCGAATGGTCATGATGGGCATGGAGCAGGAAGCTTTTGAAAGCCCAACCACCTGGCTATGCTCCGCCTGCGATCTGTGTTACCCGGCCTGTCCACAGCAGATCCACATCTCCGGTGTGATTGGGGCTGTGAAAAGCCTGGCGGTTGAGAAGGGCCTCTCCTCGCCACTGGATACAGTGGTGGTGGACGAAGTTCTATGCTCTGGCTGCGGCATATGCGTGATGGCCTGCCCCTATGAGGCTCCACATCTGATCGAAAAAGCGGTTGACGGCAAAATGGACCGTTTCTCCGAAGTGGATGTTAATCGTTGTATGGGCTGCGGCATTTGCGTGGCCGCCTGCCCGATGGGTGCCATCGCCCGTGAGGGCGTCAGTAATACCGAGATCGCCCAGCAAATCCCTTACCAGGTTGCTGAAACCAGCACCCCCTCAATGGTGGTCTTTATCTGTGATTGGTGTTTGCGGGCAGACACTGATCTGGAATTACTTGAAAGCTATCCTGACAATGTAAGCATCATTCATATCCCTTGTTCGGGACGCATTGATCCTCAAATGGCTTTGCTGGCGCTGCGTTCAGGCATCTCGGGGGTGCTGGTATGCGGTTGCCAACCCGGTGAATGTCATTACCAACGCGGAACAGATGTAGCAACCTGCAAGATCAGTCTTTTGGACCGTATGTTCGGGCAGATGGATTTAGCGGACGGCAGGGTACGCTTTGTGCAAATTGGTACCCAGGACCGCGGCCGCATTCGCAAGGAAGTGGACCAAATGCTCAGCCATCTGACAGCAATCCAGGAGGTACACTAATGGCAGACAAACCAAAAATCGCCTTCTACTGGGCTGCAAGTTGTGGCGGCTGCGAAATTACGATCACCGAGCTTGGTATGCGTTTGATCGATATCGGCGACCAGGTGGACATTGTATTTTGGCCTTGTGCCATGGATTTTAAATACGACGATGTGCGCGCCTTGCAAGACAAAGAAATCGATATTTGTTTTTTCAATGGTGCTATTCGCAATACCGAGAACGAAGAAATAGCACATTTGCTGCGACAGAAATCAAAAGTAATGGTGGCCTTCGGTGCCTGCTCACACCTGGGCGGAATTCCGGGACTGGCCAATTTGGCTGATACTGAATCGATCATCCAGCGCGTGTATTGCACCACACCTTCGCTGGACGAGACGCGCGGCACCCTGCCACAAATTTCCTGTGAAGTACCAGAAGGCCGGATAACCATCCCTGAGATGTATGACCATGTGAAAACCTTGGCGCAAACCGTTGAGGTGGATTACTTTATGCCCGGCTGCCCGCCTGTTGTTGACCAGGTTTGGACTGTAATGCAAATTGTACTGGCTGGCGAACTTCCCGAGGCGGGCGCCACGATTGGCGTGGACGAGAAGACCAATTGTGATGTCTGCCCCCGTCAAAAAGGGCGTAGCGGTCTGCGCATCAAAGAATTCAAACGCCCGCACGAAGTAGAATTGGATCCTGAGACCTGTTTTTTGGCGCAAGGGATCATCTGCTGTGGCCCCGCCACACGCTCTGGTTGCGGTTTGCCATGTCTTACTGCCAATATGCCCTGCAGAGGCTGCTACGGGCCTCCTGAGGGCGTTACAGACCAGGGTAGCAAGCTGCTCAGCGCCGTGGCAGCCTTGATCGACACCGATGACCCGGCTGAACTACAGCGAATCCTGGATACGGTCGTTGATCCTGTCGGCACTTTTTACCGGTTCAGTCTGGCAGATTCCATCCTGAGTGAGCTGAAACACAACCGCTCATGAAGAATGACGGCTGACCAGAAAGACAGGTGTAAATTTATGAAAACGAAGATATCTGTAGATCCGATCACTCGCCTGGAAGGGCATGGGCGCATTGACCTTTTTCTGAATGACGAGGGCGGCTTGGAAAACGCCTACATGATCGTGCCGGAGTTACGCGGATTCGAGAAATTCTGTGAAAACCGCCCGGTGGAAGAAATGCCGCGCATTACCCAGCGGATTTGCGGTGTGTGCCCAGTGGCTCACCATCTTGCCGCCGCCAAAGCTGGCGACGCAGTTTATCATGTTGACCCCCCGCCCGCTGCCAAAAAGATACGCGAACTGATGAACTCCGCCTTTTTTGTGGCCGACCACGCCACCCATTTTTATGTGTTGGGCGGCCCCGACTTTATCGTAGGGCCAGACGCCCCCAAAAGCGAACGCAATATTTTGGGGGTGGTGCGCAAGGTGGGCCGAGAGATTGGCGCCCGTGTCATGGAATTGTTGAAGGACAATCACGAGATATGCGCCATTATTGGGGGCAGGTACATCCACTCTGTGGGGGCCATTGTAGGCGGCGTGAGCAAACCGCTGACCAAAGAAAATCAAGCCAGGATTCTGGAACTGGCAAAGAAGTCAGTTGAAACTGCCAAATTCACCCTGGAACTATTCAACAAGATCGTTCTGGAAAACAAAGAATATCTTGACCTGATCCTGAGTGATGCTTTTCTGCACCGTACTTATTACATGGGACTGGTGGATGAAAACAACAAGGTTAATTTCTATGACGGCAAAGTGCGCGTGGTTGGACCGGATGGCACAGAGCTGCTAAAATATGGCCCCAGCGAATATCTGGATGTCATTGCAGAACATATTGAACCCTGGACCTACTTGAAATTCCCCTATCTGAAGAAAGTGGGCTGGAAAGGTCTGGTGGATGGCCCCGATAGCGGCGTTTATCGCGCCTCGCCGCTTGGCCGTCTGAATGTTTCTGATGGCATGGCTACTCCTTTTGCCCAGGCTGAGTATGAACGCTTCTTCGCTACCCTGGGTGGGAAGCCGGTGCATTCCACACTGGCAACTCACTGGGCGCGTCTGGTTGAACTGCTATACGCAGCTGAGCGGTCTGTGGAGCTTGCCCTGGATGACGAGATCACTAGTGACAATTACAGAACCATCCCCACCGAAACACCGGATGAAGGCGTCGGTATCATCGAGGCACCGCGCGGCACGCTGACCCACCATTACACTACAGATGATCGTGGTCTGCTTAAGAGTGTGAACTTGATCGTGGGCACAACCAACAACTATGCGGCCATTGATATGTCGATCAAGAAAGCAGCGCAAAGTTTGATCGTTGCCGGCCAACCGGTTAGTGATACTGTGCTCAACAAGATCGAAATGGCCTTTCGCACCTACGACCCATGCCTGGGGTGCGCCACGCACCCTACCACAGGAGAATCGCCGCTGCTGGTCAAGGTTTTTGATCACAACCGCACTCTTGTTCAAGAGATCCGGCGAGACTAGGAGATATCATGAGCGCGCGAGGAATGACACAGAAAACACGGACTGAACATAAGATTGTACTGGAAAGGCCAATGGTCACCCGCCATTATGTGATGACGTGGAATCTCGATTATTGCGTTGGCTGCGAAATTGGTCCCCTTGCTTGTCCCAAGGATGCCATCACCCATGTGGATGGCGAACTGCTGGATGGCCGGCTGGTCAGCAAGCAAAGCGTGGATATTGACCCGGAAAAATGTGTGCTATGCGGGATATGTGAAGTCATGTGCCCCAAGAACGCCATTTCGATGACGATCAATGGCGTGGAAGAGAATCCGGCCCTCAAATACGGAGCATTTCCTGAATTGATCCAGTCCACGATCTTTGAAAAAGACGGTTTCAATTGGGAACTGAAAGATTTTGTCATCTCCAATTGTCCAACCCAGGTCATCAGCTACAGCGAGGAAGAGAACACCCTGCTGGTGGACGATGCGCACTGCATACGCTGTCGGCAGTGTGAAATTGCCAGTGATGGCGCCTTTACTGTACAGCAGCCCTGGCAGGGCAAGGTTGAATTGCACAGGGAGCTTTGTGTTGAGGGCTGCAAAGCATGCGCCGACATTTGCCCAACCCGTGCCTTGCACATCGGTGAAGATAATCAACTTGTGTTGGCCGATTATTATTGCATCAAATGTGGAGCATGTATGCAGGTATGTCCAGTTAAAAGGGAGTATGAAGAGACAGAAGTGACCTACCAGGCATCCGGGATGGAGATTAAACGCCAGCACAAGAAGGTCACCAACCAGGACCAACTTCCCATTTGGGTGGAACGCTGGCGCATTGGCCATGAGCCGGTGGAGAGCGGGTCATGGATTGAGGCATTGAGAAAGCTGGCAGATGACAAAGCCGGTATGCTCGAGCTGGATAAAAAGCGCGCCCTGCGCCGCCGCGACTTGCTCAAGGCCTTGCCAGGGAGCAAGGCTTTACTGGAGAAGTAATACACAATATTACCTGAACGTGCAAATCAGGAAAGTAAAGCAGCGATGGTATCCGTCGCTGCTTTTATGTTTACGCCAATTGTTTCTTGACTTACAATTAAGAACAATCACTTGATCACTAGAGGCCGTTTAATGACACCATACGATCAAAACCCAAACTTGCATAACCCGCATCTGGATGGTAGTCCAATTTACAAACCCAATGGTAAGACAGGCGTGGTGCTTTTGCACGGATTCACAGCCACTCCGGTGGAGGTTAGAAACCTGGCGGAGTACTTCCATCAGAAAGGGCTTTCAGTTGCCGCCCCCACCCTGGCGGGACACGGAACATCGCCACAGGATTTGTATACTGTTCACTGGCAGGATTGGATCGCCACGGCAGAGGAAAGCTATGCGCAGCTTTCGGCGGTTTGTGACCAGGTTTTCATGGCCGGTGAGTCAACCGGCGCAGTAGTTTCTCTCTATGTGGCCGCTATTCACCCTGAACTAGCCGGGGTGCTGGCCTTTGCGCCAGCCATGCGCCTTCCGCTGGGTTGGATGGACAGATTTGTTATTCAGTTTTTATATAAATTCATCAAGGAAAAACCAAAAATGGACCTTGAACAGGACACCACCTGGCAGGGATACCGCGTCAACCCGTTGAACGGCGTCAGACAATTGCTCGCTCTCCAAAATGCGACCATTGCAAAGCTGAAGGATGTTGTTCAACCTGTCGTTGTAGTCATGGGAGGCCGGGATAAAACCATTGACCCGATCAGTGGCGATCTTGTTTACCAAGGCATTTCTTCCGCCATCAAGGAAACCCACTTCTTTCCAGAATCACCGCATTGCATTCTGTTGGGTAAGGATTTTGAAGAGGCTGCAAGTCTTGCCTGGCAATTCATTCAAAAAACAACAACCATATGAGTTCAGAATCAACCACTTCCTTCGACGGCAAGTTTTTCAGATTATAATCCTGCATGATTTCCAGTAAAATGAATCTACCCTATCTATACTGGTATGAAAGGCTATCATCAAAAGAGTGTTCACAATGAACTATCATAGAGTCATCATCAAGATCGGAACCTCTACACTAACTTCTGGAACACACAACCTGTCGCTTCCCCGGCTGGTACAGATTGTCCAGCAAATCGCAGAAATCCACTCAAGCGGCAGTCAGTTGATTTTGGTAACATCGGGTGGGATTGCAGCAGGCCGCGAGGCTCTGAACTTCCCCGAATTTCCAAAGTTTGTGCCTGCCAAGCAGATGCTTTCCTCGATTGGTCAACCGCGCTTGATGAATATCTATACACAACTTTTTCAACTTTACGGAAAAACAGTGTCGCAAATCCTGCTGACCCGGGCAGACCTCTCTGATCGCCAGCGATACCTCAATGCGCGTAACACCCTGCATTCCTTGCTATCTTATGGTGTCATCCCGATCATCAATGAAAATGATACCGTGGCCACAGAAGAGATCCGTTTTGGCGACAACGACAATCTGTCAGCTCTAGTGGCAAATTTGATCGATGCCGATCTTCTAATACTTTTGACCGATCAGGATGGCATTTACTCCAGCGATCCGCGCAGTACGGCAGACGCCAAATTGATCCCGTTGATCTCTTCACCTGACATCCCGCCTGCATTATGGGAAGCTGCCGGAGGCAGCGGAACCCGCCTGGGAACTGGCGGTATGATAACCAAGCTGCAAGCGGCTGACCTGGCTAGGCGTTCAGGTACTACTGTGGTGGTGGCTAACGGTGAAACACCTGATGTCTTGCTGAAAATCGCCTCCGGAAAAACAATGGGCACAAAATTTGAAGCTCTGGTCAGCACGGTGGAAAGCCGTAAGCGATACATTCTGGCAGGTGCACAATCCGCCGTTGGCCGTATCCAGATTGATCAGGGCGCAGCCAAAGCCTTGCTGCGTGGCGGCAGTCTTTTGCCGGTAGGCGTTACGGAAACACACGGGCAATTTGAGCGCGGTGACACAGTTCACATTGCCGGTCCAAATCAAAAAGATCTTGCCCTGGGTATGACTAATTATGCATCACCCGATTTGCAGCGCATTCACGGGCGGCAATCGGATGAGATAGAGGCGATCCTGGGCTACACGTTTGGCGAGGAAGTTGTCCACCACAACAACATGCTTTTGCTGTGAGTTTCGAGAAAAGGGTGTGTACAAGATGATCAAAAAAAAGTGTCAAATGGCTCGCGAGGCCTCAAAAACATTGGCGTTAGCCTCTCCGGAATCTAAACAAGCAGCATTGCTCTTGATCGCCGAGCTTCTGTGGAGCAAACGAGACGAAATCCTTGATGCCAATGCAGAGGATGTGCAAAACGCCAAAGCTTCCGGGATCAGCGGTTCAATGCTGGACAGGCTGACATTGGATGAAAACAGAATTGCTGATGTGGTGAACGACTTGCGCTCTGTCGCGAAATTGCCAGACCCCGTGGGAGAAACTTACGATGAATCCATTTTGCCCAACGGGTTGCGCATTCACAAGCGGCGTGTGCCGCTGGGTGTGTTGGCGGTGATCTATGAAGCCCGTCCCAACGTAACCGTTGATATCACCGGTCTTGCTTTGAAATCTGGCAATGCGGTTATTCTGCGTGGGGGCAGTGAAACCATGGCGACAAATTCAATTCTGGTGGCTGTCATTCACGAAGCATTATGCGCCTTTGGTTTACCGGACAATGTTGTTCAGTTCATTGACAGTCCAGACCGGGCTCTGGTTGCAGAACTGCTCAAAATGTACGAATATGTGGACATGCTCATCCCTCGCGGCGGCGCTGCTTTGCACAAGTTTTGCCGTGAGAACAGCATGATCCCGGTCATCACTGGCGGTATCGGCATCTGCCACCTTTATGTTGCCAAATCTGCCGACCTTGCTGCTGCTCTCAGCGTTATCCAGAATGCCAAAGTACAACGTCCCACTGTCTGCAATGCTCTCGATACGGTATTGCTGGATCGTGCAGTTGCCGTACAGGTGATACCTCCGCTGGTTGAAAAACTGTCTGGCGACGGTGTCACCTTCCGCATGGATGATGGATCTCTGGCCATCTATGGGACGGAAGACGAACACGTGAAAAAAGCCAGCTCTCAGGATTTCGACCAGGAATGGCTCTCGCTGATTTTGGGCATTAAAGTGGTGGCTGGTCTGGATGAAGCTATCCAACATATTTCTGATCACAGCACCGGGCATTCGGACGGTATCCTGACCGAAGACGAAGACGAGGCCAGGCAGTTCTTGCAGCGGGTCGACTCTGCTGCTGTATATGTTAATGCCAGTACGCGGTTCACGGATGGGGCACAATTAGGAATGGGAGCTGAAGTTGCCATTTCCACCCAACGTTTGCATGCACGCGGGCCAATGGCGCTTAAAGAATTGACTACCTATAAATGGATCATTGAGGGAAATTATCATGTTCGCCCGTAGTTGGGTGGCATGAAAAAACCATGAATAGACTAGGGATCATTGGCGCCGGGCCGGCCGGCATGCTTGCAGCCCTTGAAGCACTCAAAGCAGGAATAGAGGTCTTGCTTTTCGATGCCAACGACGCAGTCGGAAAAAAATTGCTGGTCACCGGCAGTGGACGCTGCAATCTGAGCAACGCAAAAGCTGTGCCGAGAGCATATCATTCAACCGATGAAGATGTTCTTAATAGCGTGTTCGAACAATGTGACCAAAAAGACCTGATTCGTCACCTTCACCAGCTCGGCATCCTGACATGCAGCACGGACGATGGGTGGTTCTACCCCGTCTCCTACTCTGCTGCCAATGTGGTCAATATCCTGCACGCCCACCTTGTCGAAAGCGGAGCTAAACTTCATCTGGCGCATAAGATCAATCGCATCATCCCCCAATCAAAAGGCTTCTTGCTAAAATTTAAAACCGGACAGTCAGCTCTGTTTGTTGACAAGCTAATCGTTGCAACTGGGGGAAAAGCGTATCCTGTGCTTGGGTCTGATGGCAGCGTTTTTCCGCTTTTGCAGCAGATAGGTCATGAAATATTACCAGTTCGCCCGGCATTGGCACCGTTGCTGGTTTCAGCAGACTCCCTGCATGGACTTCAAGGGGTTCGGTTGGATGCCGGTCTCCGCCTATTAAAGGATGGCAAAACCCTGGGCGAAGCTACGGGCAATATTATCTTTACCAAGGATGGGATCAATGGCCCGGGGGCCATGGACTTGAGCTATCTGGTCAGCCAATTTGTCGGGCGAAAACTGGGTCTGGAGATCAATTTCCTCTTGTCTCGGGAAGCTGCATTAAGAGATTTGCTGCGATCCTATGCAAATACCAAAATCCCCTTACAAATATTGCTGGGAGCAGTGGTGGCTCCCAAAGTCGTGCATTACACCATCAATAAAATGCATCTACCTGCTTCTGTCACACTTTCTGACCTACAGCAAGAGATGATCGCCAGAGTGGTTACGAGTCTGAAAATTCTAAAATTTGCGGTTTCAGGTGTTGGTGGATTTGCCCAAAGCCAGCTTTCAACAGGCGGCGTCCCGCTGACAGAAATCAAGTCACGAACGCTGGAATCAAAATTGATTGAGGGTCTGTTCTTTGCTGGTGAGGTGTTGGATGTCAATGGGCCATGTGGAGGCTACAACTTGCAGTGGGCGTTTTCCAGCGGCATTGTTGCCGGTCGGTGGGCAGCCCAATGCTGACCAATACTCAGGTCTCAAGGAGTCCTGCGCCAATTGCCAGTTCCTGCATTTCACGGGTAATGCTCTGGCGGCGTTCCATTTGTAACAGGATTTCCAATTCTTCCAGAATTCGATCGGCATTTTTGGTTGATTCTTCCATCAATTGATAACGATTCGAGTGGATGGATGCTTTGCTATGTAACAGGGCTTCATACAGGCGCATGGCAACAATATGTTCATAGGTACGCAAAAACAAGTGCGCCGGGTCGGTTTCAATGATTGGCGGCGGCCAATCCATTTGCGTCTCTGTGTCATACAAATCAATTTCATAGGGCAGGATTTGCATCAGCGCCGGTGATCTGCTGGATAGACTGTGATAAGCTGTATAGAATACGAGCACACGGTCAATATTGCCTGCAGAAATTTCAACGAGCCACTCTTTGGCCAATTTCAACATTGCTTCATATGACGGCATCGAAGTTGAAGATGCAGCATGGATATTTGTCGGCTGCATGATCTGCTGGGCAACATTTTTTCCCAGTCTCCCACCAAATATGATGAGTTGGGCGATTTCATCCTGCATATCTGCCAGACCAGCCTGCATGAAATCGATCAAATCCTGATCCACCCGGCCACACAGGCCGCGTTCGCTGCCTGCGGCAACAATAACGGTTTTCCTGGGCATCGCATTGGGGGTTGGCGTGATTTTCTTTGGCAAATACTCAACTAAATACGGAGATAAGGCCGCGAGGACGTATTGATAATCCTTTCCAACGATTTCCAGGTTGGAAAGATGGCGCAATGCAATTTGCCAGGCACCTAAAGAAATGGTGCGCAGTGCTCCAAGTAATGGTTCAACCGACTGAACATTGCTTAAACGGTTTTGGACGCGTTCAATATCCATTAGAACGTTTCAATTGCTTCAATACGCCAAATAAAAACAACCGCTCCACCTACTCCCGTCGTCAAGCTGGTCTGACCAAAAGAATACTCGCTGGCGTCTTGTGAGTCAACATAAACTTCGGAGCTGCAATTATTACGAATAATGGACAGCACTATATCCAGTTCTTCTGTGTCAACAGCAGTGAACAAAGACATTTGTGACTGGCGCAGCATACCTCCTCTGGATTCCATGAAGGTGGCTGTATATCCTGCATTGACCAGCGCTCCCAACAGTGACTCGGCGGCATCCCGCGGCATAACTGTCATAAGCATTCTCTTCATATTTTTGCCTCATTGTCTATCCAGTAGGTGCGAAATTCATCAATGATCTCGCGTAAACTATTGATCACATCTTCACTCAAATCTTCTTCACGCGATATTTGAAGCAGAAGGGATAAGTGGCTAGTGTGCATCTTCTTCAATAATTCCTTCTGAAATTGCTGCACATCCGAAAAATCAATACGATCCAGATACCCTTCCACCGCGCAAAACAAAACGATGATTTGTTCCACCAGCGAAAAAGGATCATGAGCCTTCTGTGTAAGGATTAATTGCAGACGCTTGCCGCGTTCAATTTGATTCTTGGTTGCCTGATCCACTTCAGTGCCAAACTTTGCAAATCGAGCAACTTCATTATATTGGGATAATTCAAGGCGCAGTTCCCCGGAAACCCTACGCATCGCCTTGGTCTGGGCCGCCCCACCCACCCGTGAAACAGACCGGCCAATATCAATGGCAGGTTTGATGCCCAGGTTAAACAGATCGGTATTCAGGATAATTTGCCCATCTGTAATGGAGATTAAATTGGTTGGAATATACGCTGAAATATTGCCGCGTTGCACGCTGACGATGGGCAAAGCGGTGATCGAGCCTCCGCCATGCTCTTGATCCAACTTGCAGGCCCGTTCCAGAAGACGTGAATGCAAATAGAAAATATCGCCCGGGTATGCTTCACGGCCAGGCGGCCGTCGCAGCAACAGGCTCAGCTCGCGGTAAGCGTCTGCATGCTTGCTTAAATCATCATAGACGATCAGGACATCGCGGCCAAGCTTAAGAAAATGTTCTGCCATAGAGCAGCCCGCATACGGTGCCAGATAACGCAAAGCTGGCGGATCATTTGGGCTGGCCATGACGATGGTGGTGTACTCCAAGGCCCCTTCATCGCGCAGCTTTTGGATCACGGCCAGCGTGGAGGACTTCTTCTGTCCGATCGCCACATAAATACATTCCACATCAGTATTCTTCTGGTTGAGGATTGCGTCCACAGCCAGGGTGGTCTTGCCAGTCTGGCGGTCACCAATGATCAATTCTCGCTGACCCCGGCCCAAAGGGATGAGGGCGTCAATCGTCTTCGTTCCGGTTTGCAAAGGTTGGTTCACCGGTGTGCGTTCAACAATGCCAGGCGCGTCATGCTCCAGATAAGAATATTCAGCAGCTCGGATCACACCAAGATCATCAAGCGGCAATCCCAGCGCATTCACCACACGCCCCAATAGTTTTGGCCCTACGGGAATTTGTAACCTGCTTCCGGTAGAAGTGACCAGATCGCCGCCGCGAATACCCTCAGTTGGCCCCAGTAAGATGACATCAACCTGGTCTTCTTTGAGATTAAGAACCAACCCTTTGACCCCATTTGGAAATACAACCAGTTCATCTGTACCCACATTATGAAGGCCAGAAAGTGTGGCAACACCATTCCCAATGTGTTGTACGGTGCCCACGTCACGAAACTGGACCTGGGGCGTAAAATCAATCGTCTCTTGCTTTATCAGCTCGAGAAGAATATCCATTTGTTCAAACGGCTCTGGAGCACTTTGCTTGAGTTCAACTTGTTTTTCGGATATCCGATTGCGTAATTTCTCCAGCTCGTGGTCTGCAAAGGCAACAAAACGAGAACGGTCTTTGAAACCGTTCAGCAATTTTTCTTCGATTGCCGGTACAGCCGCACGAATAACAGGTTCATGCATCGGCCATTTTCTCCTTGAGTGCTCGAACGGCATAGCCTTCCAATTCGGCCAGCTGGGCTGCAACGGTATTGTCAATGATCAAATCACCAATTCTCACCCGTATTCCAGCCGATAAACCTGGATACTCTTTCAACTCTACATTAACATTGCGATCTGCAAGGGCAGAAAAAGTTTTGATCAATGTGCGTTGTTGTTCGGTATTCAATGGATACGCAGTCTCAACAGTGATCACTGGCTCACGTTCTCCAAGTGATCTGCGTAAAACGCTAACCTGTTGCATATCACTGCGTCCCATTTCCCATACTTTTTCAAACAAACCTGTGACCAACTTTGTATGCATTTCCAGCGGCCCCACCTGGTGGATCAAGGCAACAGAAATCTCGATGATCGTTGATACGATTTTTTCCTGAAACTCTGTCAGTGTTTCATTTTTTAATTGGTCAGCCTCCTCCAATGCCTGATTGAGGATGCGTTCTGCTTCGATCTGGGTTTTCTTGATGGCAGATTCTCTTTCCTGCTCAATTTGTAACTGCGCCTCGGATACAATCACTTCTGCCTCTGTTTCCAGGCGGGCAAGGCGGGACTCAATTTCCTGGCGAATCTGAGCGGTTTCGATGCGGTCATGCTGTATCTCATCAAGCATCCGTTCTTTTTCCTTGGTGCGTTCCTCTACTTTCTTGATCACCTTTTTAAACAGGAAGAAATAGAGCAACGCACTTAAGGCCAGGAAATTGAGAATTTCCCATACAATGGTCGGAATGTCGATCTCAATCATTGGATATCCTTATCAAGGCAAAAAGAAACGATCCAGCAAAGGATTGGCAAAGATGATAATCAGGATGATCAGCAGAACATAGATGGCCGTCGATTCGAGCAGAGCCATTGAAATCAAAAGGGTCGTACGCAAATCGCTGGCTGCATCTGGCTGGCGTGCCATGCCTTCAAGAGCCTTTTGTGCGGCTTTTCCTTCAGCCAAAGCAGGAACAGCTGTTCCCAGCACAATGCCAGCTATTGATGCGATAATCGTTACGATTGTGATGATTAATTCAGGGCTTGCATTTTGAAACATAATTGTTTTCCTTTCTTGTGAACAGTTAAAGGCCAGTATGATTGCCTTATCTCGATTGCGCTGCCTCGGTTCTCTTTGTGGTTGTCGATTCTATTCCAGCCCCAATATAGGTAGAGGCTAAAACTGTAAAGATATATGCTTGTAACAACCCGGTAAAGATGCTTAATCCGGCCAATGGCAACGGGACAAATAGAGGCACAAGAGCAAAAATGATCGCCACGATCAGTTCGCTGCTGATCACATTGCCAAACAAACGCAAGGTGAGCGAAAGTGTACGACTCACCTGGCCGATAATCTCCAGGGGAAGCATGAAGACAGGTGAAGCCAACTCCTTTAGATACAGGCCTAGTCCTTTTTGACGTATCCCATAATAATGCACCGAGAAGAAAACCACCAATGCCAGGGCCAATGGGGTATTGATATCCTTGGTTGGCGAAATGATCCAGGGAATGATGCCGATGATATTGGCAAAGGCGATGAAAATTGCCAAAGAACCTAACAAGGGCAAAAAAGGCTGGGCCGGTGTACCCATAACGTTTGTGAATGTGTCTGACAAAAAGTCCACCAACATTTCCAACAGGGCGGGCTGGCGTTTGCCAACAATAATGGCAATAAGCAGAATTATGGCCATCATGACCCAGGTGGAGACGACTGTATCTCGTACTGGTATGCCAAAAATGGTAAATACTACTTCCGGGAAGAAGGATTGCATTGATTTTTCTCCATGGATAACCCCTTTTGATGCATGACACCAAAGCGCACCAACGCCAGTGATCGAACCAGCCAGAAACCTGCGAAGAATATCAATGCGTGGGTTGCATGTTGAAGCAGGGCAAAAATGAAAAGGCCGGCAAAGATGCTCAAACGAACAAGAAAATGAATGGCTATACTCCAACCGGAATAATTTCTCGATGGGCACAATCGTTTGACTTGCATATATTGCATACCAAACAGTAACATTGCAATTGCCCCGCCGGCAGCCGCCCAAAAAACAATCATTCTCGGTCCTCTTTGCCCTCTTCTTTTTCTTTCTTGTAAAGATAATCCTGGTCAAGTTTCCGCATTCTGGCAATGAATTTGCCAAGGTTGTAATAACTAATGAAAATACCCATAAAGATGAGGCCTATCGTAAAAATGTGACCGGTTCCTAATAACCTGTCCAGAAAATTTCCCAGCAAGGTACCGCCGAATATTGGAATAGCCAGGTCCCAACCCAGTGACATCGCCCGAAGTGACTCCCGCCAGAGACTGGCCAGCCATTCCGGCGTTTTCCTTTTCTCAGGTTTCCGCTGAGTCATTTTCCGGGTCATTTTCCAAAGTAATGCTGGTTAAGGTTTTCATCACTGCATCAACAAGCCGATCTACCTCATCTTCTGGTTGTGTAAATGCGGCAATCTTCTCATTTACTTGTTGAGTTTGTGCGTGAGTGAATATCTGGACCAAGTTGTTCCTCACCACCATGATACCAGCCTGAACAAAAATTTCTGAGTTTGACTGCGCATCATTCATCTTAATCTTCCCGGCAGCCACCTCAGCGACCAACGGGGCATGTCCGGGATGAATGCCAATCTTGCCGTCAGGCAGGTTGATCTGTACTGCCATAAATCCCGAGCCTTCAAAGATCTGCCCTTCCGGGGATTGAACCAGCAGGCGCAGCGTATTTTCCCCGGGCTCCATTAATTCTCCATTTCCAGTTGTCTTGCTTGTTCCAGAACGTCCTCAATGGTTCCAGCCATGTAAAATGCTTGTTCAGGAATATGATCGTAAAGGCCGTCAATAATTCCTTTGAAACCGCTCAAAGTATCTTCCAGGGCCACATGTTTTCCGGGTAACCCGGTGAAAGATTCCGAGACAAAAAAGGGTTGGGACAAGAAGCGCTGAATGCGCCTCGCCCGAATGACGGCTTTGTAATCATCCTCACTTAGATCTTCCATGCCAAGAATGGCGATGACATCCTGCAATTCTTCATAACGCGAAAGCAAAGTCCTTACATCCATTGCAATTTGGAAATGTTCTTCGCCAACCGCTTCAGGTGTCAGCAAGCTGCTAGTAGATTGCAATGGATCAATGGCTGGATAAATTCCCATGCCTGCTTGCCGCCGCGAGAGAACCGTGGAGGCATCCAGGTGGGCAAAAGTTGCCACAACCGCCGGGTCGGTAATATCGTCTGCCGGAACATAGACCGCCTGCACCGATGTAATGCTGCCATTGGCAGTAGTGGTGATTCGTTCCTGCAGTTCGCCCAGCTCACTCTCCAGGGTTGGTTGATACCCAACTGCACTGGGTAATCTACCCAGAAGCGCCGAGACCTCAGAGCCGGCCTGGATAAAGCGAAAGATATTGTCCAGAAAGAGAAGGACTTCCCGCCTCTCTGAATCACGAAAATATTCCGCCATTGTCATCGCCGTCAATGCCACGCGCAGCCTGGCGCCCGGTGGTTCATTCATCTGTCCAAAGACCAGCACAGTACTGTCAATCACCCCGCTTTGCTTCATATCCAGCCAAAGGTCATTGCCTTCGCGGGTGCGTTCCCCCACGCCGGCAAACAAGGCGATTCCTGAATGGCGCGAAATGGTTGTTTGCATTAATTCGATCATTAATACTGTTTTGCCCACACCGGCTCCCCCAAACAGGCCAATTTTTCCTCCACTTGGGTAGGGAGTCAAGAGATCAATAGCCTTGATGCCGGTAAGAAATGGATTGGAAACGATTCGCAGTGATTTTAACGACGGCGAATTTACGTGAATGGGATGCCGGTGTACATCGCCCAGGTCTGGTCCTTTGTCGATCGGTTCGCCAAGCACATTGAATAATCTGCCTAAAGTTTGTGGACCAACGGGTACCTGGATTGGTTTGCCTGTGTCGATTACAGACAATCCCCGCTTCAATCCGGTTGTGGAACTCATGGCAATTGTCCGTACCCGGCGTGTATCCAGATGTTCCTGCACTTCCAATACCAGCGGCTTTTTACCGTTTGTCTCAACCAACAGGGCAGTATTAATCCCCGGCAATTCACCTGAAGGGAAAAGCACATCGACAACTACCCCAACGATGCGAACAATGGCGCCTTTACGTGAATGATGATGGCTCATGGTATGTGTTTGCATGTTCCTATTATACTAGACATGTTTGTCAGGTCAAAAGCCAAAGCTGCGACACGGATGAAACCCCTTCGCAGCTTTGGAAAAAGACGCATCACGAAATGCTACACGAAATCTCACTGCGCGCGGGATAAGCCTTGCAATATCCTTTCGGCGTTGATAGGCAGCGATCTGACCCGTACCCCGGTGGCGCTGAATACAGCATTGGCAATTGCCGGTGCAGTGGGCACCAATACGATCTCGCCAACTCCTTTTGCGCCATGTGGCCCACTGGCTTCTGGTATCTCAAGGATGGTGCTTTCGATTTGGGGCATGTCTTTGGTGGTGGCAAGCAAATATTCGGTGAAGCTATCCACCCATTGCCCGTTTTGCTTTAAGGCAACATCTTCCAGGATGGCATAGCCCAAACCAGTAGCAGCTCCTCCCTCAATTTGCCCTTCAACGCCCAGTCGGTTGATTACTTTTCCTACGTCGTTAATCGTGACCAGATGCGTTACCTGAATTGTGCCCAAATCCTGATTGACTTCCACTCGGGCAACGTTGGACGCAAAAACGAACATGACGTGCGGTAAGCCAATCGGCAAATGATCCGGTGTTTTTTCTTTTGGATATGGAAAACTGAAAGACCCTTCCTGTTTGATAAACTGTCCTTCCTCTGCCAGGCGGCTGGTGATCTCGCCCACCGCGACAGAGGCTCCATTCTTTTGCAGGATTTTTCCCTCTGCATAATCCAGCAGCTCAATCGATGTGTTCAATAACCGGGCAGCTTCATTCAGTAGTTGCTGTTTGATTCCTTCTGCCGCCTGAATGATCGCATTACCAGCCATGTATGTCATTCGCGAGGCGCAGGCTACGCCGCCATTCGGAGTAACGCTGGTATCAACAAACACTGTTTCAATGTGTTCGTATGGGATTTCCAGTGCCTCGGCGGCGATCTGTTCTGCAGCAACTGCCAGCCCCTGACCCAAATCCGGTGCGCCAAGGTATAGCCTCACCCTTCCATCCAGCAGCCACTCCAATGTATGGCTTATCGTATCCGGCACCCCCGCCCCCAGGCCCATACTTTGCATGGCAAGCGCCATTCCCACACCAGCCGTCTTGCCCGGTCTTGCAGGAATGTTTTCCAGTTGTTTTCGGGCTTCGCGTGCTTTTTCGATGCATGCCGGCAAGGCGGATGCAGTCGCATCAAGCGGAACACGGGTGAAGAGATGATCACCAGGCTTCAGGATGTTCTGCTGTCGCAAATCGATGGGATCCATGCCGATTTTCTCAGCAATGATGTCGATCAGGCTCTCAATGGCAAAGTGGGATTGCGGAGCCCCAAAACCGCGCATTGCCCCCGAAAGCGGGCTGTTGGTCAAGACCACATAGGTATCCACTTGGACATTAGGTATTTGATATGAGCCGGCCAAAGTTTCAGTGAGAATTGAAGCTACAGCCGGTCCGTAGGAAGCATAAGCCCCGGTATCCATCACTGCCTTTGCTTTGAGGGCTGTGATTTTGCCATTCTTCTTTACGCCAACTTTATAAAAAAATTGAGCTGGGTGTCTTTTGGGATGGGCCACAAAAGATTCGTGCCGCGCATTCACCAATTGAACGGTCGAGCGGGTCATCCAGGCACCCAGGGCGGCCAGCACCTGTAATTCAGGGTCTTCCTTTCCTCCAAACGCTCCACCTACCACTGCACTTTTGACCCTCACCAGGTGTTCATCGATGCCCAGGACACGGGCAATGGTTTTACGGTCTTCAAAAGGTTCTTGCGAACTAACCCATACTGTCAGTGTGCCATCCGGATTGTAGACCGCCAGGGAACTTTCGGGTTCCATATATCCTGGTGAAACACGCTGGACACTGAACTGCTCCTCAATGATCAGGTCGGCTTGAGCAAATCCTTCCTGTATATCTCCATTGCAAATATCGTATTTGGTGATCAGATTCCCTGATGGCTGCACTTTCGGCGATTCAGGCTGCAAAGCTAGAACGGGGTCAAAGACCGGGGTCAGCGTTTCGTAGGTTACCCGAATTTTCTCGGCGGCTTTTTTTGCAGCGGCGCGTGTGTTAGCTATGATCAAAGCTACAGGTTCACCGATATGCCGTACCACTTGATGTGCAAGCGCCGGCTGATCCTGGATCAAGGCGCCATGTGTAATTTCACCGGGTATATCGGCAGATGTCAATACGGCCACAACATCGGGCATTTCTTTGGCCGCCTGGGAATTGACAGCAAGAAGTCTGGCCGAATGTTCGTTTGACCGCAAAACATAGCCATACAGCATGTTCTGGGTCTTAATGTCCGCAACATATTTTGCTTTACCTGTAGCTTTATCATAAGCGTCTTTTCGAATGACACGTTCTCCAAGGTTACCGGCCATCGCCATCACCTCCGTTGGATGCAAGACTGACCGCCTCGATCATTTTCTTGTATCCGGTACAGCGACACAAGTTGCCGGATAAAGCTTCCTTGATCTCCGCTTCCACGGGGTAAGGGTTCTCATCCAATAAAGCTTTTGCTGCCATGATGGCGCCTGGGGTGCAGTAGCCACATTGAATGGCTCCGGTTTCAATGAAAGCTTGCTGCAAGGGGTGCAAACGATCCCCCTGATCCAAACCTTCAATGGTCTCGATGGTAGCCTGGTCTGCCTGCCCGGCAAGCACCATACAGGCATTAACCGCTTTTCCATTCATGATGACCGTACACGCACCGCATTCACCCTCCCCGCCGCACGCATCTTTTACCCCGGTTAGATCTAGCTCATCTCGCAAAATATCCAGCAAGGTCAGATTGGCTGCGCAATTCAAGGCCACCAGGCTCCCATTAACCGTTAGTTCAATGGAAATCACATTCATTTTTCAACCCTCCGCAACGCCAGTCTCAATGCTTCCACCAATAAAGTCGCGGCAGCAGTGCGCCTGTAATCGGCACTGGAGCGCACATCATCAATAGGCGAAATGTCCAACTGCACAGCCTTTTGGGCTGCAGCGAACAAGTCTTCTCCCGGCGCTTCACCGGCCAGTATCTGCTCGGCATGAGGACTGCGCACCGCAGTAGGAGCCACCGATCCCAGGGCAATGCGCACATCACTGAACCGGCCTTCGCTGTCCAGGGTACACGCCACAGCGGCACTGGCAACAGAAATGGCCATCCCGTTGCGTTTGCCCAGTTTTACAAATGCAGACCCGTAGCAGGGCAGTTTTTGGAGTGAAAGATACAGGATCAACTCTCCAATTTCCAACCCGGTCTTTCCTGGGCCTTGCAAAAATTGAGATAAGGGCAGTGTCCTCTCCCCATGCATAGATCCCAGATGGACAACCGCATCATGGATAAGCAAGGGCGGTAAGGTGTCCGCAGCAGGCGAGGCATTGGCAATATTTCCGCCCAATGTTCCCCGATTGCGCGTTTGCGGGCAACCAATACTGGCTGCTGCCTCGGTCAACGAGACGGCCAGATTTTGCAATAATCCTGCTTCAATCACGTTGCGATGGGTAGCCAATGCTCCGATCTGTATCACACCATCAACTTCACGAATAAAGTCCAGCCCGGCCAAACGGCTGATATCCACCAGCGTATCGACCGGCTGTTTGCTGCGTCGCAGCCTGGGAATAATGTCAGTTGCACCTGCAAGAGGTTTGTGATTTTCGTTCTGCAACTGGGTATAAACATCATTTAGGCTGTCAGGGAGGTAGTAATTAAGTTCCTGGATCACGGTACCGTCCTTTCGCACGAAAGATGTCAATCATAAGATTGCCTTAATCGCTATAATTATACATGGCGTTATTCCAGCGTGCAAAGGAGATTGATGAGTCGCCAATGAACATTTACCGGTTACCATACGGTCAACGCGAGGTTAGCCTGGAAATCCCCACTGGCCTCAAGACTGATGTGATTGCCCAGGTAAATCCTGTCCCCCACCCCGACCCGCTGCAAGCGGTTGGCGATGCCCTTAACCAGCCATGCGCCGGAAAACGGCTTGAAGACTTTCCCGCACCCCGGCGAGTGTCTATTGCCATTAATGATAAAACCCGTCCAGTGCCGCACCGAGCTTTGTTGCTGCCAATTTTACAGCGGCTGGAGCAGTTGGATGTGCCAAAATCAATGATCCAATTGGTGATTGCGTCTGGCACACATGACCCCATGAGGGTGGATGAATTTCCTCTGATCCTGCCCCAAGAAATGATTGCCAATCATCCTATCGCCGTCCATGACTGCGACCAGGGTGAGAACCTGGTTCACTTGGGGACAAGTCCGGCAGGGACACCTGTGTTTGTGAACAGGGATTTTTATGAAGCAGATCTAAAAATTGTGGTTGGCAACATTGAACCACATCACTTCATGGGATTTTCAGGTGGTGTCAAAACCGCCGCAGTCGGCCTTGGTGGCCGTGAAACCATTCGCCGTAATCACGCATTTATCACTCACCCGGAAGCCAGACTGGGGATATACGAACAGAACCCCATGCGCCAGGATGTGGAAGAAATCGGAAAGATGATGGGAGTGGATTATGCGGTCAACGCAATTCTCAATGAAAATCTGGAACTGGTGCATGCCGTAGCCGGTTTGCCATTGGCAGTGATGGCGGCTGGCATTCCTCTTTCGCGAGCAGTTTGCCAGGTGCCAGTATCAGGCAAATACGATATTGTTGTCGCGTCTTGTGGCGGCTATCCCAAAGATATTAATCTCTATCAGGCGCAGAAGGCACAATCCAATGCTGCCATGCTCGTAAAACCTGGTGGCACAATCATACTCATTGCTGAGTGTGCCGAGGGCATTGGCAGTACAGGATATGAAGAATTCATGCGTGGCGTTCAATCTTCCCAGCAAGCAATACAAAAATTCCGCCAACAGGATTTTCAACTGGGTCCCCACAAAGCCTATCTTTTTGCCAGGATAGCCCAGAAGTGTGAGACTGTTCTGGTTTCCAGCATCCCGGCCGATGTGGTTCACACATATTTGCTCAAGCCTGCGCCAGATGTACATGTAGCGCTGCAATATGCCCTGGGGCGCGCCTCTGGAACTGCAAGTATCGCTCTTATGCCTCATGCCGTAGCCACTGCGCCATTGGTTGCAACCAGTTCTGTGGCGTAAAATTCCGCTGGAAGGGCATAGTGTTTCGAGTTATAATTACTGAAAGTTACCTTTTTACTGAATTGGAGAAACCATGACAGATTCCTCGCGACCACCAGGAAAAACAACAATCTCGCCAGATGTGCTGGTTACGATTGTGCGCCTGACTGCATTGGGTGTGCCCGGCGTCAGCCGCCTGGCTAAAATTCCTGTGGGTGTAAATTTGATCTTTAAGAGTCGCGCCGAAGATGGCGTTTGCATTACAGTTGATGAAAACACTGTTGGGGCCGACCTCTATCTGCATTTTGAGCGCGATGTAAATGTACGCAACGTGAGCCGCGACGTGCAACAGCGCGTTACGCGTGCCATTTCCGAAATGGTTGATATGCAAGTGAAAGAGATCAATGTTCACGTTGAAGATATCGACTATGAAACGGAAGCAGCAGCCACTAAATGAAATCCAGAACCAAGGCACGCAGCATTGCATTGCAAGTCCTGTTTGAAATGGATATCGCAACAGGCCATAAACCAGGTGAAGCTTTGGTTGCACGTCTGGCTGAAGAAGAATTGGATGACGGGCTGGCTGAGTTTTCCAGGACAATCATCTTTGGTGTGATCCCTTTGGAGAAAGCTTTAGACGATTTTATTGCACAGCATGCACCTGAGTGGCCTGTCGACCAGGTCGCTATTATTGACCGCAACATCCTGCGTATTGCCCTTTGGGAATTTGCTGTTGAAAAGTGCACGCCGGTCAAGGTTGCCATCAACGAAGCTGTTGAACTTGCCAAAGTCTATGGATCAGACAGTTCACCGCGATTTGTCAATGGCGTTTTGGGCAGCCTCGCAGACCACCAATCCGAAATCGTAAAATTTTTTGGCAAAACATAACGCCAATAATCTGATCTTTAATGATCGGGCAGTTAAGACGGCCAATATCCCCCACCTCCTTTTCGATCCATCAAATATTCCCAACTGCCAGTCTTCGCTTTGTGCTGCGGTTTGAATAGTGGGTTGATCCAGCAGCCCGGATGATGTACGCCCCCAAACCTCTTTGCTTACCGCACAGGCATGATGAAAATTAAATAAGCCGCCCCCAGGATCAGGAACGGGGCATAAGGGATGGCGGTGAAGGACTTGTAGGTCTTGAAAAGCCTGCCAATCAATAAATAAATTCCGCTTCCCAGACCCCCTGCCAGAATGGCAAAGAGTAATCCGGCCGTAACCCCCGGCCAACCTAACAGTAATCCCAGTATAAAACTCAGGATCACATCACCAAATCCCAGGGCGATCTCCTCAATTTCTTCTCCGCGCCATCTGGACACCAAATTGGTGAATAAAATACCCAGAAAATACAGGGTGAGCATGATGCCAAATCCGGCCAATGCACCCCAGGCTGTTGACACGAAGCCGTGCATTTTCCATCCCAAATAACCGCAAAGCAATACACCAGCCAGACTTGTAGGGTGCAGAATCAATTTGTGTTCCAGATCAATCACAAACACGACCCCGAAATAAACTGCTAAAACCATTCCCCACCAAATGCCCACCCGCTGAGGAGGGAAGAACAGGAACACAATCGGGAGCAATAAAAAGACAACCAAAACCAGCAAGGTACGTAGCGACCGGCCTTGCTGGCAATTCGTGCATACCCTGAAAAGGAAATAATCTCGGAAGGATAGGGCATGTTGGCAATGAACACATACCGGGAGCCCCAGTTTTCTGGTCATCGGCAAGGTGTCCGAAAGGTAATTAATCAACAAACCTGACAAGAGGCCAAGTATAATGGGAACAATGACGGAAAGTCCTTGTGGCATCCTTCTCTCCAGCATGGTAACTATTGGCGAATGCGATGACCAAAGTATAACCCGGAACGATGGTAATGACAAAACCGCTTACTGACCGCATCACACGCCTGATCGAAGATTGGCGCAGAGATCCAAATATCGCAGGCAACATCGCCTTCTGGCAGAACCTGCCTGCACGCGCTGCGCAGTATGCAGAGCTGCCGCTTGATTTGGACCCCAGACTGAGGGAATTTCTGCTTTCAGAAAATATCGAAGCCTTGTACAGTCACCAGGCAGAAAGCTGGCAAGCGATTGGCGCCGGCAAGAATGTAGTCATCGTTACAGGCACGGCAAGCGGAAAAACGCTATGTTACAACCTGCCCATTTTACAGACTGCCCTCCAGAACTCACATGCGACAGCGCTCTATCTTTTTCCCACCAAGGCGCTGGCGCAGGATCAAAAAACGAATATCGACAAATTCCTGGAATTTGATGCCGCGCGTTTTCCTCAAGATGAAAAGATCCACAGCGGAATTTATGATGGTGATACACCTTCGAACCAGCGAACCCGCATCCGTACTGCCGCCCGGCTGGTGCTGAGCAACCCGGATATGCTCCACCTTTCCATCCTTCCGCATCATACTCTCTGGGCGCCATTTCTTGAGAACCTGCGCTTTGTCGTTCTGGACGAAATGCATATCTACCGCGGCATATTTGGCTCTCATGTTGCAAATGTGATTCGCAGGCTGAAGCGCATCTTCCTTTTTTACGGTGTCTCCCCACAATTTGTGATGACCTCGGCTACTATCGCCAACCCGCAAGAATTGGCACAAAATCTGGTGGAAGAGGATGTCGAGGTGATCTCCAGAGATGGCTCTCCATTTGGCGGTCGCCATTTTATCATCTACAACCCGCCCATTGTGCAGGAAGTGCTAGGCGTCCGGGCAAGCGTCCGCGAGGAAGCAGTGCGCCTGCTGAAGACTTTGGCGGCAAGAGATGTGCAGACACTCCTCTTTGCCAGATCACGAAGACAGGTAGAGATGGTTCTGCGTGAACTGCGGGAAAAATTACCCGAATCCCGCCAGACCATTCGCGGCTATCGCAGTGGGTATCTCAAACAGGAACGCCGCGAGATTGAGAGCGACTTGCGTCAAGGAAAAGCTCGAATTGTGGTTGCAACCAATGCACTTGAATTGGGTATTGACATCGGTTCTGCAGATGCTGTGGTCATGGCAGGCTATCCCGGCTCAATTGCCTCAACCACTCAACAGGCAGGCCGTGCGGGACGCCGGACGGAAGTCTCTTTGGCTGCCCTCATTGCGGCTGCCTCTCCGCTGGATCAATTTTTGGTAACCCACCCAGAATACCTTACCGATAATTCTCCAGAAAAGGCTTTGATCAACCCCAACAATCTTCTCATTCTCTTGAATCACCTTAAATGCAGCCTCTTTGAGCTGCCCTTTGGAAAACAGGAAGGGTACGGCAAAGTACCTCTGGAATTGATCCGGGAGCTTGTTGAGCTTCTCCTGGCGGCCAATCTTTCCTATGCATCAGGTGATAAATACTTCTGGGTGGCAGATCAATACCCGTCGGCTGCCATTTCGCTGCGCAGCACTTCAGCATCGACCATCCAACTGCAAGTGCGGTCAGGCGGGCAAACATTGCTGGTTGGAGAAGTAGACCAAAACAGCGCTTTCTGGTTAGTACATCCCGATGCGATCTATTTGCATGAAGGCCAATCCTATAAAGTGGATGAATTGAATATTGCCGAAAACCAGGCATTGCTTTCCCCGGTCAATGTGGAATATTTCACCATTCCTCAAACCGAGGTATCGATCAAAGAGATTGAGAAAAAGCAAAGCGTTGATGTGCCCGGCGGGGTAAAGAATTATGGAGAGATACTGGTCACTTCACAGGTAACCGGGTTCAAGAAGATCAGTTGGAATACCTATGAAATATTGGAAAAATTACCTCTGGAAATGCCCGCTCAGGAATTGCGTACCGTTGCCTACTGGCTAACCCTCAACGCTGAACATGTGGCAGACCTGCAATCTGCCGGGCTATGGAAAAATGACACCAATGACTATGGGCCAAGCTGGCCCAGGATACGCCGCCTGGTGAGAAGCCGAGACCAACACACTTGCCAGGTTTGTGGAGGGGTGGAACATGACCAGGAACACCATGTGCATCACATTACCCCTTTCAGAAATTTTACCAACCCTGATCTTGCCAATCAATTGGATAATCTGATCGCCTTGTGTCCTGGCTGCCACCAGCGCGCTGAAGCAAGCGTACGCATGCGAAGTGGTTTGTCCGGCCTGGGATATGTGCTGCATCATCTGGCGCCTTTGTACCTCATGTGCGACATCAATGACTTGGGCAGCCATGTGGATCCCGCATCACCATTGGCAGAAGGCAATCCTGCGATCGTTTTGTATGATATGATCCCGGACGGGATTGGGCTTGCTGAAGCCATTTTTGAAATCGACAGCGTACTGCTGGAAAGTGCCCTGGATTTGGTCTCCGTCTGTCAGTGTCTGGAAGGCTGCCCTGCCTGCGTCGGCCCGGCAGGTGAAAATGGCTCCGGCGGCAAGGTCGAAACGCTTGCCCTGCTGCGAGTCTATTTGGGAAAGAGCCATGTCACAGCTATCCGATAAACTAAAAGCCCTTGGTGTCAGCCTGGGAACCTCTGGCCTGCCTGCCCGATCTGAGCAGAAAGTTGGCAGGGGTACGCTTCTGGAAATACTGCCGGGTGACTTTACCCACCTGGGAACGTTGTTTGAAACTGAGCAGGTATATGCGATGGACTACCAGCATGGCCTACACCAGCTATGGCAGCCGGCTCACAACGCGATAACCCGCCTGACAGGTCTGGATTTCAAGCTGCAAGACCTCGTTTTTCTGGATGCAGAGACCACCGGTCTTTCTGGCGGCACAGGCACGTTTGCCTTTATGATCGGACTGGGTTGGCTTGATGGGCATAATAATTTCAAAGTCAGGCAGATCTTCCTGCCTGAACCTGGCTCGGAACTGGCCTTTCTGACAGCATTAATGGAGGAGCTGTCTCCCTTTACTACAGTCGTTTCCTTCAATGGGAAATCATTTGATATTCCGCTGCTCAATTCCCGTTATGTGCTGCACGCCATGCCTTCGCCTTTCAGCCAGATGGCCCACATTGATCTTCTGCACTTGGCGCGGTCCATCTGGCGTTACCGCTTGTCTAGTCGCACATTAGGCGATCTGGAAACGCATATCCTGCATTTCGAGCGCGGAGAGGAAGAATTACCTGGCTGGATGGCTCCCAAGCTTTACCTGGAGTATTTGCACTCTGGAGACGCCTTCCCGTTGAAAGGCATGTTTTACCATAATCAAATTGATATCGTCTCCCTGGCTGCGCTATTGTCAGCCATCGAACATACATTATCCTTTAATGTCAAGAACTCGTTGGAGCTATTCGCTTTGGCTGAGCTATTCGAAAAAAGCGCAGATCCGCAACAAGCTGGCAGGGCGTATGCAGAAACCATCCTTATGGCTGAGGGTTCAACTTTGGCTGCACAGGCCCGCTTTCGGCTGGGTTTGATGGCGCGCCGGCAAGAGAATTGGCAAAGTGCCATCGCATACTGGCAAGAAGCCGCTGACCTGCATCCAGGCGCATGTGTTGAACTGGCGAAGTACTTTGAACACCAGGCCCGAGATTATGAAACAGCCACACTATGGTGTCGCAAGGCTATAACTCTGTTCACCAGAGACTTTGCGCCAGCTGCTGCAAAGAATGAAATCATTCGATGCGATTTGGAACACCGTCTGGAGAGGCTCACCAGGAAAATGGAAAGAAAAGAGGAACATGATGGACAGTGAGAAATATGTAGCAGTCTATGCCACCATTGGGTTGAGTAACGCTCTTTTGATCAAGGGCCTGCTCAATTCCTTCAATATTCCCGCAGAAACATCGCAAGAAAGCGCAGGTATTGCCATGGGTCTCGTGCTTGGCCCGTTGGGCGAAGCTCATGTATATGTCCCAGAATCCATGTTAACAGACGCCAGATCCATCATCCGTGCCTACGAAAACAACGAATTGAGCCTGTCTGGAAATGAGGAGACCATTGAGGAAGATGAATCTGACACCGGCAATTCAGATGGCGTCAATCTCGTCAGCTAACCTCAGCTGGTAGGCTTTCATCAGAGTTCGGGTCATCTGCCCTACCCGTCCATCCCCAATTGATTCATTGTCGATGCGGGTAACCGGCAGTATGGCCCGGCTGGCGCTGGTGATAAAGGCTTCGGATACCCCGCCAAGATCGTGAATGCTTATGCCTTTTTTTTGATAAGCGATCTTCAATCTGTCCGCCTCTTCCAGCACCAGCTTCATGGTCAAACCGGACAAAGCGCCATCATCTGCCACCCATAGTCGTTTGCCTTTCACGGCAAAAAAATTGCTGCTCAAGCCCTCAAGGATTTGGCCGCCGCCATTCACAATCAACGCTTCTTCAATATCGGCTGGCAATTGATGGCGAATATTTTCTGCACGTGTGATGAAATTTGTCAATTTTGCTTTGGGATTTTCCCGCTTCTCAATATTACAGGTAATCACATGCACCCCGTTTTGGTAGGCCATTGCACCAGGCGTGACCAGTGGTACCAAAGCAATGTAAATATCGCCCACGTGAGATGATAGATCCACAGTCAACCGCACCCGGGAATCTTCACCTACACGCAATAACAGCAATTTTCGCAATGCGGCGCTGATACGGTTCGTGTCCAGCCGCACAGGCCGGTCTGCCAGGGAGGCGGTTTCTTCCAATCTCTGGTAATGCTTGGTCAACCACAAAGCCTTGACATGCTCATAGGTGCGAAATGTAGTATACGCCCCTTCTGGCAGCCATTGTGAAATCTTGTTCAGGTCTGTTACCCCATCGGGTACATCCAGGTTTTCAATTCCGCCGGCTTCATTCAGGCGCGCAACGATCATATCAATGGGCATGGCATCCTCAGTGCATGGAAATTTGATTCATTATACCGTCAAAAAAAGCTTATTCACCTATCTTCAGGAATTTCTGATAGTCCTCTGGGGTGTCGATGTCCAGCAAGTCCTCGGAGCGGTTCCACGCCAGCCATTTGAGCGGATACCTGGCCAGGATCGCCCTTCCACCCTGGTCCCCCTCGATTTCCATCAAAGCGGTGAAATATTTGCGATCAAAAAGAACCGGGGAGGAAGGATGCGCATCCACCCTTGGAACAATATTATACAATTTGTTTCTGGAGTGAAGGTCAATTTCAGCTTCAATAAGGCCAACCGGTACCCTCGGCTGATCTGCTTGCAAGATGATACACCCGCCGCAGTTTGTCGGAAGGATGTTCTGCATGCCAACGCGCAAGGAACTGCTCTGCCCGCTTTCCCAATTCTGGTTCTCCACAAACTGTACCTCCAGCCCTTTGAGAGACTCCCGGATTGGTTGCACGGTTGCCCCTAAAACCACAACCAGGGGTTCAAGCCCGGCAGCCAGTGAGGTTTTGGCTACATGACGGATAAACGACTCCCCATTCCATTCCAGCAAACTCTTGGGCTGACCAAATCGGGTCGCACCTCCCGCTGCCAGAATAATGCCCGCTGTGCGTTCAGCACAATACAAAGTGTCATCCTGCCCGGATGCCTGATGAAACGAGGTCACCAGGGCCATATCATACACGCCTACCAGGTGCTTGGCGAGAGAAATAGCCTGTGCAAGCCGCTCCGCATCGTCTGCCTGGTTTAGCAATGCGATGCGCCGCGCTCCGCGCGGTATCCCCTTTAATCCCCCATCGGGATGAACAAACATATTTGCCAAAACCTGCTGCGTCAAGGGTTGATTTTCTTCCACGCCGGTGATCTGGGCAAAAACTGGAAAACGATGCACGCTTGTGTCATTGGCGGGCAAGCCCAGGCAGGACAAACCAACCGAAACCGCAACTGCTATTGTCCATTCAGGGATAACCGGCTCATTTGTTGCTGGTGCTTTTATCGGCAATTTCCGTGAGCCGTCGGCTTCGATTAACAAAGGCATGCCTGCCTGATCAGCGAATTGCTTGAGGCCACTCAGTACCTTGTTTGTGACCGAGCCCAGGCGGCCATCCGCATGAGCCAGACCAGTTACCAGAACAACCCGACAAGAACGAAAAGCAGCTTTCAGGTCTGGCAGCGAATCATGCGGCCCAAGCGCAAAATGGACGTCCGCCAGTTCGCCTTCTTCCACTGCCAGATGCGTGGTGGTGGTTAGCAGAACGGATGCGTCATACTGCCGCGCAAGCCGGAACATGGCAGTAGTTTTTCCGCCGCTGCCCACCAGAGCAAGGCGGTCATTTTTCTTTAAACGAATTGCATCAATAATTCTCATAGATAACGTTTCGGGGATGCTTTCATGCATCCCCGATTTGATTTTCATCAAACTGCACACCGAGCTTGTCGAGGTGACAGTTTGGGTTTCCTATATCTTCCCAAGACCTCTGAGCACTCGCTCTGGCGTGAGTGGAAATTCATCGAACCAGACACCCGTGGCATTATACAATGCGTGGGTAACAGCTGCGGCAAATGGCAGGAAGGGCATTTCTGACATACCGCGCGCTCCCCAGGGGCCTATGGGGTCTGGATATTCGAGGATCAAGGACTCCACATGATCAGGAATGTCAAGCACCGTTGGGATGAGATAGGTGGATAATTTTTTGGTCAACACCTGTCCATCCTTCTGAATCAAATTCTCCATTAACGCATGGCCAGCCACCTGCACAACACAGCCCTCGATCTGTCCCTGCACCTGTTGAGGATTGATCGCCTTGCCAACATCATTGGCGCAAATCACATTCAGGAGTTTGATTTGGCCGGTATCTGTATCAACTTCCAGGTCAATAACTTCAGCCACGTATCCATAGGTGAAATTCGGGAAGGAATGCCCCGTTTCAGGGTCAAAGGGTGTTGTACGCGGCGGCTCGTATTTGTAAGTTGCAATCGCCGGGCGTTCCTCGCTGCGCCATTTTTCCAGAGCTGCTTCGGCTGCACCTTTGATGGAATTCCCCGCCATGAAGGTCAGGCGGGAAGCAGATGCGCTGCCGGAATTTTCCGAGGTGGCAGTATCAGAATAGAGAACTGTGATTTTATCCTGCGGCAAATTCAACGCTTCCGCTGCCATTTGCAGAAATACGGTGTGCGCTCCCTGACCTACATCGGCTCCGGCATGGTGTAAAACAGCCTTCTCAATTTCGGCGCCGCCAGAAAGTTCTATGGTGGCTGAACATTCTTCCGGGAAGCCAAAAGAAAAGCCGACATTTTTCAGGGCGCAGGCAAAACCCTTACCGCGTTTCAGGTACCTCTTATCATTTGCGATCGCGGATAATTTTTCTTGCAATTTCCAGCCATCACTGGTTTTTTGCCAGCCGCCAGCATTTGCGCAATCTCTGATGACTTCAGGCATACTGACGCCAGGAGGTAAGGGCGTGCCTGTGTTAATTAAAGAGCCCTCTTTGACCACATTCCGCATTCGCAACTCGACTGGATCCATCCCCAAAGCTTCGGCCAGCTTGTTGATTTGCATCTCAGCAGAAAAGGCGCCCTGCGGACCACCGAACCCGCGGAAAGCGCCATTCGGGATAGTGTTGGTATAAATTGCATACCCGTCAATTTTTACGTTGGGTATTTCATAAGGAGCAGTACACATGACCACTGCGTTACCCAAAACCGTGGAAGACGTGTAAGCATAGGCACCCCCATCGGCATACAGAGAAACATCAGCCGCGATGATCTTGCCTTCTTTGGTTGCTCCCCAGCGAGCCTTGATATGATACGGGTGGCGTTTGCCATGCCCAATGATCGATTCTTCCCGGCTCCAGACAATCTTCACCGGACGATTAATGCCCTTCTGGTGTAAACGCCAGGCAGCAAGCGCAAGCACGATTTGAATCGACATGTCTTCGCGCCCGCCAAAAGCGCCGCCAATAGCCGGATAAATGACCCGCACTTGATCGACGGAAAGTCCCAGTGCATGTGCGATCTCTTTTTGTTCCTCATGCACCCACTGGCCAGCTACAACCACAGTAACACGGCCTTCTTCGTCAATATACGAAACGCCAGCCTCAGGTTGCAAATAGGCATGTTCCTGGGCAGGGGTGTGATAATCGCCTTCAATGATCACATCTGCTTCCTTGAAAGCTTCTTCTACATCACCTGTGCGAACTTTAATATGCTCCAAAACATTTGAACCGCGGTCTGGATGCAAAAGTTCTGTGCCAGCTTCCATAGCCTTGTGAACATCGGTTACCACCGGTAAATCTTCATAAACAACAATAATCTTGTCTCGTGCTTCAGCAGCGATCTTCTCGCTTTCTGCGACAATTAAAGCCACCTGGTCACCCACAAACCGTACCCGGTCTGCAAATTGCTTGTCTGAACCTGGGCCGCACAACACCGGCTGGTCCAGAACAATTTGACCATATTCATTAACTGGAACATCCTTGGCCGTGTAAACAGCAACCACCCCTTCGGTAGCCTCTGCAGCTGAAGTGTCAATACTTTTAATGATCGCATGCGGTCTTTCGGCAAACAGGATCTTCATATACAACTGGTTGGGAAAATCAAAATCGCCGGGGTAATATGCTGTCCCGCTGACCTTGCCTGCTGCATCGATTCGTAGACTGGAATTGCCAATATAAGCCATTACTGCCTCCAATGGGTGAATATTCAATGATCACAACTGGTTTAGCGCTTATACCGCTTGCCGCGATAGGCCGCTGGCGGGACATCCTGTGGCCCATACCGGGGAGGGGATATCAGGCTCATTACAAAGAATGTAAGCAAAGAAAGAACCATATAGATCAGAAAGGACACCACCACTGTGAGCAAGATTAAAACATACAGGTCAGGGTTTTTACCCTCGGCGATGAGCTCCGTCGGGATTGCCACCCATCTTTGTATTTTGTTTGCATCCACAATGAGCGTGGCCACAGCATATCCCATGAGTGGCGTAATGATGATCAATAGAAACCCGATCCCCCTCCATACAGGGTGTATCGTTCTTTCCTTGGGCTGCATTGCAGATGTGTCACGCGTACTAAAACCCATAATAGCTCACCTTTCTGACGCCAGTTCAATCGCGCTGATGATCTTGTAATATCCAGTGCAACGACACAGATTGCCGGTTATGGCCTGCTTGATTTCATCCTGAGTCGGTCGGTGTCGTTCCTCCAGTAATTTGGTGGCCGACATGAGAAAGCCTGGTGTACAGTACCCGCATTGCACAGCTGCTTCATCTACAAAAGCCTGCTGCACATTGCTTAGCTCCCCTTCCTTGGCCAATCCTTCAACAGTGACAATTTCTGCGCCATGCGCTCGCGGGGCCGGGACCAGGCAGCTCATCACGGCAATCCCGTCCAGAAAAACAGTGCAGGCACCGCACTCGCCCTCTGCGCAGCCTTCTTTTGTGCCAATCAAACCAGCGTCTTCGCGAAGCAAGCGCAGCAAGGTTTTATCCTGTCCCGACCGCAGTTCATACCGTTTACCGTTGATGGTTGTTTCAATGATCCGGGTGTCATCATGTGAGATCGTTTTTTCCAGAGCATTGGGGCTTGGCTGCACACTACCCCATAGCAACACAGGGTTGTCTGGTAAATTCTCGGCCACTTTTCCTTCTGCAATAGCCATCAAACAACGCAGCGCAACAACTCGTACGATCTCTTTGCGATATGCAGCAGATCCGCGAATATCATCGATTGGCCTGGCGGTTTCCGACGCCAGCCGGGCAGCCTGATCATACACATCTGAAGTCAAGGCTTTTCCCATAAGGAATTTTTCAGCAGCCTCGGCATGGATGATGGTTGTGGCGACCGATCCAAGCGTAATGGCAGCCTGGCTGACCGTTTCTCCATCAAATGTCAGCACAACGGCTGCATTGACCAGCGATATTGCTTGAGCCCTGCGTAGGGCGAACTTCATATATGTTCCCCTCTGGTTATCCTTCATGGCAGGAAAGCGGATATCAACCACCATCTCATCTGGCCGAAGAACGGTTTTGCGCACACCTGTATAAAACTCACTTAACGGTACAACCCGGTCGCTGGTTGCAGAACGCAGTACCAATTCTGCTCCCAGGGCAATTAATGGCGAAATCGTATCATTGGCTGGAGAAGCAGTGACCAAATTTCCGCTAATCGTTCCCCGGTTTCGGATCTGAGGCGAACCAACTTCCCAGGCTGCCTGCAACAATGGCATGGCCCGTTCGCGCACCAATTTGGATGCAACGCAGTGGTTGTGGGTTACCATTGGTCCGAGATGGATCACATCGTCTTCGTCCAGGGTGATCTCGTCCAAAGCGGGGATGCGGCTTACATCAACCAGAGTATCAATTCCTTTATGGGCGCCATTTTCCATCTCCAGTATCAGATCCGTTGCACCAGCAACGATTTTGGCGGTTCCCTTTTTTTCTGCAAGTGTTTGCAACACTTCGTCTATCGATGATGCATTGATATACTCACGCCACATAGCTCCTCCGAAGTATCATCAAAAATGACCTTTAATTTCCAGCACAGAGACGAATGCCCCGCTCTGCTTATTGATACCTTCCCGAAAATGATAACACGAGTAAAGATAAAAATAAACATATTCCTGATCCGGGAAGGCAGTTGAAGACCTCCCCGGATCAGATCAGTGACTTTTACTTCTGGGCAAAAGTATCGATCAGCAGTTTGATGTCAGCACCGGCAGAGTAAAGGATCGGGCAGGTGCAGCCATACTTTCGATACTCTTCCACCTTCTTGAGCGCTTCTTCGGGCGTTCCGGAAGCGGTAACGCGTTCGATCACGTCATCCGTAACCAGATATTTGGCCTGCTGTACCTGTTCATGCGTTGCAGGCCACCCCATAATGGACTGGATCTCTCGGACAGTATCCATCGATACGCCAGAGGCTTTGGCGATATGCGGCTGCTGGGCCAGATACTGGGTCAACAACTCACGGGTGGCATCAAAGGCTTTATCGTGGTCATGGTCAACCGAGCAGACAACAAGCTGCGGTCGATCAATATCATCGACAGTTCGCCCTGTCCGGCGGGCGCCCTTGTCCAACAGATCAAGCGACTCAATGTTGTATGTCGGCGGCACGCAGTAATTCATCACCACACCATCACAAATCTCACCAGTCAATTCCATCATCTTGGGACCGGTTGCGCCAATGAAAATGGGTACATTGCGGGCTTCGCGGCGGCCATGGACCACGTCCAGCTCAATATCATCCACGTGGATAAACTCGCCATGAAATGTTACCCTTTCCAGGGCCAGCAATCGCCGCATGACCAAAACGGTTTCTTTCATCGCCAATAGAGGATTGCGACGGTCAATGCCGACATTCTTGGCGAGCGGATCCCACCAGGCACCAATGCCACAGATTACCCGGTCAGGAGCCAGATCATCCAGCGTTAGAAATGTGGAAGCCAGCAAACCGATGTTGCGTGTCCAGTTGTTGATTACCCCAGATCCCACTTTGATCTTTTCGGTAACCGCTGCGTATGCAGCCATGGGGACAATTGCATCCCGCACCAGGCGGCTTTCTGCCTGCCACACTGCTTCAAATCCGCGCTCTTCTGCGTATTTCACAAAATCAAGCCCTTCACGCAGATCATGAGCATCCTGTAAATATAAAGCTACTCTTTCCGTCATCTTTTCCTCCATTGTGTTAAGATAGGTCTTCTCGAATTTCTGGGCTGGGTCACTCCAAGCCCATTGGCACTGCAAGCAAATCCTTTACTTCAAGAAAATCCTCTGGAAGATCGATGTCAAATTCCAGAGAAGACAAACAACAGACCCTGACAGGGAGTTTTCTCGCCAATGCTTGATGGTAGTGCAGATTAAATGAATCTACACCAAATTGATAATCCAGCGCTCCCGGCGGGCTTACCATAAGCGCATTGGTACCAGTTTTCTTGCGATCTGGAGCAATCACCACACCCGGTTTCCCTTCCAGCATATGCAGAAAAATTTCAGCATCGCTTTGTTTCAAGAACGGTAGATCAACCGGCAGGATGAACAACTGCTGGACTTTCTCGACAATTGCGGCTAGCGTCACCTGTGTCAAGGCTTCATTCAAACCAGATCCGTTTTCCACCATGGTTTTCAAGCCAAGCGATTTCGCATGATCCAGCACATCAGGATCGGTGCTGATCACGCATATTTCGTCAATGGCTGCCACATGAGAAAGGACGTTCAAGGTATGTTGGAAAAGCTGGTTATTTAATAGACGGCGGTCTTCTTTGTTCAAGACTTGCGCCAGCCTGGATTTACCCTCGCCCAGCGATTTTACAGGTACGACCGCCCACAAACTCATTTCACAACCTGGCCTTATCAACCATCTCAAGAAGCTCTTGCGCCAACCTTTGCCTGTCAGTCACATCCCGCATCATAATATCTGTGGTGTATGTCTGGATGCCCAGGGTTTCTATTTCTTTTACTTGCCCTGCGTCAACATGATCCAGCACAAAAGCCTGGATCACTCCTTTATATTGGCTGGCAACAGCCAACGCAGATGGTGTAATTCCCATCTCGGTAAACATCTTCGCTGCCGGACCTTTTACTGCTTGGCCACCAATAATTGGCGATACAGCCACCACCAGTTTCTTGGCAAGCAAATCTTTTAATCCCGGTAGAGCCAGGATCGGGCCAATGCTCACCCAGGGATTGGATGGCGCCAAAATCACACAATCAGCCTGCTCAATGGCTGTGCGCACAAGGTTGGTTGTGCGGGCAGTTTCAACGCCGTCAAATCGAAATCCTTTTACCACTGGCTGCCAGCGATGTTTCACAAAATATTCCTGAAAGCCTAACTCACCTCCTTCTGTGATCACCATGGTCGCCACTGGATCATCTGTCATCGGCAAAACTTTGGTCGAAATTCCCCATATTCTGCAGATCTCGTTTGTGGTCTCCGTCAAGGTTTTTGCTTCAGTCAGCATCCCTGTCCGAAAAAGATGCATAGCAATATCACGATCGCCCAATTGAAACCAGTCAGAATGACTAAAGTATTTTAATTCCGCCAGAACATTCCAGGTCTCATCTGCGCGTCCCCAGCCTGTTTCCTTGTTAGCCAGGTCGGCCAGGGTATAACAAACCGTGTCCAGATCAGGGCAGATGCGAAGTCCCAGGTGCCAGAAATCATCCCCGGTATTTACAACCACTTTCAGTGCCCGCGGTTCAAGCACCTGAGCCAGCCCGGAAACGAGCTTTGCTCCGCCAACACCACCAGCCAATGCAACCACATTCATCACAAATCGCCCTTGCCCTACCGGAACAGATCCTGTGCTTCTGGCCGGATCAATTCTGCAAGTTCTCCCTCACGCAATTCGTAGGGAAAACCACGCACATGAACAACCGGTGAACCTTCTGCGGCCTGCCCCATCATCAACGAAGCGGCTGCAGCCAATTCGTCCGCTGTTGCCACCTGCGTGATTCGCAGAGTACGTCCAAACAAGTCCATTCTGCCGCGCATATCAAGCAGGGCAGGAATGCCCGAAACGCCAATGGTAACGCCCACTGTTCCATTCCTCCACGGACGGCCATGTGAATCGATGACCAGGACAGCCAACTGTTTGCCGCTATGCTGCTCCAAATCGATACGAATCCTTTCCGCAGATTTGTCAGAATCCTCAGGCAAAAGCAAAATCCACTCTTCGGCTTCATCGCCCTCGCCTGCGCAAACATTGGAATGATCGATGCCCGCGTTGGCACAAATGAATCCCTTTTTGTGCTCAGCAATGATCGTACCTGGAATGACTCTCAGTATGGCCTTGCTTTCTTCAAGAACAGCCTGAATGAATCTGGCATCCTTTCCTGAAATCCCAGCCAGACGCACTGCTTCGTCTGAAGGGTGAAAATCCTTTAGATTCTTTCGTCTTCCCTCAGCCTTGGAAACGATCTTTTGTGCCAAAACGAGCACATCGCCATTCTGCAAATTGATCTCGTCCAATTGCAAGGAATGGCGGATAAATTCGGCCAGGTCATTCCCTTCTTCAACAAGGGGAATTCCCTGTAATGGAGTCAGTACCAATTGCATAAATGTAGATTCACGCCTCAAACTCTGGACGCGGCACCCCAGTGATGCGGATACCCGAAGAGGTCACGCCATATTTTTTGTTAAGGCCGATCAGAATGGAGGTCATGCCCTCCACAACAACAGAATTCTCAATCGGGCCGGCATCCCAGCCTACCAGGCCAGCGTTTTTAACCAGCTCCAAAACCACGTCCCGCGCTGCCTGGCCTTTTCCGGTAACCAAAATATCGCAATTCGCGTCCCCATCCTTGAGAAGATTTTCATAAGAGATGCTCTGGAAAGCCGCAACAACCTGAACGTCCTCACCCAGAATTTCTTGAGCTTCCTGTGCAGCGCTGCCGGCTGGTGGCATTTGAACCTTGGTTACCTTGGGTGGTACCAGAGGGACAGTCACATCGATCAGGATCTTGCCCTGCAAAACATCTTTAAGTGATTCGAGTGTCGCCCGGTGTGCAGCATAAGGTACAGTAAGCACCACAATATCTGCTTTGGCTGCCGCAATATCATTGACCATGCCTTCAACTCTGACATCAGCGGACGAAAGCAATTCCTTCAAATCGCTCACTGCCGCCAGTGCCTTTTCCTCGCTGCGCGAGCCGATCAATACACGGTATCCCGCCAATGCCCAGCGGTAAGCCAAACCCTTGCCCTCCTTTCCTGTACCTCCCAGAATTGCAATTGTCTGAACATCATTGTTCTCGGCCATGTTTTTCTCCTATGCAAATTTCTTTTGGTAGCGGTTCCAGGCTTCTGGCACCAGTTTTTCGCGTGCGTAGGCTGTTATGGCTTCTTCATCCAGAGTCAGCAGCTTGCGGTCACGCATCAATACTTCACCCGCCACAATTGTGGTAGTGATCATGCTCTCGTGAAAACCAAAGATGATCTGCCAGGGCAGATTACCAGCGTTCAGCGGTGTATAGGGGTGGTAATCAACGAAGATCATGTCGGCGGCTGCACCTTCGGCAATTTTGCCAATCGGTGCGCCTTCAAATACAGTGTTAACCAGTGCCTGATTGTTGTATACAGCCATTTGCACCACATCCGTCCCCGACATATGTCGAGGGTCCAGATATTTCAACTTATGTACAAAATAAGCTGCCTTCCATTCTTCCCACATGGCATTGCCCATGCCGTCATTTCCCAGGCAAACCTTCACTCCGGCCCGCATTTGAGATTCAACTTCGCCGATTCCTACGCCATTGTTCATGTTCGAGCGTGGCTGATGTGTCAGCCAGGTCTGGGTCTCTGCCAGAATGTTGATCTCTTTTGCATCCAGGTGAACGCCATGCGCCAAAACCGAACGCGGCCCAAGCAAGCCATGTTTTTGGAAGCGGTCAATGACTCGCAGGCCGCTCTTTTTCAGGCTGTCAAACTCATCCGAAAAATGCTCTGCCACATGCACGTGAAATCCCACATCATCCGGCGCTGCCTTACGGCAGGCATCCAATGTTTCCTCCGAAAGGGTCAGGCTGGCATGCAGGCCAAACAGGGCCGCCACCCGTCCATCAACAGGTTTTTCTTTTTTGACCCTGTTAATGAAGCGCACATTTTCTTCAATCGCAGCCCTGGTCTTTTCTGCGCCGCCTCGGTCAGAGACTTCATAGCAAAGTGCAACTCGCAACCCGGACTCATCCACTGCATCCGAGATTTCATCAAGTGAGCCTTCAATGGCGCTATATGAAGCGTGATGATCCAGCATGGTGGTTGTGCCGTGGCGAATGGCATCAATCAAGCCTACATAAGCCGAATATTTTACATCTTCCAGTGACAGTGAATCATCCAGCGGGAACCACAGATTTGCCAGTATCTCTGGAAAAACCTTGGCTGGCTCACCTGGTATGCCCATGCCACGGGCAAATGCGCCATAAAAATGTGTGTGAGCACAAATGTTACCTGGCATGACATATTGTCCATTGGCATCCAGCGTTTCTTCACCAGGATATTGCTGCTTCAGTTCTTTTTCAAGGCCAATCTTTATGATCTTCCCATCCCGGATCAAGAGCGCCTGTCCTTCCAGGATTTGATTTGGCTCGTCCCAGGTAATTATTTTCCCATTTAATATCAGCATGTAAAACTCCTTTAGGATTCTGATGCCAATTGCCGCGCAATGATTTCCTGATCGACAGGAATTTCGAAGAAACGCACGCCTACCGCATTGTAAATCGCATTGGTAATGGCCGGGGAAGTTGGCACAAGTACCACCTCTCCCACGCCTTTGGCGCCAAAAGGACCTTCGGAGACCTTTTCTTCTACCACGATGGAAATGATTTCCGGTGTTTGCGAAATGTTTGGCATTCGATACATCGCCAGGCGGTCAGTAACAACGCGACCTTCTTCCATGATGAATTTCTCGGTCAAAGCATGGCCGACGCCCATCACAACACCGCCTTCCACCTGCACCTGCAAACCCAGCGGGTTGATTGCCGTCCCAACGTCATTGGCAGCAATGATGTTCAATACCTTCACCTCGCCGGTCAATGTGTCGACTTCCACTTCGGCTGCTTGCACGGCAAATGAGAAGGCGAAGTGCATATCGCCGCCTTCGCCTAGTGGGCGGGTTTCGGGCGCTGAATACAAATATTTTGCACGCAGATCAAGGCCTTTTTTCTTCATTTCCCTGGCAAGATCGCTCAATTCGATTGTGTTCCCATTGGCACGCACCTTTCCGCCTTCCATGCGAATCAAATCCGGGGCAACATCATATTTCTCAGCCACTTCACTGACCAGGGCGTCTCGCAGCACCCGGGCTGCGTGGCGCACCGCGTTGCCAGACATGAACGTCTGACGGGATGCAGTTGTCGGACCGCCGTTTGGGGTGAGGTCGGTGTCAGATAACAAGACCCGCACCTTTTCAATTGGCATGTTCAGTTCTTCGGCTGTGATCATTTGCAAAACCGTGACCAGACCTTGTCCAATTTCCGCTGATGAAGTGCGAGATTCAACCGTACCATCTTCAAAAAGTTCCACTGTGGCGCCAGCTTCATCCGGAATTCCGCCACCCAGGCCGGTGTTTTTATACCCAGCCGCAATGCCCCAGGAACGCCGTTTATGCGGCTGGCCTGGTACTGGGCGCGCTACAAACGGGTGATCACCTGCCAGCCGTTTTAGCTCCTCCTCAACCCGATCAATACACTCTAACAAGCCAACACTTTCATTGAGTAACTGGCCAGTGTTGGTCACACTGCCAATCCGCAGGGCATTTTTCCGGCGGATTTCAACCGGGCCCATCTGTAATTCTTCTGCCAGCATATCCATCATCGTTTCAATGGCAAATGCAGATTGCATCACGCCAAAACCCCGGTACGCACCAGCGGGAACATTGTTGGTATACATGGCATAACAGTCGCCTTTGACATGCGGCATTTCATACGGGCCGGAAGAATGTGTTGTTGCCCGTGTCATCACTGCCTCACCCAGCGAAGCATAAGCCCCGGTGTCGCCATAGAGCTCAGTTTCCACTGCTACCAGTTCGCCAGTGCGTTTTGCGCCCATCTTGACCCGTATCTGGGTGGCATGCCGCTTGACGTCATAAGTGATTGATTCGTGGCGGTCATATAGGATCTTGACTGGTCGCTTGGTGGCATTACACAGTAATGCCGCATGCACCTGACCGGTTATATCCTCTTTCCCGCCAAATCCGCCGCCAATCAACATGCCAATTACATGCACGCGTTCTTCCGGCCAACCCAAAGCCAGGGCAACCATTTCGCGGTCTTCATAGGCAATCTGCGAGCCCACAAAGATTTCCATCCGGCCTTCTGGAGTCAACTGGGCAATGCTGCACTCAGGCTCCAGAAAAGCGTGATCATAGGTAGCGGTATGGAAAGTGTAATCCAGGATCAGGTCGGCTTCCTCAAATCCTTTTTCCACGTCTCCTTTGCGTACTTTGATATGCTTTAGCAGGTTTCCTTTGTCATGTACCATCGGCGCTCCTGCCTGATGGGCTGAAACAGGATCGCTGACAACGGGCAAGGTTTCATATTTTACATAGATCAAGTCAAGCGCCTGGGCAGCGATGTCGTCTGTCTCTGCGGCTACAATGGCCACGGTATCGCCTACATAACGAATTTTCTCGCCTACGCCGACAATGCTTGGCCAGTCACGAATGATCGTTCCATGATAATGATCACCGGGAATATCTTCAGCGGTTAGCACGGCCAAAACACCGGGCAATGACTTGGCATCGGAAATATCCACACTCTTTACAATGGCATGCGGCACATCCGCCCGCTTGGCGCGGCCATAGATCATACCGGGAAGTTGAAGATCATCCGTGAACTGTGCCCGCCCAGTCACCTTGGCTACGGCCTCTGGACGCACATGTACCTTGCCAACAACATGTTCGGCCCATTTTGACTCGGGCAGGTTTGGAAGCTCAACTGCTTCGCCAGTGCGCATGGCTTTCGCAGCCGCCAGCACAGCTTTTTCAATACTTGGGTAACCCGCACAACGGCAAAATGTATGTTTCAACGCACTGCGCACTTCATCCCGTGACGGGTCTGGATTGCGCTTTAGCAAGGCATAAGCGGTGAGCAGCATGCCAGGGATGCAAAATCCACATTGAACCGCACCATACAGGACGAAAGCCTCCTGCAATGGATGCAGCGTATCAGGATTGCCATCCAGTTTGCTCAAACCTTCAATTGTCAATACATCCCTGCCATGAACTCGCTGTGCCGGGTACGTGCAAGAAAGGATTGGCTTGTCGTCAATCACAACCGTGCAGGAGCCACATTCAGCCTCATTACACCCGATTTTCGTACCTGTCAAACGCAGCCGCTCGCGCAGCAAACTGGACAGGGTCTCGCCCGGTTTGGCAGGCAAGGAAATTCTTTCGCCATTAACAGTAAACTCAACCAGTGAATTGCCGTTCATCATTTCACCACCTTTAAATTGTCACCACAACGCTGCCAGGCGCACTGCAGCACATCTCTCAAGAGTACGCCAGCCAGATGCGTTCGATATTCCTTTGTTGCCCGCAATTTGCTGGTGCGCAAAGAGATGCTCTGGAGCAATGCCTCCAAAGCAGCATCCATTAAGTCGTCCGAGAGTGGATGGCCGCGCAATACATCTTCAGCTGCGCTGCCGCGTTGAGGTGTGCGTCCCGCCGGGCCGACTGCCAGGCGGATATCTTCCATACGATCATCAACTCGTTTAATCCATGCAGACATGTTCAGTATGGGTAGCGCCACCCCTTGGGGCCGCATCACCCGCTTGAACGAAGAAGCCTCACCTGGTTTGCATGCTGGAATAACAAATCCTACGATCAGCTCTCCGCAAGGATCCAATGTAGACTGGCCAGGGCCATTAAAGAGTTGGCCTAGTGGGATCCGGCGGATGCCTTCTTTGCTGGCGATATCGGCCTGTGCATTCAGCGAGAGCATTGAAATCGTGCCATCGCCAGCTGGCAATGCGTGAGCAACATTGCCCCCCAAAGTCGCCGTATTGCGCACCTGTGGTCCTCCGATCAAACCAGTTGCTTCAGACAACGCCTGGGCATACTGGATGACAAGAGGAGATTCTGTGATCTGGTTTAGAGGAACAGCCGCACCAATATATAGATTGTCGCCTTCAAGCTGGAAACGTTGCAGCTCAGGAATATGGTTAACATCAACCAGAGCATCAACTACACAATGCCTGCCTTGTCTGAGATCTAAAAGCAGGTCAGTGCCGCCGGCCACGAGAGAAACCGAACCGGGTGCATAATCCGAAAGCACCCTCAATGCATCCTCAATTGAGTTTGGAATGAAATACTGATTATATGTGGGCATAGGATCGGTGGCGCAGAGGAAGGCGGTACTTTTCGACGGGCCTTTTCTACACTGGTCCGACGCCGGCTCAAATTTTGGGATTTTTTGAGTCGACCACCGAACCCTGCTCATATATCATTTTAGCACATTACGTAGCAAAACAGAAATCTTTTTAAAAATATCCCCCAAAAGCACTTTCACATTTCTTCAAAGCCAATGAATTTTATTGTATACTTTTCAAGTCTGTATGGCGAAATCTAAATTTGAGGGTATCATGCCAATTTACGAATATCATTGCGATGATTGTCAAATTAAATTTGAGGCGATGCGATCAATAGCAGACGCAGATCGCACCATCCAGTGCCGTTTGTGCCAAAGTCCCAACACCCATCGCATGATTTCTTCTTTTTTCTCACATTCGTCCAGCGGGACTGGTTCGTCTTCCACACATTCCGGGTGCAGCGGTTGCAACGGAGGCTCATGCGAGCACTGCCATTAGAACCATTAGAGGTGGAATAATGCAAACGTTCTCGAATAAAAAAATACTCATTACTGGTGGATCTTCAGGTATTGGATTGGCTCTCGCCAGCCAATTGGCTGAGCAAGGGGCTTCTGTCTGGATATTGGCTCGCAAGGAACAACAACTAAAGCAAGCACTGAAAATTATTGAATCTCACCGCAACTCTTCTTTACAGCTTTTTGGCACAATCCAGGCTGATGTCGCCAACCTCGAAACCCTGAAACCGGTTTTGAACAACTTTGTTGCTGAAAACGGTGCGCCAGATGTTTTGATCAATTCAGCTGGCGTTGCCCATCCTGGTGAATTTATAGACATTGAGATGGACATCTTTCACTGGATGATGGATGTAAATTATTTTGGCACCGTCAATGTCATCCACCTCGTTCTGCCAGCAATGCTTGAACGTGGACAAGGCAAGATCATCAATTTCTCTTCGATGGCTGGCTATCTTGGTGTGTATGGTTACACAGCTTACGGGGCTTCAAAATTTGCAGTCCGCGGCTTTTCAGACGCTTTACGTGCCGAATTAAAACCCAAGGGGATCACTGTTTCAATCGTCTTTCCTCCTGATACGGATACGCCCCAGCTTGCATATGAAGAGCCTTTCAAACCCCCGGTAACCCACTTTCTTTCCGGTAATGCGAAAATAATGTCACCAGAGGCTGTCGCTTCGATCACCTTACGACAAGCGGCCAGGAACAGATATATCATCACCCCCGGGTTTGAAAGCACATTATTCTTCACCATAAGCAACTTGCTTGGCAAGGGGATATATCGGATTATGGATATTCAGGTTTCTCAAGCACTTATGAGATTTTCTTTTCTGGATAAGTGAATGGCTATGCGAAATATGGGCTATCCCTCTGTACGGATTTTAAGCTTCGTATTCAATACCAATGTGATATACTATAAATAGTTAAGGTTGGGTCGTTTCAAAAAAGAAGCCAATGAGAGATTTTCATTAACCTCTCTCCAAATTGCGCCGATCAAAGCATCTTTTATTTTTATTAAAAGAGCATTGCTCGGCGTTTTGTGACGATTCGGCCAGTTGCATTTGAGGTCGCTTGTTGGACGGTTCGCTCAATCAATATTCACCATTTTCAAGGAGTTTCCATGAAGAAAGATTTTATTGCAATTGCAGACTATTCAGCTCAAGAGATACAGGATATCCTCTCTCTGGCCATCCGATTGAAGAAAGAATGGAAAGCCGGTGGCAATCAGCCCTTGCTCAAGGGCAAAACGCTGGCAATGGTCTTTCAAAAACCCAGCTTGCGTACCCGCGTCAGTTTTGACATGGCCATGCGGCACCTGGGCGGAGATGCACTTTACCTTTCTCCCAACGAAATCGGTCTGGGCCAGCGCGAGGCCATTGCAGATGTAGCCCGTGTTCTTTCAGGCTACGTGGATGTCATTATGGCTCGGGTTTTTGCCCACGACCATATCCTTCAACTTTCCCAGTGGGCCAGCGTACCTGTCATCAATGGCCTCACAGATTATAACCATCCCTGCCAGGGCATGGCCGATGCACAGACGATCATCGAAGAATTTGGTACCATCAAGGATTTGAATATTGTCTTTATCGGCGATGGCAACAATGTTGCTGTCTCCCTCCTGCATGTCTGTGCCAAACTTGGCGCAGCAAAATTCACCCTGGCCTGCCCTGAAGGCTACGAACTTCCTCAGGCTGCTCTGGAAGTTGCTAACCGCATCATGGCTGAATCAGGTACTGTATTTAATGTCGCACGAGATCCCCGGGATGCAGTCAACAACGCCCACGTTATTTACACAGACACCTGGGTGAGCATGGGCCAAGAGGCCGAGGCCGAGGAGCGGGAGAAACATTTCGCACGCTATCAGGTCAACCAATCCCTTGTTGACGCAGCAGATCCCAAGGCGATCGTCATGCACTGTTTACCTGCCCATCGCGGCCATGAGATTACGGATGAAATTGCGGACGGCAGCCATTCCCGCCTCTTCCCACAGGCCGAAAATCGAATGCATGCCCAAAAAGCCATCCTTGTGTCCCTTTTTCAGAAAGGATGATCATGCTCACCAGTGAATATATCGCCATGGAAGACCACTACGGCGCCCATAATTATCACCCGTTGGATGTTGTCTTGGAACGTGGTGAGGGGGTTTGGGTGACGGATGTGGAAGGAAATCGGTATCTGGATTGTCTGAGCGCCTATTCAGCCGTCAATCAGGGTCATGTACACCCCCGAATCCTGGAAGCGATGATCCAGCAAGCCAAAAAAATGACACTCACTTCACGCGCCTTCCGCAACAATCAACTCCCCCTGCTATACAAAGAACTCTCCGAACTGAGCGGATATGATATCTCGCTGCCGATGAATAGCGGCGCCGAGGCTGTGGAAACTGCCCTGAAGATCGCCCGCAAATGGGGATATCGCACCAAGGGCATCCCTCGCCCACAAGCAGAGATCATTGTCGCCTCTGGAAATTTCCATGGCCGCACCCTCGCAATCGTATCGGCCTCAACTGAGCCTGCCTATCGAGATGATTTTCCGCCCTTCACACCTGGTTTCATCACTGTACCTTACGGTGATGCTGCGGCGTTGAGTGCCGCTGTCACCTCCAACACAGCTGCCGTTATGCTGGAGCCAATCCAGGGTGAGGCCGGTGTGATTATTCCACCCAAGGGTTATCTGACCGAAGTCCGGCGTATCTGTGATGAAAACAACGTCCTCTTTATGGCCGATGAAATTCAAAGCGGGTTGGGGCGCACGGGAAAATTGTTCGCCTGCGATCATGAGAATGTGCGCGCAGACGTAATGATCATCGGAAAGGCGCTTTCTGGTGGTTTTTATCCAGTCTCCGCCGTTCTTTCCGATGAACCAATCCTGGGGCTTTTTGAACCAGGTGAACACGGCTCTACCTTTGGCGGCAATCCGCTTGCAGCAGCAATTGCAAGAGAAGCCCTTAAAGTGATTGTTGAAGAAGGCCTGATCGAAAATTCCGCAAAACTGGGACAATATATGCTGGACAAATTAAGGCAAATCCAAAGCCCGCATATCGAGCTTGTGCGCGGTAAAGGACTGTTTATAGGCATTGTCCTGAAGCCGGAGGCCGGTGGCGCCCGTCGTTTTTGTGAAGCTTTGCAGGCAGAAGGAATTTTGGCGAAAGAAACCCACCAACACGTCATCCGCTTCGCCCCGCCGCTGGTCATTGACCAGGAAACAATTGATTGGGCACTTCCCAAAATCAAAAAAATCTTGCTGATGCCCTGATCCCAAAATACCCAATTGCATCCTCCCTCCGCCTGCCTGTCAAGTTATTACAGGCAGGCGGAAACTTAAACCCAATGAATAGCGTTGAAAGATCGCCTGCGGTATACTTATTCCATCTGGAATTTTGGTGCAACCGAGGTCGAATATGAATAAAAACGCAAAGATAGTCGCCACCCTGGGGCCAAGCAGCAATGACATCGCAACCATCCGGGCCATGATTGAGGCCGGTATGGATGTGGCCCGGTTGAATTTCTCGCATGGGACCCACGAAGAGCATGCAGCAAGAATCGCACTTATTCGAGAATTGTCCGAGGAAATACAGAAACCGATCAGCATCCTTCAGGACTTGCAAGGCCCCAAGCTTCGGGTGGGTAACCTTTCTGAAGGTATCCTTCTTAAGCCCGGACAAACTGTCATCCTGTCTCCAGCAGGATCTTCTGCCCAAAGCGCCGCCGGTAGTGGCAGGATCGCCATCCCCATGGACATACCCAATTTGGTCGAATCAGTTGCCGAAGGCGACCGCATACTATTGGATGATGGTTTGCTGGAATTGGTGGCAAAGAAAATCGGTGATGGTTTCCTCGAGGCTGACGTCATATTAGGCGGTGTTTTGAAGTCGCACAAGGGGGTGAATTTGCCGGGCGCCGCCCTGGGAATTGAATCATTGACCGAAAAAGACATCATTGACCTGGAATTCGGTCTCAAATCAAATATTGACGCCGTTGCCATTTCATTTGTTCAAACCGCTGAGGATGTCCTTAGGGTACGTGAGGCGATGCATCGCATTGATCCCGCCAAAGAAAATATCCCGATCATCGCTAAACTGGAGCGGCCCAAAGCAATTGACAATCTGGAAGAAATTCTTGAGGTGTCTGATGGCGTAATGGTGGCCCGTGGCGACTTGGCAGTTGAAACCTCGCCCTCCCAGGTACCCATTATGCAGAAGAAAATCATTCAGGCCGCAAACAAGCAATCAAAAATTGTCATCACAGCCACACAAATGCTCGACTCCATGATTAATAATCCCCGGCCAACCAGGGCAGAAGCATCCGATGTTGCCAATGCCATATTCGATGGAACAGATGCGGTCATGCTCTCAGGTGAAACCGCGGCCGGCGTTTACCCTGTTGAAAGTATTGCGATGATGAGTCGCATCATTCAGGAAGCAGAGAATAATTTCACAGAATGGGGGCAGCACCACCTGGCCAGCGAAAGTTCCCTCGATGATGCAGTTTCCATCACCCGCGCAGCTCGTGAACTGGCACAAGACAGGAATGTAGCCGCATTGGCAGTCTTCACCCAAAGCGGCCGCACCGCTCTACTGATGTCCAAAGCCCGGCCAACCGTACCGATCATTGCCCTCACCCCAGACATGAATACCTATAATCGGCTCGGTATGTATTGGGGTATCACCCCATTTCTGGTGCCCTATGCCAATAGCGTTGAAAGCATGCTGGCACACATCGAGACCGCTTTAATTGCCAACACCACCGTGTCTCCCGGTCAGCAAGTGGTCGTCATCTCAGGCCTTCCCGTGGGTGCCTGGCGGCCACCAAATCTGGCCCTACTCCACACCGTTGGGGAATCGTTACACACCTGACACAATATTGCTTACATACTTGAGGATAAGATGCGGATTAAATCGATTTCCACAAACAATCCAGTTGATGTACAAAAATTTATTAACTTTCCCTTTGACCTTTATAAAGGTTCCGATCTTTGGGTTCCCCCATTTGTTAACGAGATGAAAACCGTTCTCGACCGCCAAAAGCACCCCTACTATCAACATTCAGATGCAGAATTCTTCCTGGCCGAAAGTGAAACTGATGTCCTCGGACGCATCGCCATCCTTCACCAGAGAAATTACAGCGCACATCATCTAGCACAATATGGCTTTTTTTATTATTTTGATGTCGTTGATGACATTCAGGTATCCAGAGCACTGTTTGAAGCTGCCCTGGAGTGGGCTCGAAAACGTAAGATAGAAATCATCCTGGGCCCTAAGGGTTTTGCCCGTTCCTCCGGGATCGGCCTTCTGGTAGAAGGTTATGAATTTTTGCCGGCTGTAGGCATGAATTACAATTATCCCTATTATGGTAATTTCATCGAGGATGTCGGTTTTACCAAATGGACAGACCATCTCTCCGGTTATATGACCGCCGACCAAGAGCTTGACCCGCGCATCCATGAAGCCGCCGACAAAGTCAAACAACGCGGCAACTTCAAAGTAGTGTCTTTCAAAACCAGAGCTGAAATGCGCAAACTGATTCCGGAAATCAACAAGATCAACCATGAAGCATTTCAAACCAATCCGGGCTACTACCCATCCACCCAGGCTGAATTTGAAATGCTGGCCAGGAATATGATCCAGATTCTTGAACCCGGGCTACCAAAATTGATCCTCAAAGATGATGAAGTGGCTGGTTTCATCATCGCCTATCGTAATATTTCGCGCGCCATCCAGAGAGCAGGAGGGAAAATCTGGCCAACGGGCTGGATTGAACTGCTCAAGGAAAAAAAGCTTTCCAGGATCGTTGACCTGAATGGCGTCGGCCTGTTGCCAAAATACCAGGGCATGGGTGCCAATGCCTTACTGTACTCCGAATTGGAAAAAACGATTAGATCAGCCAATTTTGAAAAGGCAGAATTCGTCCAAATCGACGAACTCAATTACAAGAGCAAATCAGATATGGAACGCGCCGGGGTAATCTGGAATAAACGGCACCGGACTTATCAATTATCTATTTCTTAATAAACAGGATGGATCATGGAAAACTTGCCAACCAACACCCCTCTTGATGAACAGGAACCTCCAGAACAGAATTTGTCAATCATAGCAAAACTCATCTACGGAAGCGGTGATGGCGGACGTGCCAGTTTCAATACCCTGCGCCAGATTTTTTATGCCATCTTCCTGACCGATGTCGTCGGTATTGATCCGCGGCTGGCATCTATCGCTGCCCTGGTCAGCATCCTTTGGGATGCGATCAATGACCCCATTGTCGGTTCGTTGAGCGACAATGTGCGCACCCGCTGGGGTAGACGGCGACCTTTCCTGCTGGTCTTTGCAATTCCTTTTGCATTGGCGTTTGTCCTGCTTTGGTGGGCGCCACCTTGGCAAACACAGATCGCATTGGTGGCGCATGTGACACTGGCGTACATGCTCAGCGATACCATCCAAACGCTAATCACAGTGCCCTATCTGGCGCTCACCCCGGAAATTGCGAAGGATTATGATGAGCGTACATCCCTGACCAGTTTCCGTATGTTTTTTAACCTGGTTGCTTCTCTTCTGACTGCTGTATTGGCTCCTACGCTCATAGATCATTTTGTGACCTCGGGAATGACCCTGCAGCAAAGCTACCTGACCATGGCAGCAATTTTTGGCGGTGCGGCGATTTTGCCTTTCCTGCTTATCTTTGCCCTTCTGAAGGAAAAAGAGGCCCCTGCTTTGATCCCTCCGGAAGAGATGACTTTCAAACGAACATTGCTTGAGCTTTGGCAAAACAGACCATTTCGATACGCCACCGGCGTATATGTTCTCAATTGGATTGCTTTTGACATTGTGGCCTTGATGGTGCCTTATTTCCTTCTTTACTGGATCGCCCAAGGAGATTTGCTGGCAAAATTCAGTCTGCTTGGACAAAATATCTCCCTCGAATCCATCGTTCTGGGCGCTATATTTATCATAGCAATCCTCACATTACCATTCTGGAATTGGCTGGCCAAAAAACGCAGCAAAACTGAAGCTTATATCATTGGCGCCTCAATCTGGGCTGTCCTGCAAATTTTTGTCTTTTTGCTTGCCCCCGAACAAAAGGGGTTCATGGTTTTGCTGGCGGCGCTGATTGGCATCACCACCTCCAATGCGCACATCATTCCTGAAGCCATCTTCCCGGATGTAATTGACTGGGCTGAGCTAAAAACCAATAACCGGCGCGAAGGCATGTATTACGGCTCTATCAACTTTATTCGCAAACTCGCCAGTGCTATCGCCATCTTTCTGGCTTTGCAGGTTTTGGGTTGGTTTGGCTACCAGACGCCTCCTCAAAATACACAGGTATTTACACAACCTTCTTCTGCGTTGTTGGCTATACGCATTATGACCGGCCCTTTCATCACTTTGTTGTTGCTTGGCGCCATCGGATTTGCGCTCCGCTATCCGATCACCAGAGAAAGACAAGCGCGCATTCAACACTCCCTCACCCGCAGGATTCGCAAATCCAGAAAATCCCGCAAGAAGTAAAAGAACGGAATTCGCATCTGCAAAACACGGGTTATCCCATAAAAAGGATAGCCCGTGTTGTTTCGCCGCTAACATTTGGTTTTTTAATGCATCCAGCCATTCACCATATCCAGGCTTTCTTTCGATGGACGAAGTTTTTCAACCGGGGTGCGATTTAGTGGTTCGTCCGGCAAATCGAATGCGTCTTGCATCGGCGGTTGTTTTGTATCGAGATAGATCAAACCTGTCAGCAGTAGATTATTCACTTCTGCATCTTCCAGCATGATGAAGGCCTGAAAACGATTGGTGGGGTCGTAATCCCCTCCCAGTTTTTTTAGAAGTATTGAAGTGCCGTCGTGCAGTTCAATTTCTCTCACCAGGCCAGCCTCGTGATCTTCAATCGCGATCTCATTTCGATCGGGTATGAAAGAAATCTCGTGAATGGGCCGTTCATGTTTTTTCCCCCAGGCATAAGAATGCAAAGAGTGATCCAGATTATGAAAAGTAACACATGGGCTGATCACGTCAATCACCGCCGTCCCTTCGTGTTTGAGAGCAGCCTTGATCAATTCACGCAATTGTTTTGGGTCGCCTGCAAAAGCGCGCGCCACAAATGTGGCATTGGCTGCCAGTGCTTCCATGCAAATATCCACTGGCAAGTAGGGGTTCTTACCTTGGCGCTTCAACTCCAGGTCTTTCTCGGCAGTGGCCGAGAATTGCCCTTTGGTTAATCCATACACGCCATTGTTGGCAATGATGTAAACCAGCGGAAGATTCCGCCGGCATACGTGCTTGAATTGCCCCATGCCAATACTGGCCGAATCTCCGTCTCCAGACAAGCCAATGCCAATCAAAGTTTTGTCTGCAAACAAAGCACCGGTTGCCAATGACGGCATTCTGCCATGTAAGCCGTTGAATCCAAAGGATCGGCTCATGAAATACGTTGGGCATTTACTGGAACACCCTATTCCCGAGAATTTCACCACGCCTTCTGGCGGAATGTTCAATTCGAAACAGGCAGCAATGATTTGCGCAGCAAGAGCGTTGTGACCACACCCTTGACACAAAGTGCTGAGCGCACCGCGATACTCATCCCGCGTCAAACCAATTGCATTGATCTTTGCATCAGCAGATGACGTTTCCACCATCAATTCCGCTCCTTTACTACAATTTGGTCAGTGATCCAGGCAGCCGATAAAGCCAACCCATCAATCTTTGACACCTTGTGTAAATAACGTGCCAGATCTGGAAATTCTAGCGTGAGTAACTGCTTGAGCTGTCCATCCCGGTTAGTCTCGATCACATAAGTGTGATCATGATTACGGATGAATTCTGGCACCTCATCATTAAACGGCAAAGCCCTGATTCGCAAATAATCGGTAAGCACCCCCTTTTTCGCCAACAGATCGCGCGCTTCTTCAACCGCAGGATACGTGGAGCCGCTGGTGATAATCCCGATATCAGCTCTGGGCATTGTCTCCACAACTGGTCGGGGCAAGGCGTCCTTTGCCTTTTGCAGTTTAAACGATAAGCGATCAAGACCTTGTTTCCACGTCTCTGGATCTTCACTGTAACCGGCATATTCATCGTGGCCGGTGCCGCGGGCAAAGTATGAGCTTCCAACGCGGCGGTTTCCAGGAACGGTGCGATAAGGAACGCCATCACCATCAACATCCAGATAACGCCCCCACCTCTTCCCAAAAACTTTCAGCCGATCTCCTATGCTGTCAAAATCATTTTCCCACAAAATTTTTCCCCGCTTGATCGGTTCATCAGGATAGACAAACGGTTTTGAAAGCCAATAATTCATACCCAGATCAAGGTCACTCAGGACGATCACCGGGGTTTGGAATTCTTCGGCAATGTCAAGTGAACGCCAGCCAAACTCAAAACATTCTCGCACCGATCCAGGGATCAGGATGATGAACTCTGTATCACCATGCCCCATAAAATTGGCAAATGTTAAATCTCCCTGTGCAGAACGTGTTGGCAGGCCTGTGCTTGGGCCAACCCGCTGCACATCCCAAACCACCACCGGCACTTCGGCGTAATAAGCCAGGCCCAAATATTCAGCCATCAAAGACAATCCGGGGCCGGATGTAGCGGTCATGGCTCGTAACCCTCCCCAGCCAGCGCCGATGGTCATGCCGATTGCCGAGAGTTCATCTTCGGCCTGAACGATGGCGTAGGTGCTTTTTCCTGTTTCCGTATCCTTGCGCAGGAGAGGAATATACTCCTGCAATGCCTCTGGTAGGCTTGTGGCAGGCGTGATAGGATACCAGCCAGAAAACTGTAATCCGCCATAGATCGAACCCAGAGCCGCTGCCGAATTTCCATCCGCCAGAATGTAACCCTTGGTTGCATTCATCGGCACTACCCGATAAGGATCTTTCTTCACCAAATTCGAGGCCGCCCAATCATACCCTGCCTTGACGGCCCCAAAGTTTAACTCCTTGGCTGACACCTTGCCATTGAACTGGAAATCCAGGGCTTCTTCTACCTTTTCAAGATCAATGTCCAGCAACTGAGCAACGATCCCTACGTAGATCATGTTCTCAACGTAGGTTTTCACTTGTCGCGGAATATCCATCTCTTTTGAGATCTTTTGAATTGGCATGGGATACAACACGATATCATCCCGCACTTTAGGAAGCTCAAGATGGTCTGCGTACAATAAGACGCCGCCGCTAACCAGCCAATCAATTTCCTGCAGCAGAGAATCTTGATTCATGGCAACTACCACAGCATCCTTTTCCAGCCGGCCTAAATATCCCTGTTTGCTGACCCGAATTGTGAACCAGGTAGGTAAGCCTTTAATGTTCGACGGAAAAATATTCCGGCCCGAAACCGGAATTCCCATTCGGAACAACGCCCGCAATACCGTATTATTTGCAGTTACACTTCCTGAGCCGTTGACTGTGCTGAAAGTGATGCAAAAATCATTAACATGTGGGGGAAGTGCACTTGATTCTGCTGCTTCTTGTTCAACCTGAACTGGCGTCATACACACTCCTTAAGTATGAATGGATGCTAAAGTCCCTATTCGAATTTTTGTCTCGATAGCGGATTGGGTCTCTGAAACAATAAATCCTTATGTGCAATCAGCGATTCAAATCCTGCTTGATATTTTTCCGAACAAATCGCTTCAATCATTTGCTCATGATAATCCCATGTTTTCTTCAAGTAATCGTAATTTGCATAGACATCCAGCCCTTGCGATTCATACAAATCCCAATAGGATTCGAAAATTCCCAGAACAAAGGTATTGTTCAGGCGGCGGTAAATGGTGAGATGCAATTTTCGATGCTCATGATGTGGAATTTGAACCGGATTGCGTTCCAGCTTATCCTTTGCCCGCTGGACAAGATCCCGCAATTTATGTTTATCTTCACTCGTCAACATGCTGACTGCCTCAAACCAGTAAGCGGCTTCAAGGTGGTTGCGAAGATCAGCAAATTCATGAAAGTGACTCTGATCCAGTTGAACGGCATATGAAAGGCTGTGTTGCACAGTGGGGTAAAAAGAATAAGGCAGCCGTCGAATTCCAGTGCGGGGCTTGACTTCAACCCACCCCAATACCCGCGCTACCTCCAGTTGCTCACGCACACTGGCCACGCTTGCTCCCAGTTCCCGACTAAGAGCATTTAAGGATGGCAATTCCGCATGGCCATCATCATTGTTTCTGGCCAGATAGCGAATAAAAGCGGAAAGGGGTTCGAGGGTTTCTCTCTGTCTCATCGCAGCTAAAACTTCGCAGTCAATAATCCTATTAATCAGATGATTTCGACAACCAGAGTATAGCACCACCGCTGAATGATGTCAATGAAAAAGAAAGCAGTCGTAATTATTTGCAGAAAACAAAAAACCAGCCAGCCCTAGAAGCGGCCAGCCGGTCAAAAGACATTCGGTACAATCCTGGTCAGACTGTTTATTCGTCTTCAGAATCATCCTGATTGGAAGTATCCAGAGTTTTCCCCTGCAATTCTTCCTTCGTAAATTCCCGGCGGCCTACCTCGGGAATATAAACAACGATGGTGCCTTTCAAAGGCAAAACATCGATCACCTTTCCTTCTCCAGCCGGGGTCATGATCTTCTTGTTCCTTTTGGGCAGGCCCTTCCGGGCTATCGTATACTGCTCAAATTCATAATTCAAACAACACCTTAAACGGCCGCACATGCCGGTGATTTCGGTTGGGGTAAGTGAAATACCCTGCTCCTTGGCCATCCGAATAGAAATTGAATTGAATTCCATCAAGAACTTCGAACAGCATCGTTTTTCAAGACCACACGCCCCCATGCCTTCAAGAAATTTGGCAACATCCCTCGGACCGATCTGGCGCAGTTCAACTCGAGCGGGTGAATATGTGCGTTGCAATGCTTTTTTGATGGAACGCAAATCAATCTTCTCTTCACCCTCTGTGCTGAATAATACAGTCAATGATGTCCCCTCGAAACTGTATTCCGAGGCAATGATCTTGATAGTATCGTACCCTAATTCAACGGCTTTTGCGCGCGCCGTTTTCACTACATCATCTTCTTTTTTCTGCCAGCTTTGACGCAGCAAGAGGTCTTGGGGTGTCGCGCGGCGGCTGATTGGTTTGCGCGCTTCGCTTTCTGGACCAATCTCAGCCGGGTCCAAGAACTGAACAACCTCACCAAGCTGCCAACCGCGGCTGGTTTCGACCACCGCATAATCACCAAGAGCAAGGCCTTGCACACCATTTACCGTAAAATGATAGACCCGGCCTACTTTGGAAAACCGTAATCCAACGATAAGTTTTTCTTCGCCTGCCATGGGCTATTCTTTTTTCTCTCCACCAAGCACGGCAACGCTTAAACGCGCCGCAACGTCTTCGGCAATATGTCGCAGTACCTTTGCCGATGCTGATTCGGCATCGGCAATCACGATTGGAACACCCGCATCCCCGCCTATTCTCACTGCTGCGTCCATCGGGATTCTGCCAATGAAAGGTACACCAACGAGATTCGCCAAAGATTCGCCGCCTCCCGAGCCGAAGACATCCATTCGCGTCCCATCTGGCAATTCAAGGTAACTCATATTCTCTACCACGCCTAAAATTGGGATGTCCATTTTTTTGAACATATGTATCCCGCGGTTGGCGTCTTCCAGCGATACCTGCTGTGGAAGGGTAACGATCAACCCTCCACTGATAGGCAGGAATTGGGCCAGACTTAATTGAACATCCCCTGTTCCAGGCGGCAGATCAACCACCAGGTAATCCAGGCAACCCCACTCCACGTCTCGCAAAAACTGCTGGATTGCAGAATGCAGCATCGGTCCGCGCCAGATCAACGGTTGATCTGGCTTTACCATGAAACCAATCGACATGATCTTGACGCCATAAGCAATTGCCGGCAGCAATGTGTTGTTTGGGGAAGGCGGCAGCCGTTTAACGCCCATCATCGTTGGCACATTTGGCCCATAAATATCCGCGTCCAACAGACCTACCGTGGCTCCACTTTGCGCCAGACAAATCGCCAAATTCACTGCAACCGTGCTTTTCCCAACACCGCCTTTACCGGAAGCTACCGCTATCACGTTTTGGACAGGATCCTTCAATAAATTTCGTTCCTTGCCATCTGAACGCACACGGGCAGTAACTTTAACATCAACCTGTTCTATGCCAGGGATTGTCTGAACTGCCTGGCGAGCATCGCTTTCAATTTTGGCTCTCAGTGGACAGGCTGGGGTAGTTAATTCAATTGAAAAAGAAACCTTTCCTCCAACAATTTCAATATCCTTGATCATATTTAAGGCGACAAGATCTTTGTTTAATTCGGGATCCATCACCCTACGCAATGCATCCAAAACACTTTCTTCGGTAATGCCTGACATAATGAAATCCTCTACTCCCTTTCTGGCTGCAATCAGATAAATCCTGACCTCTAAATTCAGCTTTCCTTCAAATAATCCCGCATTTCGACACAATGAGCTTCGAATAATTCAAGAAGCTCGGCGCCTTCCTCGCGAATTCTTTTGACAGTTCGTTGGGCACATTGTGTGCAGCCGCGCATTGCTCGAAATGAATCGGCATTACAGGTCATGCAGCCGCCCATCCGCACCAGCATCAAAGTGAAAGCCTTTTGTTCAACCGGGCTGGCCGTCGTTTTTTGTACCCGTTCAAGCAGTCGATCCCACTCCGTATCGCGTAAGTGATAAAGGTCCGGGATAACCCGCAATGGAAAAAGCAACTCTGTATCTTCGTTGTGCATTTCTTCAATCCCTGTTTCGGTATCTCAAACATCCAAAGTATAGCACTATTTCTCAAAACAAAAACGATCGCAGGCTACCAGCATGGATTATAATTGAGAAAAATCACAAAAGCAAACAAGGAGTTTGAATATGCCCAATATAGAAATGCAATTGGAATTCCCCGATACCTCACCCACCGATTGCTATAATGCAGCAGAAAGATTGATTGAATCACTTGGTTATAATTTTGTAAAAAAACGCCCCCTTGGCTGGCTGCTTCAAATCAAGAATGCCACTATTAATGCAAACATTTCTTTCAGACCCGGCATAAAAACAATAGGGACGTTTTCTCTTACAAGCAGCTCTGACTCTGAAGAATCCTTGAAAGAAATTGCTGCAGAAATCGCAAGCGCCATCCAAACAAATTTGTAAAAAAGGAGATCATTCCATAGAACACCGGCCAATTTCTGGCGGTGTTCTATTTATTTGTTGGCAGCTTTCTTTCTAATAGCTTCATCTGGCCGTGTCACCATTCGCCAGGCATGCTCATCAGATAGGAATTCCGGCTCACCCAGGGAATAAAGTCCATTCAATACTTTTGCCCACTTATCTGCCATCAAAGTAATATCCAGTACCTCTTGGGCAGTCTCACCCAAAGCGATTAAACCATGATTGCGCATCAAAATTAGCTTTGGCGTCCGCTGATATTGATCAAGATACTGGTCAATCGCAATCCTGGTCGCTTTTCCAAGCGCAAACCCCGGATCAGCATAAGGAACCACAACAGGGATTGGCCCGCAAACAATGACAGGCTCCGGGAACACATGCCGCAAGAACGGCTCTGCACCCATCCTACTGCACAAAATTGTCAGCGCCGATGTGGGATGTGTATGCCCGACAAATTGCACGCCCTCAAGCTTGAGGCATACGGCATGCAAAAACGTCTCGACAGATGGCCTGGGCAAGTCATTTTGGATAAGAGCATTACTGAGGCAATCAGATACCTGGCTGTCATCTGCGTCATCAAGTTCAAGGAATTGATATACAACTTCAAGACCAACCCGGCTAAAACCATTCTCGTCGATAGCCTGCATACGATGTCCCGAAGCCTTGACCCAGAAAGAACCATCTCCGCAAGCACCGCTCAGGTTTCCCTCGCCAAGAAAGGCCAGTCCTCGCTCTTCCCGGCCAAGTTCTCTCGCCAGCCAAACCAGATCTGATAACACGGACATTGTTTTCACTTACTTTCTGCTATCGGTTTTCTCAGATGTACATTTCAGTAGAAAATCAATTGTGAATAATTTCTCAAGGCTTTTTGGGCGCTTCCGAACAGGGAGTAATCTCCCGGGGACAGCCAGGAATGGGAACCAGCCAATTCTTGCAAAATCCTCCCAAGGAATCACGGATTTATCCAGCAACTTCTTCATGGAACTAACCGCCCAGCCTTTTTGAAGATCAACTCCCATTGTCTTGCATTCAGCGAACAAAGCAGCCTGAATAGCTTGATAAGTGCGGCGGCTAAAATAATTCATCAAGACCAGGAAAAGAATAATGCCATTGATCCACGAGCCATTTGCCAGATAAAAATCCAGAACGGCGCCTCCCCAGGTGCCTAGTGTAGAACGAACCAGGAAATTAAGCATCAAAGCCTCTCCGAAAGTTCGGGCGGTCAATGACTTGGCCGCCCGAATTCCTTGCTTTTCTATATATGCAGTAAAGGAACTTATTTCTCGACCGGAGCGCCAGCGGCGACTTCCCAGGCAGTGCGGTTCTTGCTGAACAGGAACCAGGTCACAGCCAGCAAAGCACCAAGGATCAAAACGCCGAAGATTCCCAGAAATTCCGCCGATTTGGCGAACAGGAAAGGCGGCCACAGGAAACCATCACCGATGCTGGCAATAAGTGAAGCGCCTTCTGGCATGGTGAAACCGGCTTCCACCGCAGCGGAAGTGAACAACGGAGCCAGAGCAGTAGCAATGTAGAAACCAACCGCCAACTCTAGCGTTCCGCCAATGATCAGGCGCACAACATTACCTTTGAAGAGCGGCGCCATCATGGCAACCACAAAGGGAATGATGGCCAGGTCAGCAAACAACACCACACGGTTACCGGGCAGAATGATCGAAAGCAGAACAGCGATCGGAACCAGAATCAGCGAGGATGAAATAGCTGCAGGATGACCAATCAAAATCGCCGAGTCCAGACCGATGTTAATATCGACGGCATTGGAGCGCTTCTGCATGTAATCGCGGGCAGCTTCAGAAACCGGGATCAAACCTTCCATCAGAATTTGCACCATCTTGGGCAGCAAATACATAACTGCCGCCAGGTTCATGCCTACACCAAGCACCTTGGACAGAACAGTTGCAAAATCACCAGCGTTGTAGAAGCCCAGAATACCCAGCACCAAACCGATGATCAAGCCAAGGATGACAGGATCGCCAAAGATGCCGAATTTCTTCTGAATTGCTTCCGGATCAGCGTCCAGATCACGCAGGCCAGGGATCTTTTCAACAATCCAATTCGTCACGATTGCGATCGGAACACCAGGGGCTGAAGTCAGGTGCGGGATGGAAATACCCGGCAGATTATAGAAGTGCTGTACAGACTTGGCAGTCCAGTCGGCCAGGAAAAGCGCCAGAGCGGCTGCAATGGCGGCTGCGACCAAACCAAAGAAAACATTGCCGGTTACGATGGCCACAAGCGACCCGATGAAAGCAAAGTGCCAGAAATTCCAAATATCAATGTTGAGGGTCTTGGTCACCCGGGCAGCAAGCAGAATAATGTTGACCAGAATGGCAACCGGGATGACCCACAGGCCAACCTGCGTGCCAAATGCAATGGCCGCGGCCGAAGGCCAGCCGACGTCCACGATATCGCGGGTTACGCCAGTGTTGGCAACCATTGCCTGACCAACCTCAGTCAAGCTACCCCACATCAAACCTACCACAAGGTTGATGCCAATGAATGCAATACCGATCATCACGCCGGAACGGAAGGCCTTGGCGGGCTTCGCACCCAGGAACCAGGCCAAGAAGAAAATAATGACCGGCAACAGAATTGTGGCACCCAGGCCGTCAATGACAGCCTTCAAGGCAGCAAGAAATTGAACCATTTTTATCCTCCAGTTATGAACGTTGAAAAATTATCAAATTTTTAAATTACGCAGTGAGAGCTTTGGCAATCTGTTCGATAACATCCTCCTTTCCAATACCAGTTAAGAATGCCAGTGTTTGAATTACTGGAACACCCAAATCTGCAGGCACCTGGGTTGTGGAAACTACCAGGTCAACACCAGACACATAGGCTCGAATTTCGGAAGCCTTGCATTGCTTTGTTGTAACATCAATACCGCGATCTTTCATTGCTTCTTCAATGGCTCTCGCAACTACAGTTGATGTCGCAATCGCAGTACCGCAGGCAACTAAAATGCTCTTTTTCAATGAATCCTCCTTTTTACTATGCTGAACAACTGATTTTGGACCGGTTTACTTTCTTACGCCTTACAACCATTTTACAGCGAAATGAAAGAAATACAAACCGAATCCAGCTGTCATACCTCAAGTAATGCAAGTGACTGCTGCACACCCTCGAAGTTTTTCGCATCAATCAAGCTGGAAACAACTTCTGCGTTTTGCAGAACACCAGCGATCACCTGCAGCATCTCGATCTGCGCTTTAGGCTGTTCGAGAGAAAGCAAAAAGACCAGCCGTACAAGCACAGATTCGTCTTTATTTACCATGTTCTGAAAAACAACAGGCTTTTCCAGGGTCGCCATTGCCACACCAGATCTTTTCACATGCTCAACATCCGTGTGCGGAATGGCAGCATTAATTTCCCCATCCAATGGCAAGCCGGTTGGCAGTTCTTTTTCTCGCGCCAGGGCGGCGGCGACAAAAGTATCCTTCACGTACCCTGCCTGTTCTAACAAACCGCCAAGCTTGGTGATCACATCCTCTGAATCTTCTGCCATCAAATGCAGGCAAACTGCTGATGGTTCGAGCAACTCCAACAACTTGTTTGACATTAGCAATAAGTCCTCTCTATTTCAAACCGCCTATTTAAGTTCATCCAGTTCTAGTACTTGCTGAGCAGTGTCTGCATCTGTAACCAGAATGTTCAAATACCCGGCCCGTAACCCGCCCAAAAGCGGCAGCACCTTGTCTGGCCCTCCGGCAACACCAATCCGCACTGGTATTTCTAGAAAGTCCTGCATCGCAATCCCGATGACCCTGGTCTGAAAATCCTCATAAACCCGATTACCAAATTCGTCAACCTGGAATCCACACACATCTCCCACCGACCCAGCCTCAACCATCCGCAGGATATCATCTTTTGAAGCATAGCCAGCCAGGTAGAAACTGGACGTGGAGATATCTGTGCTACCAACCCCCATCAAGGCCACAGTAGTCTGCCTTGCCATATTGAGTCCTTCGGCAACATTGCGTGTTTTAATAAATGATGCTGCAATATCTGAGTTTTCTACAAGATAGGGGGCGTTCAGGTAAACTGCCTGACCGCCAAATTTCTTTTGCAGGCTGGAAACCAATGCGTGTCCGTCATATTGATCATTTTGGGCACCCAACGCACCGATGAGCTGCGTCACTGTGATAGTCTCGGTTTCATGAAATGCTTCAGCATCCAATGCCTCGACCACAGCACTTACCGTTGTGCCCCATGTTACACCAAACACAGTTCCCGGTTTCAGGTATGATCTTAAAGCAAATGCGCCTGCTTGTCCAAGTCTCTCCTTTAATCTGTCAGGGGGAATATTTCTCTGGCTGATCACATACGCATCCTGCAAATTAAAGCGTTTCACAAGTTGTCTTTGCAGGACTTTATTCAGGCCCAGTGGACGGTTGATCTGGATATTCACGATCCCGGCGCCGCGCGCTTCGGTGATCATCCTGGACACCATCGATCGAGTTACACCCACAAATTTCGCGATTTGTGCCTGGGTTTTGCCTTCCAGGAAATACTGCTCAGCCACATCCGCCAGCAGTTCCGATCTTTCGTCCGACAGCTTCTTGTCCATCACGTGATACACCTGACTGGAGTTGCTAAGGGCCAATGCGATCTACTCACTTTCGTGATTAATTTCTCACACATGTGAGTTTAGCATTTTCTTTTCCTAAAGTCAAGTGCCATTCTTCAAAATCGCATAAAAAGACAAAGGGCGGTCGGATGATCGCCCTTTGTCACCTCAGTTCAACGTCTATAACCGCACTACCAAAGCATCAGATCCGGCTCCTGTAAGACATCACGCAAATCAGCCAGGAACCGCGCTCCGCTGGCGCCATCTGCTACGCGGTGATCAAGCCCCAGTGTCATGTGCATCATCGGCAGAACCGCAATTCCACCCTCTCCATCGGGTACGACTTCATCCTGAATTGCACCAACCGCCAGAATGCCTGTTTGACCAGGATTGATAATGGCCGTAAATTGCTCAATTCCAAATGCGCCCAGGTTGGTGATGGTAAAAGTGCCGTTTACCACATCTGATGGCACCAGGTCGCCCGTCCGGGCACGGCTCACCAGATCTGCTACATTCTCTGCCAAATCCGACAGGCAAAGCTGTTCTACGTTTTTGACCACAGGCACAATCAATCCTCCGTCCAAGGCAACCGCTACACCTATATTGGTTTCTGGCAGGATATCGATCGTATCCCCATGAAGCGCGCTGTTGATGACGGGATTGCGCAACAATGCCCAACTGACTGCTTTGACCAAAAGCACGGTGGCAGAAAGATGAGCCACTCCCTGACTCTTGGCCCGCTCATTCAAGCGTTCTCTGAAATCCTCAAATGCCGACATTTCTGCCTTGAGAGTCATATAAATATGCGGTGCCGTCTGGTAACTGACCGTCATGCGATCGGCGATCTTCTTGCGCATTCCGGTAAATGGAATGGATTGCATTCCTTTTTGTTGCTGTCCCGTCGTTGCGCTCGCAACCGCTCGCAGCACATCCGCCGCCTGAACTCTTTCGCGCGGCCCACTGCCCGGAACACTTCCCAACTCAATCTCATTCTCCCGGGCGACACGCCGGGCAGCCGGTGTGGCGCGCACTTTTCCAGTATCCCCAACCGACTGAAGTTCTTCAATTTCAGCCGTTTTAGCCAGCACGCTTTCAACGTCCGCTTTGGTCACCCTCCCGCCCGGGCCAGAACCCTGGATCGTGGTCACATCTACGCCTGTTTTTTCAGCCATACGTTGCGCAACCGGTGTCGCATCAATTGCTCTCTCCGGCGCAACTGATTGATTCACAGAGACTGACGGCGGAGCATCAGAAACAGTTTCACTTATCGGTAATTCTTCTCCAGGCTGCAGGACGTAACCAATGATCTCCGTCACTGGTATTGACTCGCCAGGCTTGCCGCGTAGGCCTGCCAAAACGCCAGAGGCTGGGCACTCCACATCCATGGTCACTTTGTCGGTTTCTACAACCAGGATCGGTTCGCCTTTTTCAACCTTGTCACCTTCTTTTTTGGACCATTCAACGATCGTACCAATCTCCTGCGACATCTCAAACTTGGGCATGATGATTGGTTCAGCCATCTCACACCTTTCCTTTCGCCAGTTTCCGGGCTTCAGCAACGATATCTTCCACCTGTGGCACAGCATTATATTCCAGTGTCCGGTTGTAGGGGATAGGGATATCCTTGCCTGCCAACCGAACGATGGGCGCATCCAGGTAATCGAAGGCCTGGCTTTCAGCAATGACAGCTGCCAGTTCCCCGCCATATCCGCCAGTTTTACAGGCCTCGTGCACGATTAAAACCCGGCCAGTTTTCATGACCGATTTGACAATGGTCTCTTCATCCAGCGGGCGCAGAGTGCGTGGATCAACCACTTCGATATCAATCCCCTCTTGGGCCAAAATCTCAGCAGCTTCTAACGATCTCGGTACCATCATTCCCGTGGCTATGACGGATAAATCCTTCCCGGATCGTTTGATATCTGCCACGCCCAATGGAATTTCGTAAGATTCTTCAGGAACTGGCCCTTTCGCTTTTTTGTATAACAACTTTGGCTCAAAGAAAATGACCGGATTATCATCCCGTATTGAAGCAATCAACAAACCCTTGGCATCATATGGCGTGGTTGGCATTACCACCTTTAAGCCGGGAATATGTACATACCAGTTTTCAAGACTTTGCGAATGTTGTGCCGCCGCCCCTGCCCCGGAACCAATCGGGGCACGGAGTACAAAGGGTACCGTATTAGTACCGCCAAACATAAAGCGTAGCTTGGCTGCCTGATTGACAATCTGGTCAGATGCCAGGGTCATAAAGTCCATGAACATGATCTCGCCAATCGGCCGCATACCCGTCATAGCCGCACCGGTAATGGCTCCGCCGATAGCCAGTTCACTGATCGGAGTATCAATCACTCTCTCGGTACCGAATTCTTCAAGCATTCCCATGGAAACGCCAAAGGCTCCGCCATAAACCCCCACATCCTCACCAATTAAGAACACTCGATCATCTCGGCGCATTTCCTGCACCATTGCTTCGCGAATTGCCTCTAGAAATGTAAGCTCTCTCATTCTGCGTATACTCCTTCCAGGATGGTTGCGACATCAGGCTCCGGACTTTCCTCCGCAAATTTCACCGCGTCTTCAATTGCCTTTTGAGCTTCCGCTTTGATGACTTCGGCTTCTTCCTGGGTCAATGTCTTCTCTTTGATCAGCTGTTTTTCAAATCTTGCGATTGGATCTTTCTGCATCCATTCCTGTATCTCTTCTTTGGTGCGATAGCGGTTCGCATCACTTTTGGAATGTCCCCGCCATCGATAGGTGTTGTTTTCGACCAGGCTGGGGCCTTCTCCAGCCCGCGCACGCTTCACAGCCTCGGATATGGCTTCGTAAACCGCCATCACATCATTTCCATCAACTGTCACTCCTGGCATGCCATAAGATGACGCTCTGTCAGAAATCCGGTCAATGGCAATTGCATCCTGAATGTTCATCGACATGCCATATTGGTTGTTTTCACAGACAAAAACAATGGGCAATTTCCAGATTGCAGCCATATTGAGGGACTCGTGAAATGCACCTTCATTTGTGGCGCCATCCCCAAACATACAAAAGCAAACCTGATCTGTCTTTCTATTGCGGATCGTCAAACCCACACCCACTGCCAGGGGAATATTGCCTGCCACAATACCTTGAGCGCCAAGATACCCGCCCGGAACGTCTGCGATATGCATGGAACCGCCGCGGCCACGGCAATACCCCGTGGCTTTGCCAGTGAATTCCGCCATCATCAGGTTCAGGTCTGCGCCATAGGCCACTAATTGGGAATGGCCGCGATGCGTCCCCAGAATATAGTCGCCTTTCCTCACTGCGGCAATCGTACCCACCGCCGAAGCCTCCATGCCAATGGATAAATGCATCGTGCCATGGATCTTGCCCAACGCATATAACTTTTCGGCCATCTCCTCGAATGCCCGGCCGGTGTACATTTGCCGCAGCCATTCGATTTTTGTTTTTGTGTCTACCGCCATCGATTTCTTTGCCTCCACAATAATTTGATTAAAAACTCAAAACTGGTTTAATTCGATTGATCCGCATCGCTGTCCATTGACAGCACCCGTTTGGCAGCCAGGTCATCAGTGATCAAAGCGGTTACCCGTTTGCCTCGTAAAGCGCCCAAAATAGCGCCTGCTTTTTCTTCTCCTCCTGCAACCCCCACCACATGCCTGATATGGCGTAGATCATCCAGCCTGATGCCGATGATGCGCTTATCCACTGGCACATCCAATGCCAGGCCGTTAATATCATATAACCTGCCGCAAATATCACCAGCTGCCCCCTGATCAGCCAGTTGGCGCAGATCAGACCTGGTCAAAAAACCAGCCCTCAAAAAGCTTGACACCTCGGGTGGAATACCGCCGATGCCAACCAGTGCAATATCTGATTTCCGCGCCAAATCCAGTGTCTGCTGCACATGCATTTCCCGCATCAAACCCTCTGCGATCGCTGTGTCTTCAACGATCAGCGGAACATGCAGATAGTGGTACTCACCCCCATAAAGGTTGGCTAAAAACCGCGCCAAGTCTGGCCCATCAATCAAGGGATCGCTTGCCCCGACGGCGCCAAGCATTTGTACAACTTTGATGGCTAATCGCAATTCAGGGCGCAACGCGCGAGCCGTCTGATAAACTGCCGTACCCCAGGAAATTCCAAGGATAACATCCGGTTTCAGAATACTCTCCAAATAGCGTGCCGCAAGATTGCCCAGTCCCCGTAAAACATCATCGTACGCTCGCCCTAGACCAACCAGCACCGAAACATGCTGTATACCAAATCGCTCCTGCAATTCATTTTCCAGAGCGTTGGACGTACGCCAGGGATAGTTGATCACAATTTCAACAATCCCTTCTTCCCGAGCTTCTTTTAGCAAGCGCGAAATTTTGGAACGCGAGACCCCAACCCTGCGGGCGACATCCGCTTGGGTTAGTTCCTGGTCATAATACAAGCTCGCCACTCGCGCCAATAGCTCCTGGTTATCCAAGGCTAACCTCCTGATATCTCAAGAGAAATTCTTTCATGAGATAAGTTTATCAAAGAGAAACTACTTCGTCAAGACATATGTGCATTTTTTGCACATATGTGCGGAGACTTATGCCCCTTGGCGATTGCCTCTGCACCCATTTTTATGTAAGCTATTGTTGAGTCGCGTTCGCTTTTATGATTTGGCGCCTATCCTTGTTTCTCGTAAAATTACTCCCCTTTTCGGTTGAAAAAGATATTAACTATAGAGAATTCTCAAGAAAAAGGTCGTGCATGGAAGAAAAGGTAGCAATTTCTCGTATCAAACAAGGTGACCTCTCCGGGCTGGAAGTTTTGGTCAGGCAGTACCAGGTGAAAGCTGTGTATGCTGCCTTTGTGATCCTTCAAGACCGGTCTCTGGCAGAGGAAGTTGCCCAAAATGCTTTTCTGAAAGTGGTCGACAAGATCAACCTGTTCGACGACACGCGCTCTTTTGCCCCCTGGTTTTTCAGGATCGTTGCCAACGACGCCATCAAAACTGCCCGCAAACAAAGCAGGCTTTGCTCACTGGAAGAAGAAACTGATTATGAATCGCAATCCCTTGCCAGGTGGATGATTGACCCGCAGCCGTCGCCGGAAAAACAGATCGAGATCAAAGAAAACGTGGAGATATTGAAGAATGCCTTGCAGCAGCTTTCGCCTGACCAGAGGGCGGTCGTGATGATGCGCTACTACCTCAATATGAATAACAATGAAATGGCAACTCGCCTAGAAAAGCCTGTCACCACAATCAAGTGGTGGCTAAGGACCGCCCGAAAAAAGCTCGGCATACTCATCCAAACAATCGACCCTTCGAAACACCGGAATTAGGAGGCAGCACAATGGATCAAAATAAAGTCAAATTGCAATCCCTGTTCCAGCAGATGCTGGAAAAAGAGATCGCCTCCAAAACAATCAACCTCTGGCCAGAGCTGAAAACAACCCTTGTTATGAGAAATGCAAAATTAACAAAACAAGGAGATGAAACTGTGAAAAACACAAACTTATCCAATCGCGCCTCCAGGTGGGCCATATCTGCTGGCGTTCTCATCGTATGTTTTTTGGCATTTCTACTGGCAACTCCGCAAGGTAAAGTGCTGGCCCAGGAAATCCAGCGCTACTTCACCCGAAGCGAAAACAACGAGAAAGCCCTGCAAGAAATGGAATCTGATCTGCAAACCCAGCCATACGAGATAGAGGCCGTCCCCCATGATCCTGAAGACCCTCAGACAGGTTGTGGGCCTGTTATTGCCCCGCGCTGCACCCTGGAACAGGTCCAAATCGGGCTCGCGTTTGATATCCTCCTTCCACAAAGCTTGCCAGGAGAAATGGCATTCGCAGGAGCCACAGCCATTGATGATGGCGTGGTTATAAAATTCGAGGGCGAATTTGGTGATCTGCTTTTAGCCGAAACGTTAGCAAACGATTCCACCCCAAAAAGCTGGATGGTAGGCAAAGATACGCTCATTCAAAGCGTCTCCATTCATGACCTGCCCGCAGAATATGTATTGGGTGGCTGGATGGGGCTGGGCCTTTCAGAAGATACCCTCGCATGGGAAAACAACTTCCCGACCCGTACGCTGCGCTGGCGCATGAATGATCTGGAATTCACCCTGGTTAATATCCCCGCCCGTGGTGTACATGCTCCCGTTGGTCTCGAGCTACCCCAATTACGTCAATTGGCCGAAAGCATCACCAGTACAGAATTCTTCAAGGACAGCATTGATCGTCCGAGCCTCGCAGACGCAGAATCTCAGGCAGATTTTGCCTTGAATCAGCCAGCGTGGTTGCCAGACCGCTTTATCACCGCCAAAACAGTTTATAACAGCCAGCACAATGCAATTTGCCAGTACTATTACATCAACGCCTCAGAAAAAACAAACCCACTGGTGATAGCTCAAAGCAATTGGGCGTTACCCACTGTTGACGAGCTCCGCACCAAAGCCTATTACGACGGAAAAGAAATACCAATTGCAATCTCACAGTATTCAGTAAACATCAGCGGGGCACTGAACGGTCTGGCAAGTCTTGTTGAAACAGGCCTGAGTATCGACTTCTTTTGTGGCGGTGAACCTGCATCTGCTCACCGCGCCTTGCTATGGCAGCAAGATGGATATTCCTACATCATCTTTGCCAGCCAGGATGCACTTGATGGGCGCGGATTTGTAAGCGTGAACGAAATGAAGCTTCTGGCCGAATCACTGAATGGTATCACGCCCGACCCTGAAGATTTGGCTGCGCCTGATCCCGAACGGCTGCTTTCCAGAACAAGTGCGGAAGGCCTTTTTGGCGAGAAACTACTTTTGCCATCAGCCATGCTCTCCACTGTATATTTTGACCACATTTCCTTGAGGAATGAGAATTCCACCACTACGTACTACTCCGGTCAACCCGTAGGAGATGGTCGAACATATCACGTGCTCATCACTCAGGAAATTGGCTCACCAACTCCCTTGGCAGACCTTAAACTGGCTGGCGGCTTCAAAGATACAACAGTTAGAAGCCAATCGGCAATTTATCAACAAGCATGTTGGGAAAATACGCTACTGGCAGACAGCTCTGAATGCCGCCAAACCTTGATCTGGTCAGAAGACTCAACCCAATTTACCATTGAAACATACTTTCCTGTCCTCGTACCAGAAGAAATCGTCGTTGCCATTGCAGAAAGTATGAACTGACCCCCTCCGTTTGTTACAAGAAAGCGTTTTGTTGACGATCAACAAAACGCTTTCTGTGTTTAACCGCATCCTGTGCCTGCCCAAGTTTTTTAACATTTCTTCTGTGATACGTCCTCTCGCATTACAGTTACGAAAAAAGAAACCTTCTTGTCAGAGCAAGGTCATGATCCACCGCCGCAAAATGGTGTCCTTCCGCTGTTTCAGCCAAGGGTGTACCAAGAAAACACGGACATCCAACCATGGCATTCTCAAGAAAGCTTGACATTTACGATTTTCCAAAACAGTGAAGGTCATCCAGATCAAAGTAGATGCAAAATGCTGACAAAAAGCTCCCCTTCCCGCAGAAAAATGAATTGGGATTCGTCACGCAAGCAGCGGGGAGGGGAGTTCGAGGGGCGGGGTGAATAAACCCCGGTGATGCACAGACCGTCTTTCGTCCGGCCTCGTGCCATCAATAAAAGAAGCAAATTGAATATTAACTTTGAGAAAGCCATGGACATCCAACTTCACTGCCTTTACATTGAGCGGTTTTTAAGATATTAATATTTATGAAAACCCGGTACCGCAAAAACATGTACGCTTCTCTTGATTTCTAACAAAGGAAATGATCATGTCAAGAATCGAATTTGTCATCAAGCGCAGCGGCGCCAAAGTGCCCTTCACCCCCCAGAGGATTACCAATGCCATTTACCGCGCCGCGGTTGCTGTTGGCGGTCGCGACCGAGCTGTTGCTGAAAAATTGAGCAAACAGGTAGTTGACATTCTGGAAGAGATGATTTCACCCGGTGAGGCCCCTCACATTGAAGAGATACAGGATATCGTCGAAAAAGTTCTGATAGAAAACGGGCATGCAAAAGTTGCCAAGGCATACATCCTCTACCGCGAAGAACGGGCACGCACCCGCCAGGTACGTGCCGCGAATGCCTCCAAGCCTTCAGAAAACATCCCCTGGGCCAAAATCTGGCATATCCTGGATTGGTCAATGGACCAGGGAGTAAACACCATAACCGAGCTGAATCAAAGGATTGCACGAGGCGAACTACCCGAAATCATTCACGCGTCAGAAAAACTATACGAAGAAGATGTGGAAAATGCCGCTGAAATGATCATCGAACGCGCCCACGAACTGCGCATGGTCATCATCACCGGCCCTTCTTCTTCTGGAAAAACAACCACCACCAGCAAGGTAGGCCAGCACCTCCGGCGCAAGAAGCTAAACCTGGTCACTTTGAATGTGGACAATTATTTTTTTGACCTTTCCATGCATCCCCAGGATGAATTTGGGGATTATGATTTTGAGACCCCTCAAGCTTTGGACTTGGCCTTGATCAATGACCATCTGGCACAGTTGATTGCAGGTAATCTGGTGATGATCCCGTTCTATGACTTTAAGACCGGGAAACGCACAGAAAGCCAGACCCCTATGCAATTAAAGGAAAATGACATCATTTTGATCGACAGCTTGCACGGCTTGTATGAACCGATGACCCAATCGATCCCCCATGAGCAAAAATTCAAGCTCTATCTGGAGCCACTGCTGCAAATGAAGGATAACGAAGGGCATTATGTGCGCTGGACAGACATCCGCCTTATACGGCGCATGCTGCGAGATGCAGCCCACCGCGCCTACGATCCCCGTATGACCCTGCTTCACTGGCATTACGTGCGCTCCAGCGAGATGAGGAACATTATCCCATTCATCGGCACAACAGATTATATTATCAGCAGTGCCATGCCCTATGAACTCCCCCTCTACAGCCACAAGCTGGGTAAGGATTTTGACCAATGGTCAAGAGATTACAAGGAAGATCCCCTGCGCCAGGATGCTTTTCTGCGAGCAAAGCGGGTACATAATGTCCTTGCACAGATCACACCTGTTGCTGACGACTCTCTGATTCCTGGCGATTCTGTCATCCGTGAATTCATTGGTGGCAGCACTTTGAAATATTAAGCCCCGGGAATTTCCCTGCACAAAGCCCTTCAAAAAGTCCCCGGCCGGGTTTCAGGATTTGCGAATGTCTTTTGCTTTCAATACAATGACACTGGGTACGCCCATTGCATTATTGTTGAATTGCAGTTGGGTTAATTCAACAACAGCCTTTTGCCGCGCCAAATTGAGACTGATTGGAAACTCTTCGAAATTCGGCCCACGCCATGCCTCGCGCCTGGCCTGCGCAGATGCGTGGCGCCAATATTTCGAATCAGCAGATTGTTTTTCTGTGCCGGTAAAACTGTTTGGTGGATTGTATTTATTGTTAAAATAGCGTTCCAGGTTCAACCGGGGCTCATAAGCCTCTTCTTGGATAAATGCGATTAGAGTGTGCACCTGTCTATCATAAACATGGTGCGGGCCATTCAGCCTGCGGCGCACGTCATCGCTTTGACCAACATAATCAAGCAGATCTCCAATAAAAAGTAAATAGACCCCTGCTTGACCTTGCGGGATTTCCTTCGCTTTTTCAACCAACAACACAGACCAATCCATAGCGGTTTTATCCATATCTGGCTGCCAACGACAACCAAACCCGGCATCCCCCGGTTTATATTTCGGCTGGTTGTTTGGTTAAATTGTTGATCCAGCGCTTTGAGGTGAATCGCCTAAAAATTACAAACAGCTTCGATATCTCTTCCATCATAGCCAATGAATATACCCAATAAATGGGCAGCTTGAAGATCGAAGCACCAATCATGGCTGCCGGCACCCCAACCAACCATACCGCTACCGCTTCTGTGGCAAGGGCAAACCTCGTATCGCCTCCACTGCGTAAAACGCCAATGAAAATAATCATATTGGTAACCCGCACCCACATTGTTGAAGAGAATATCAATAACAACCGGTTGGAATAAAAATAGGACGTTGCTGTGATATTGTATAAAGATAGCAAAGGTCCGCGCAACAGAACCAGGACAATGCCAACCAGCAACGCACCAACCACACCCAACACAATGAATCTTTTGCCATAATCATAGGCAAGGTATTCCCGGCCTGAGCCAATCTGGTTGCCGATCATAATGGCACTGGCATTGGCTGCTCCGATAAAAGCCACAAAAGCCATGTTCTCAATGGTACTGTTGATATTTACCGCAGCAATTGCCTCTGTGCCAATATGAGCATAGATCGAGTTATATGTGGTGATGCCAAAAGCCCAGATCACTTCATTCATCAAGGCCGGAAAAGATGTTGTGAGAATCCGCTTGAAGAATACAAGATCAAAGTTAAACAATTCTCTGATCCTACCAGCCGCAGGTGTCTTAAGTGCATAGGTCAACGTAAGCAAAAGCACACACTCAACGCTGCGTGATACAGCTGTCCCGATGGCCGCTCCGCGCACGCCAAGAGCCGGCAAACCAAAATTACCGAAGATCAGCGCATAATTCAGCAGGATGTTCATGCTCAATGCCACCACAGTCACCGCCATTGGTAATTTGACACGCTGCGTGCTGCGTAACACCGCTACATAGCAATAAGTAATCGCCGTCAAGATGTAACTAAAACCAACTATGGACAGATAACCCGATCCCAATTCAATGACTGCAAGATCTTTGGTATAAAATCCAAGCATCTTTTCAGGAAATATCACTGCTCCCAATGTGAACAGGATGCCAACTGATATTGATAAGGTTAAGCCAATTCCCAGCACCTTGCGAATATTACCAATGTCCCGCTTTCCCCAATATTGAGCAGTGAAGATGGCCGACCCGCTGCTAATGCCAAACAGGATAACGCTGAACAGAAAGAACACCTGATTTGAGAGGCCGAGTGAAGCGATCGATACTTCCCCCATCTGCCCGACCATTAAAACATCCAATAAATTAACAGATGAGGATACAAGCTGTTGCAGTGCGATGGGCACAGCGATGTGCAAAAACGTTTTATAAAACCCCTTATCCTCAAACAGACGCATATCCATTCATAAACCTCAAAAGTTGATCTAGAAGAACGATTATTTTTACCGCAGGAATCAATTCCTGACAATCATTTGTTGTCTGTCATTGATTGAATTCTCTGTAAAATCCAGTATTCTGGCTACAAGCATTAATTTTAATCCCTCGAACGTTGGAACGCACATATCAGCCTTGTTTGGCGTTGAATTTTATACTCTCACCCAACTACTGTAATGATCCACACCCTCTCTCGGTCCACAATTACAGAAAAAAATAGTGACCGAACCAGTCTAAAACCGATCAGAGATATTTGATCTCCAACCCTTTTCCACCACAGGTCCGGCCACTGCTAAACCCCTGTTCAGATTGACCGCATGTGAAATAATTTGTCGATGTCTTACTCCACCGTAACCGACTTGGCCAGATTCCGCGGCTGGTCAACATCCAGACCGCGCAATGAGGCAATATGGTAAGCCAGCAGTTGCAAAGGCAAGACATTGATCACTGGGCCGAGCAGCCACGGTGTTTCCGGAACCCAAAACACATAGTCGGCCATTTCCATCAATTGATGGTCACCATCCGTGGCGATCACAGCCACCTTCCCGCCGCGCGCTTTGGCCTGTTCAATTTGGCTGACCATCTTTTCATGCCAGGGATCCTTGGTCGCCAGCGCCACTACCAGCATATCACGGTCAACCAGGGCAATCGGACCATGCTTCATTTCCCCTGCCGGGTATCCTTCAGCATGGATATACGAAATTTCCTTGAGCTTCAATGCGCCCTCATAAGCAATGGGCATATTCACTCCGCGACCCAGATACAAAGCGTTTTGTACATTCTTCAAATCGCGCGCTGCCGACATAACATACGAGTCACGGTCCAGGCAGCGCCCTACCAGATCAGGCACCAAACGCAAGTCATTCACCAGGCGGTGACGGGTCGATTCGTCAATTTCTCCACGCAGGTCTGCCAGAAGTACTGCCAGCATATACAGGTCAACCAGAGGTGCCGTAAACGCTTTGGTTGAAGCGACTCCGATTTCCGGACCGGTCTGCATGGAAATACACCCATTGGCTATACGCATGGCCTGAGAGCCTATCGCATTTACGATCGACCACAAAATTCCGCCGCGTTTTCGCCCCTCCTCCATTGCCGCCAGCGTATCGGCCGTCTCTCCCGATTGACTGATCGCCAGTATCACAGTATCTTCATCCACGATCGGCTCCCGGTATCGAAACTCGGAAGCGATGTCCATCTCAACCGGAATTCGAGCGAGATGTTCAATGTAAAATTTTCCCACCAAACCAGCATAAGATGCCGTGCCGCAGGCAGTGATGTAAATTTTCTTGATCCGCTTCGCCAGTTCAGGCGTCAAATTGAGATCAGTCAGGGTAATGCGTCCTTCCTCAAAATCCACCCTACCAGCCAGGGTATCTGTCAAGGAGCGCACCTGTTCATGAATTTCCTTTTGCATAAAATGACGATATGGGCCTTTTTCAGCCGAGACCGGATCCCAGGCGATGGTCTGAATCTCAAATTCCAACGGCTTGCCATCCACCGCCATTAATTGCATACCTTGCCGTGTGACAACAGCCATTTGCTGCGATTCAAGGAAGACCACCCGCCGGGTGTGTTCCATGATCGCCGGCAGGTCAGAAGCCACAAACATCTCCCCGTCGCCAAAACCAATAGCCACTCCGCCGGCATTGCCAATACGTGCAGTGACGATCTTGTCCGGTTCCCGGGAAGACATGACGACAATTCCATGAGCCCCCTTGAGGTGAGTCAATGACTGGCGCACAGCTTCCACCAGCGATTCGCCGCCTCTGATATACCGCTCAACCAGGTGGACGATCGTCTCGGTATCCGTATCGGAATTAAACCTGACACCTTCTGCTATTAATTCTTCCCGGAGTTCCAGAAAGTTTTCTACAATACCATTGTGCACAACCACAACCTCTTTCGTTGCGCCCAAATGAGGATGCGCATTGATTTGATTGGGTACACCATGTGTCGCCCAGCGTGTATGCCCGATCCCCATTTTGCCACTCAAAGGTTGTTCTGCCACCAACGTTGTCAGTTTATCCAATTTTCCGGCATCCCGCCGGATTTCAATCGCGCCATTCTGCAAAACTGCCAATCCGGCAGAATCATAGCCACGATATTCCAACCGCTTCAACCCGTTCAGGATAATCGGGGTAGCGTCTTTCTCACCAATGTAGCCTACAATGCCACACATAAGTCAGCCTCCATATCGACAGCACAAGATACAACCAGCAGATCATACGCACAAACACACTGCCGCAGACTGTGGTTAATGAGTAGTTATTTCATTTCTTCTTGTAGGGAAAGACACAGACAAACAATATCTGGAGGGCTTCCGCTGATCTCTCGATTTTCCCGAACGCTGCACTCACGCACCTATTCGGTTAGCCCTATTCTGCAATAGGGAACCCTCATCCTCGTCAACCTCGGTAAATAAACCAGTCGAGGTCCATGCGCTATTCCTTCCCGCCTAACTTTTTGGTTATTGTCTTATCGCAACCTCCTCAGTGATTTGTTGTTCAATTCCGATTGAAGCTATTATAATCGAAAAGTCAAGCAAAACTTTGAGCTTCATCAAGTGCTTGCTACCAGGTGAACCCTCATGGATCTGCGCTTAAGAAAAGCTGTTCAAGCCATCAAAGATGCTAAAATCCCGGAAGCCAGCCGGCTACTGGCTTCCCTCCTGAAAGACGACCCGCAAAATGAGCAGGCCTGGCTCTTTCTTGCGGTGTGCGTTGGTGAGCCGGCCCAAAAAATGGAATGCCTGCAGCGGGTTCTGGATATCAATCCTCGCAACCAGCATGCCTTACGCGCCCGCCAAAAACTTCTCAGCCCTGACACCTCTCAACCAGCCAAACCATCTGCGCCTGATAACTCTCTTTTCTTTGATTTCCTCGACCGACTCATTGGTCTTCTCTTTCAACTTCCCGCCGCTTTTTACATCGTTTTCTTCGTTTTTGTATTCCTTCTTGGCGCTTACGCCTACACAAATCTCAATACAGATTACCTTGGGCTTACTTCTCCAAATTTTGCTTCTTTCATTATCACGGATGACTATCAACACATCACAGACTCCCAGGGTGCTTCCTGGCGAATTGTTTATGAAGGTCTTGCAGATACAACTTTCGAAGGCAAAGTTCGGCATGTATCCGTCAATCGCATCAATAAATTCCCTTTCGTCACGCACGACATTCTCATTACCAGCGGAGATTACGCCGACCCAGATCTGGTCTATACCAATGTGACCAACCATCGTTTTTATTGGCAATCTCGCAGCAACGCCTATCCAAAAGGCTCGATTAACCTCCTTCATGTGGTTCCAGAAAATGAAGAAGTTTATCGGCAGATGCTCAAAATCCGCAATGGGGACACCGTGTCTATTTCTGGGCGCGAGATTCTCAAAATCGATGCCTTCACGGATCAAGGGGATTCCTTGGGCTGGTGGAAAGATGATGGTTGCAACACAACATTGGTGAAAGACATTCGGATGCCAGAATGATACCCGGCATTTTTTTTCGGCAAATCATTCCAAGCACCTTGACATTTCACCTCCACATCTTTAGAATGAAGAAAAGCAATTGAATAGGGAAGACAGGGAAGAGACCGGCAATCAACCCGGCACCGAAGGGGCAAACCTGCACCACGCCAGGGCAGGCGAATCTCTCAGGTATAAAGGACCCTGTTTTTCGTCAACCTCTGGAAAGTCCACGGACACCGAAGGGGCAAACCTCATCATGATAGAGGCGAATCTCTCAGGTCTAAGACAGCGGCACGCACCGATCAATTGGCGCGTGCCATATTGGTTAATATCCGGCAAATTCTTTATTAGATTGATGAGACAAGGAGACCAAAAATGAAATTTCCAGCCGAATTGAAGTATTGCAGTACGGACGAATGGGTTCGTGTTGAAGGTGACATCGCTATCGTTGGCATCACCGACCGTGCCCAGGATCACCTCTCGGATGTGGTTTTTGTGGAAATCGTCGTGGCTGTCGATGACGAGGTCAACAAGGACGACGTAGGAGCTACTATCGAATCTGTCAAAGCTGCCGCCGACGTGAATGTCCCCGTTTCTGGAACCGTTGTCGATATCAATGAAGACCTGGCAGATGCCCCGGAAACCGTCAACACTGACCCCTATGGCGAAGCATGGATGTTCAAGATCAAGATGTCCGATCCCTCGGAACTCGATGATTTACTGGGTGCTGATGAATATAAAGCGCTTGAAGACTGACCCGTTTACTCTATAGACACATAAAAAGGATAACCCCATGTTCACTCCCCACACGGAGAATGAACGCCAGGATATGCTCGACGCTATTGGCGTTGAAAAGCTGGAAGACCTCTTCCAGGATGTCCCGGCGATATATCGCTTTCCGCACCTCGATTTGCCGCCTGCAATGACAGAAATGGAGGCATTGGAGAATCTGAATTACCTGGCCGGCGCCAACGACACCACCCGCGAACTTGCCTGCTTCCTCGGCGCAGGAGCCTATAATCATTACATCCCGGCAGCTGTTGACAATTTGCTGCAACGCGGCGAGTTCTACTCTGCTTACACTCCTTACCAACCCGAAATTTCCCAGGGCACTTTGCAAGCCATCTTTGAATATCAGAGTTTGATTGCTGCCTTGACTGGTATGGATGTCAGTAATGCCTCTCATTACGATGGAGCCACTGCCACCGCTGAAGCCGGTATCATGGCGCTAAATCACTTCCGCTTCAAACGAACCAGGATCATCGTTTCCCCAGCCGTCAACCCCCAGTATCGGGAAACACTGCGCACTTATCTCAATGGCCATGAACAACTTGAGATCATCGGTGATGAACCTGGCTCAGACCCCCTTGAAAATCCCGATGCCCTGGAAAGCCTGCTGGATTCCAACACTGCCCTTCTAATTTTGCAATACCCGGACTTCTTTGGGCGGATATTTGACTACACCAACTTGATTGAGAAAGCACATGCGGCAGGCGCCCTTGTGGCTATTGCTGCCAACCCTACTGCTTTGGCTATCCTAAAAGCCCCGGGCGATTTTGATGCAGATATCGTCGTCGGCGACGGGCAGCCATTAGGAATCCCGCTGTCGTATGGCGGACCATATCTGGGCTTCTTTGCCACCAAAGATGAGTACTTACGCAAGATTGCCGGGCGGCTGGTTGGTGAATCTGTTGACGCACAAGGCCGTCGTGGTTATGTCTTGACTCTTACCGCCCGGGAACAACATATTCGCCGGGATAGAGCCACGTCCAATATCTGCACCAACCAGGGACTAATGATGCTGGCCGCTACTGTTTATCTAAGCCTGCTTGGGAAACACGGTTTGCGCAAGGTAGCTGAACTTTGCCATAATAAGGCAAAATATGCAGCTCAGGAGATCGCAAAAATCCCGGGCTTCACAGTTGTCGACCCGCAGCCCTTCTTTCACGAGTTCATCGTCAAATGCCCTGGTCCGGTGGAGGATATTAATTTCCATTTATTGGAACATGGCATTCTTGGTGGGTATGATCTCGGTCATGATTTTCCTGCCCTGAGTGAACACATGTTAATTGCGGTCACTGAAATGAACTCCCGTCAGGAAATCGACTTGCTTTGCCAGGTACTCAAGGAGAGCAGCCATGACTGAACCAACGATCTATGAACTCTCATCGTCTGGGCGCATTGGCGTACGCTTCCCGGACTCTGATGTTCCCGAGGCATTACTTCCCGAGAAGTTCATGCGCAAGGAATTACCTTTGCCCGAGCTTTCTGAAGTGGATGTTGTCCGCCACTTTACGCATATATCCCAATTCAACTATGCGGTCGATATTGGCTTCTACCCCTTGGGGTCTTGCACGATGAAATACAACCCAAAGATCAACGAAGCCGCCGCCCGTTTGCCGGGTTTTGCCTATACACATCCGTTCCAGCCACTGGAAACTGTTCAGGGAAACCTGGCCTTAATGTTTGGCTTGCAGGAATGGTTGAAAGAAATTGGTGGATTTGCCGGCGTGGGTCTGCAAGCTGCTGCAGGTGCGCAAGGTGAAATGGTGGGCGTTAAAATTATCGCCGCCTATCACAAGGACCGCGGCGATTTGCAGCGCGTCAAAATGTTGATTCCCGATTCTGCGCACGGCACCAACCCCGCCAGTTCAGCCATGAGCGGCTTTGAGATCGTCAAGATCCCCACGGATGCTGCGGGGAATGTCGATATCGAAGCTGTAAAAGCTGAAGCCGACGACACTCTTGCCGGATTAATGCTCACCAATCCCAACACCCTGGGGTTGTTCGAGCAACAAATCGTGGAAGTTATTAAGATCGTCCATGATGCCGGTGGTTTGATCTATGGTGACGGCGCTAACATGAACGCTCTGCTTGGCATTGTGCGACCTTGCGATCTGGGAATTGATGTCATGCACTACAACCTGCACAAAACTTTCTCCACCCCGCATGGCGGCGGTGGGCCTGGTTCCGGCCCCGTCGGCGTGGGTGAAAAGCTGGTGGATTTCCTTCCGGGTCCGATTGCAGCCATCCTTGAAGAAGCAACCGATGAAGATGCCCCGTTCTATGGTTTAGCCATGCCCGAAAAATCCATTGGAAGAGTGAAATCCTTCTTTGGACATTTTGGCATGTTCGTCCGGGCATATACCTACATCAGCATGCTGGGAGCAGATGGCCTCCGTCAGGCTGCCGAATACGCTGTGTTGAATGCAAATTATCTGCGTGTGCTTGTCAAAGACACTTACAACATCCCTTACGACCGCATTTGCATGCACGAATTTGTGGCTGAGGGTTGCTGGAAAGATGCCTGTGACGCCAAGGCACTGGATATCGCCAAGCGTCTCATCGATTATGGTTTTCATCCGCCGACGAATTACTTCCCCTTGATCGTGCACGAAGCGTTGATGATCGAGCCCACCGAAACAGAAAGCAAACAAACACTGGACGCGTTCGCCGATGCCATGCTAAAGATCGCCGAAGAAGCACAAACCACTCCAGAATTGCTGAAATCAGCCCCGCACAACACGCCAGTAGGCCGCTTGGACGAAGTCAAAGCCGCCAAGGACCTGATCCTGAAAGACCGGTCGCTGCAAAAAGCATAAATGGTTCCAAAGACCGCCCGAGGGCGGTCTTTATTTCTCGGCAAGTACTCTCATCTACCTTTCAAAATTGATAAGATTAATACTATCAAAAACGTGGATAATGATATATGTAGGAACAGCACTCGGATTAATCAAGGAAGGAGGCAAAATCATGAAGTGCTTTGCTGCAGAAAAGGGTCAAGGGCTTGTTGAATATGCGTTAATTTTAGTTTTAGTAGCGATTGTTGTAATCGTAATTCTTGCCCTGCTCGGCCCGGCCATTGGTGCTGTTTTTAGCAATGTAGTAAATACAATCTAATTCAGCGCCGCCTATTCATCACGAAGACCAGCATCCCGATTACAATCGGGATGCTGGTCTTTTTCTTGCCGGCACCGGATTGACAATTGGATCTTATTCTTCGCGCAAAGCCCGCCAGACGCGTTCCGGGGTTAAGGGCAATTCCCTGATCCACACACCGGTGGCATTGTGAACTGCATTGACCAGCGCTGGTGCGACACCGTCTATCGAAAGCTCAGAGATGGATTTCGCTCCATAAGGGCCACTGGGCTCATCTGTCTGCACAAAGATCACATCCGTCTGCGGCATCTCATCTGCCTTGTAAATATGATAATCATGGAAACGTGCATTCAGCACATGCCCTTCAGCATCATGGTTGGTTTCTTCGCAATGAGCAAACCCCAAAGCCTGAGCCATGCCGCCCGCAACCTGTCCGGCGGCCGTTCGCGGATTGATCACCCGGCCGCAGTCAACACACATCACCATCCGGTCTACCTTGACCTCCCCTGTCTCCGTGTCAACGGTGGTCTCCACAAACGTTGCAGCTGTCGGTGGAGGACTTTCCAAACTGATATGTGATGCGGTAGCCATGATCTGGTGCTGATCCATTTGATGCAGACTGCTTAAGGCAACTTCCGCCAGGGTCACAAAATCACCATTCGGTGCGAATACCTTCTTGTCTCTCAGTTCTAACGATCCGGCATCAGCCACGTCCAACATCTTTGCAGCGTGTTCCTGAATTTGTTTCTTGATCTCCACAGCAGCATTGCGTACTGCGCCGCCGCTGATGTACGTGGTGCTGGAGGCATAAGCACCCTTGTCAAACGGTGTGAAATCAGTGTCAGAAGAGTAAATGATCAGGTCATTCAACGGGATTCCCAACACTTCCGCTGCAATCTGACCCAGTATGGTATCCGAGCCAGTGCCCAGATCAGTGGCGCCGATGGTCATATTGAATGAGCCATCATCATTCATCTTCAACGTGCAGGCGCCCATGTCCAGGCCGGCAATCCCGCTGCCATGAAACGCAATCGACATGCCAATGCCCTTGCGGTAACGGCCAATCTGTTGTTGATATGCCTTTCGCTTGTTGTAATAATCCGTGGCTTTAATGCCCGCCACAACACAGGCTTCATGCCCGCTGGTGTGCATCACCTGATCATAACCCTCGCGGCCTTCGCCCATTTGCTTGGCCAGGTACATCGGCTCGTCGATTTTGATCCAGTTCTTGCGCTTGAATTCGACGACATCCATGCCAATTTTTTCCGCAATCTCTTCCATCAACACTTCAATGCCGTACATGCACTGCATGGAGCCATATCCCCGATAAGCTCCCGCTGGAGCAGTGTTTGTATAAACCACATCACAGCGAAAACGCGAATTGGGTGGGTTGTACAATGTCAACCCCTTGAAGCCGCCCACCATCTGCACCGTCAAACCGTGAGAGCCGTAAGCGCCAGTGTCGCCCACCACATACAGATCCAGAGCCTCTAGCTTGTCACCAATCAACCCGGCCTTGTAATGAATGTTTTGGATATGCCGGGTGCGTCCGCTGATAAATTCCTGCTTGCGAGTGTATTCAAGGCGCACTGGCCGGCCAGTACGGATGGTCATCAAGGCGCACAGATCCTCGGTGACGATCTCCTGCTTGCCGCCAAAGCCACCACCAATTCTCGGCTTTATCACCCGAATCTGCTTGATCGGCAAACCGATCAACGGAGCAATGATCCTGCGCACATGGAAAGGTACTTGCGTGGCCGTGCGAACGACCAGCCGGTCATCCTCATCCCAATAGGTGATCGTGATGTGGGGTTCCATCTGCCCATGGTGTTGTTTTGGGGTCTTATAATCCCCTTCAAAAATCTTGTCACAATGCTCGAAGGCTGCCTCCACATCACCGGCGCCTGCCTCAATGTGATGTACAATGTTGCGGCTGGCGTCGTAGATTCCCTCTGTGTCGTCCTCATCATGGATCACAGGCGCACCTGCCTGCATGGCCTGCACTCCGTCAAGAACGGCTGGCAGAATTTCGTACTCCACTTCAATGAGACGCAAGGCCTTTTGCGCCAATTCACGCGTCTCGGCAGCCACCACGGCCACCCGATCGCCCATGTGCCGCACCTTGGTGTCAAAGATCACCTGATCATAAGGCAGCGGCTGTGGATAGCTCTGCCCACCAGAAGCATACTTGATCCGCTCAACATTCTTGTAAGTCAAAACGCAGTGCACGCCCTCCAGCGCGTCAGCTTTGCTGGTGTCGATACTGCGAATACGCGCATGTGCATGCGGGCTGGTCAGCAATGCACCGTACAACATGCCTTCAAGTTTGATGTCATCTGTGAAAGCCGGGTTGCCCTTGACCAGCTTGGGCCCATCTACCTTGTACTCAGATTTACCCACCACCTGCGTGGCCGGCATTTCTTTGGGCGTATAAACCAGTGGCAGGAGCGCATCCCGTCCTGCCTCCATTCGATAGAAAGGCGCAGGAAGTTCCAGTTTCTCCAAATCCTCTGGAAGTTCCAATTCAATCGGTCCAATCCCGCCCGGGTCTTCGCCGCGCAAAACCGCCGCCGCCCGTTGCACTCCTTCAATAATCTGCACATAACCGGTACATCGGCACAAAACCCCGCTCAACGCCGAGCGGATCTCGTCATCTGTGGGGTTTGGATTACGGTCCAAAAAAGCCTTGGCGGTTAATATCTGTGCTGGGGTACAAAAACCACACTGTGCCGCGTCGGTTTCCAGAAATGCGTGCTGCAAAGGATGCAGCCGCCCGTCTTTGGAAAGCCCTTCCAACGTGATTACATCGCAGCCATCCACTTTGGTCGCTTCCATCAAGCAGCTTCGGATTGGCTCACCATTAACAAGGACTGTACACATGCCGCAGTCGCCTTCGCGGCAGCCGCTCTTAACGCTGAATAAAGAAAGGCTGCGCAAAAGGTCCAGCAGGTTTTGCTTGGATTCAATGACTGCCTTGGTATCCACTCCATTAAGAATAAAGTTGATCTTTTTGGTATCCTCGGTCATGACTCTTTTGCTCCCTTCATGCAAACTTCCAGTGCACGTCGCACCAAAACACCAGCCATCGAGCGGCGGTATTCAGCGCTGCCATGATAATCTTCCTTGGGGTCTACTTCCTGCATGACGGCCTCGGCCGCCTGGGTTATGCTCCCGTCGGTGAGTTCAGCGCCCTCCAAGTGGCTGACCGACTTCGCCAGCCACTGCCGGCCAGGCCAGACTCCGAACAAAGCTATCCGGGTTTGTACAATCCGGGTACTGTCAATATCCACTGAAGCCGCCACGGCCACGATAGGATCTGATGAGGGGGACACGCCGATCCGTCCTGTCCCATAGTAACGACTTTCGACAACCGGGATCAATAGGGCTTTCACCACATCGCGCTTGCTGCTGCGTTGGTAAAAAGCATCAAGGGCCAAAGTATCACCGCTTGAAAACAAAACATGCGCGTCCAGCGCCAGAAGCGCCAACGTCACCTCTGGCAATAAGCTGGCTGCCGATACTGCTTTTTCCACAGATGTCTCATTGCGCACTTGCCAGACGGCTGTCTTTTGTAAAGCATCCTTTAGAACAATAGGGCAATTCGCATCAATAAATACCGCGTCCAACGACAATGCAGGGTCAATACGCAGCATCTTTGCGGCTCTTGCGATTTGATATACTTGGGTATCAGTCTCAATTCTTGCCATAGCACCTTTTCCTTTCACACAATCCAGGTCCACGAAAGCCGAAATTCCATATTCACGGCTGCCACCAGTCTTCAGGCAATCCCTCCCGGCAATGGTTCCGTTCCCCCTCATGTCAATCCATTCCTAGCACTATTTTACAATATACCCAATCACCAAACAAGGTAAGTCTGACCCAGCCTTCCCGATTGGCACACAACAATTTGTCAGTGCATACACCACAAACACACAATGATTGCATTTTCCTACATTCAATACTAAAATCGAGTAGATTACATTTCAAGAACAGAAAGAACAATAAAATGACTGAATCGACGCAATGGCACATCCCTGAAGATTTTCACGAAATTCCCTCTCGAGTGGAAGGCATTTCCGTTTTTGCCCCCAAACCAAAAGACGCCCTGGAACAAGCCCCCCGCTCATACAAGTGCCCCCAATGTGGGGCTGCCACCCGCTTTGATGTGGCCCATGGCGGGGTAAGTTGCGAGCATTGCGGATATCTGGCCCGCTCAACGGAAAAGAGCGTCGGACAGGCCGCCGAACAACATGAATTCACCCTGGAGGCTCTGGTGCTCGCAGAGCAGGGTTGGGGAATTGACCGGCCCAACCTGCATTGCGATAGTTGTGGCGCCGAACTTTCCCTCTCCCCCGAGGCTCTGACCAGCTCCTGCCCATTCTGCGCATCCAATAAGGTCAATATCAGCAAAGCCCCGGCCGATATCCTGCGCCCAAAATTCCTCATTCCATTCAAGATCGTTCCAGAAAATGTTCAGTCCTTCGCACGGGAATGGCTGGGCAAAGGTTGGTTTCACCCACCCGAACTGGCATCCAGTGCATTAATCCACAGATTCAAAGGCATTTACCTGCCCTTTTGGACGTTTGACGCACTAATCAATGCCGATTGGCGCGCGCAGGTTGGTTATGAACGCACCGTGCGCGACCGTGAAGGCAACACTCGCACAGTGATCGACTGGCGTTGGGAAAGCGGAAACGCCCGCCTTTTGTTTGATGACCTGCCTCAGACCGGAACAAACAAGGTAAGCAATTTCCTTCTGGAAAAATTACTTCCCTTCCAGATGCATGACCTGGTCGCCTATTCCCCGGATTTCCTGGCAGGCTGGCAGGCCCAGAATTACAACGTGGTTCTGCCCAATGCTTGGCAGACAGCCAAAGATAAAATGCGCGAAAAAGCCCAGGCCGCCTGTCGGGGACAAATTCGCTCCAGTCATGTCCGTAACTTTTCCATGACCGCCAACTTTTCTGATGAAGCCTGGCGCTATGTCCTGTTGCCAGTATATCTTGCTGTATACAAACATGAAAATCGCGTTTTTCAGGTCATGGTCAACGGTCAAACAGGTGCAGTAGCTGGTCAAAAACCGGTTGCCTGGTGGAAAATCTGGCTGGCCATCGCTGCCTTGCTCTTGCCTGGTATGACACTGGGCTTAATTGGTTTGCCGCTTCTCCTTTTCGCCGGCATCGGAATGGTGCCCATTGTTTTGGGATTAATCCTGCTGATCCCTGGAGGGATTTTTTCCTTCCTCCTGTATCAAAAAGCCATTGATTCGGAGCGCTCATGAAGTCGGAAAATCCATCCTCCCATGCTACATTTACACAGGACTCCGTCTCTATTTGGGGAGTGCCGTTGATCATTGCCGGATGCAGCGCCTGCGAGCACGCTTTTCTGGTTCCAAGTCTTTCAACCGACATGGTCTGTCCTAATTGCGCACAGGCCAGTCTGAACCCTCAGGCTGCTCAATTGCAATCCGAACCACCCGAGCTGGCAGTGCCGTTTGTAATACAAACCAGTCAGGTATCACAGAAGTTAATTGAATTCACCCAAAAACCCTGGCTTAAGCCAGAGGATTTTAAGCATGAAAACCTGATTGCCAGGCTGCAAAAGGTTTTTCTGCCCATGTGGCTGGTGGATTGCCAGATCAGCGGTCAATGGCAAGGAGAAGCGGGCTTCAATTACCAGGTGAAAAGCTCCCAGGAATTTTTTCAAGGCGGCAGTTGGCAATCCCGGGACATCACAAAAACAAGAGTTCGCTGGGAGCCTCGGCTTGGCTTGTTGACTCGCATGTACAATAACGTTGCCGCACCAGCTATGAATGGCTATACGCAATTTACCGACAGGATTGGGAAATATCGCCTTGACCAGGCCCAGACGTACCAGAAAGACAACTTGGCCGAGGCTGTGATCCGCATCCCGGACCTTTCCCCGCAAAATGCCTGGCCGATTGCCCAGGATAATCTAAAGCAAATTGCATTGAAAGACTGCCAGCAGGCTGTGTCTGCCGACTATTTGCGTAATTTTTCCATCAGCGCAGAGTTCAACAATCCCCACTGGACCCAGCTCTTACTCCCCCTGTATTTCACCTGGTACCGCTCTGACGACGGTGAGACCATCCCGGTTTTTATCCATGGGCAATCTGGAAATATATCGGGCACCCGCCTGGCTTCCCGGCAAAAAGGATTACGGAGCGCCGCTATTGCCGCCGGCATTGCTTTCTTGTTATTCCTGTTGACCTTGATTTTCGCAGCAGCCGCAGCGCTTTTTCCGTTCCTTTCAATCCTGGCCCTGCTATTTGGGTTCACCGCATTCTTTACCCTGGCATTTGCCCTGGTACCCGCTCTCTATCCCTGGCAATGGAATCGCAATCAATTTTCTGAAAACATGTCACTGCCGTCAAATCAACAAAAAGATGCGGCGATGCGAGAATAAAGGCTCACACCAATGCTCATTTTCTTTTATCTTTTCACCGTATTACTCTTGGTTCTCGTCATTGGCGGAATTTTCTTTGCTGCCAAAGTCATCTATCCCAAAGTGATCCCCATCGAAAGAACGTATCAGATTGAGCTTGAAAATAATCGATTTACCGAAGACGAGTATCAGAAATGGTCGAAGGAAGATTTCTTCCTCAATTCACCCTTTGGTTACCCAATTGCCTGCTCCTTTTTTCCGATCTCGGGTTCCTCAAAGACAGTCGTAATCTCTCACGGTATTACATTCAGCCGCTACGGCATGGTTAAATACATGCCTCTTTTCCGCAAGCATGGTTTCAACATTCTTCTGTATGATTTGCGCAATCATGGTCTAAGCGGAGGGCGCAATACCACCTTCGGTTATTATGAAAAATACGACCTCCAAATTCTGGTGGATTGGGCATTTCAGAAGTCGGGTGCCAGTGGTGTTGTAGGCACCATGGGAGAATCCCTGGGTGCCGCAGTCACATTGCAGCACACAAGTCTCGACAATCGCCTGGCTTTCGCCATCGCTGACTGCGCCTATGCTGACCTTTCAACACTTCTGGAATACCGCCTGAAAGCAGAATATCGCTTGCCGCGCTTTCCCCTGCTCAATATTGCCAAACTATTTTGCATAATTTTTGCCGGCCTGGATTTTAAAAAAGTATCCCCGATCAAATGTGTTGAGGATGTTTCCACGCCCATCTTTTGGATTCATGGACAAAATGACAATTACATTCCACCACGAATGAGCCAGGACATGTTCAACGCCAAAAAGACCGGGGCGAAGAAGATCTTCATTGCACCTAATGCAGCTCATGCCGAATCACTGATCAAGAATCCTGGTGAATACAACCGGCAGATAGCAACGTTCTTAACCGAGCTTCACCTCACAAATCCGGAAAGGGATTGACCAGAAATGAAACATAAATTCGCCAGTCTCTATTTCAACAAGTATAGATCCAGAGCAGCCGCCTTTCTTTCCACTCCCAATTCATCGGTTTTGATCCCCTTCCTGATCGTTATTTTTGTTCTTCTTGTCATCCGGCGGGCTTGGGTTTGTGATGACGCTTACATCACATTTCGCACGATTGACAATTTTTTTAATGGCTATCGTCTCACCTGGAATGTGAACGAACGCGTCCAGGTCTACACACACCCTCTCTGGATGCTGCTGGTAGCCCTTTTCTCCGTAATTTTTAAGGACATTTACCTGACTTCAATATTCTTATCGGTCCTTCTGGCAGTTATCACCCTGGTTGTGCTATGTCGAAAACTGACGCCCAACGAAACCGCTGGTGCATTTCTGATCCTCGCTTTGGCACTTTCCAAATCATTTGTCGATTTTTCAACATCCGGTCTTGAAAATTCACTTTCCCACCTGCTTGCCATATTATTCTTCTGGCGTTTCTTCCGTCCCGAAAAAGATTTGCGCAATTTGTTTTGGCTCTCACTGATTTCATCCCTGGCCATCCTGAATCGCATGGACACTGGTGTGATTTATCTGCCTGCCCTGCTTTATGCTTTCTGGCAGGTGCGCAGCAACAGGGCCGTTCTCTTCTTATTACTGGGCCAAATTCCATTTCTTCTTTGGGAATTATTCGCCACCTTTTACTACGGCTTCCCCTTTCCGAATACTGCCTATGCGAAGTTAAACACCGGCTTGCTTGCCGCCGACCTGGTTCAGCAAGGTTTTTTGTATTTGTTGAATGCCATCCAGTATGATCCTGTCACTCCGCTGGTCATTTGCGCTGGCCTGCTGCTGGCATTCCGCTCACGCCAGCCAAAGAACATTCTTCTGGCATTGGGCACTATGCTCTACCTCCTGTACACAGTCAAGATCGGTGGCGATTTCATGGAAGGACGCTTTTTGACCCTGCCCCTGATCTGTGCTGCCGTTATGATCGCCCGCCTTGATTTCACGCATCTACCATTCCCCGGACTGGCAATTGTCAGCGCCCTGCTTGTATTGATCTCTTTAAGCGTTCCCAATCCCACCCTACGTCTTAATGACCTTGGGCCCATTGATTCCGGCCCAATTCATGTAGGCGAGAACGGCATCTTAAACGAGAGGATGCTCTATTACGGCGGCACCGGCTTGCTCAACGCCCGTCGCAACGAAAAATTACCCGATTTTTATTGGGGTGTCGCCGGCGAGCGTTTTCGTAATGCCCGGGAACACACTGTCATTGAACAGCTGGGCATCGGTCTCTTTGGCTATTATGCCGGCCCGGACATTTACATTCTGGACCGCCTGGCCCTTGCAGACCCCCTGCTTGCCCGATTACCCATGCGGCAGGACGTGAACTGGCGCGTCGGCCACTACGAACGCATGATACCGGCTGGCTATAAAGAAACCCTGCTGTTGGGCAAAAATATGATCGAAGACCCCGATTTAGCCCTGTTCTATGACAAACTGAGCATCATCACTCGTGGCAGCCTGACCAATACTGTGCGCCTGGCCGAGATTTGGAAGATGAATACCGGCCAGTACGACCACCTGATCCATACCACCGCTTTTCAATATCCCGACTTGAAGCGGATGGATTTGGAATTTGTTTCCACGCCATTACCCGCTGGCACACCCTGCGCAGATCCAGGCGTGAGCGTCATGGATGACAGCGGCGTGGAGATATTGCTGCCCGCCCTCCAAAAAGAAAAGTGGCTCCAGCTCAGCCTGGATCATAACGATAAATATCGGATATTCTATTTTCGCGGCGAGCAGCAGATCGGGGTTCAAGCCATCCCCACCGCATACCTTCCTGAGCCAGGGGGCATCTCGATCCGCACGCTGAGAATCCCGTCTTCAGTGGTAAAGCAGGGGTTTGATCGAGTACACATTCTGCCCCTGACAACCGATGACAACATCTTCTGTCTTGGGCATCTCCACTTTATACCTTAAACGGCAATGAGGCCGGGCACGTGCCCGGCCTCATTGGTTTCTTCAGCTATTCTGTCAATCCAATACACGCGCCAGTTCGATCGCTTCCTGATCAAGGGGCTTGTGATTGGAAACCACAACATCAAATGGCGTGAACGCTATCGACCCTTTTATCCATCCTGTGAGCACACCATGCTCCCCACTGATCAGTCTTTTTGCAGCTGCTGCGCCAAGCCGGCTCGCCAGAATACGATCATACGCGCTGGGATCTCCGCCGCGCTGAACGTGTCCCAACGTGGTCGTGCGCAATTTAAACCCCAGCTTTTCCTGGTTTTCTTCACAATACGCCGCAAGTTCCGCTGCGTCATGCTGGGCGCCTTCAGCGACAACAATTATGGCATGTTCTTTGCCCCGCTCATACGCCGAGCTGATGATTTCCACAACCGCCTCCGGTGTGGTTTCATACTCGGGGATCACTACCGCTTCTGCACCGCCTGCAATGCCTGTCATCAAAGCCAGGTATCCACAATCCCGGCCCATTACCTCGATTAAAAATGCACGTTGATGTGAAGATGCTGTGGTCTTCAACCGATCCACAGCTTCAAGGGCGATATTGAGGGCTGTATCGACCCCAATGGTGATATCCGATCCATACAGATCATTATCAATTGTAGAAGCCACACCAACAACCGGAAATCCCATCTTGGAGAGTTCAAAAGAGCCAGTTTGTGATCCGTTGCCCCCAATTACCACCAACCCATCAATGCCATTTTGGTTTAGCGTGCGTAAACCCTGGTTGCGCCCAGCGGGCGTTTTGAACTCCAGGCAGCGTGCGCTCCCCAGCATTGTTCCACCGCGTTGCATGATCCCGCCTACATCCCGCGCCCCAAGAGGGAAAATGTTCCCTGTTACAAGGCCCTTGTATCCATTCCGGATACCAAAAACTTCCATTCCGCCTTCAACCCCTGTGCGCACAACCGCTCTGATCGCAGCGTTCATCCCGGGCGCATCTCCGCCGCTTGTCAATACAGCAATTCGTCTCATCTTTCCTCCTGATGTACAATTATTTGTACAAATTTTCGTCGTTAGGTGATATCGGGTCAGCGTAATCGGATTATTTTCATCCCTGATGAAAACAGGTATCCTGTTCCCCTTTTTTGGAAACTGCCATGTTTACCCGGTAGTGATTATCTGGTACCAGTTCCGTTCACAAGGCCTCATCTTCCCAATTATTTTATCATACCAAGGAAACATATACAGGAAATTCTCCCCTTTTTGTATAGTCAATTGACACATGCCTGGACCAATTGTCAATGATAGAATTAAATCGCTGGTGGTTTTCTTTCCATATCCGTTGCCGTTTTCAAAAGGAACCCCATGAAAGAGTACCGCGTTTTAAACCATCCTATTCTCCCCACCCCGGAACGCAAACAGATAAATATATTTTGGCAAGGGCAGAAACTTTCAGCTTATGCAGGTGAAACCATCGCTGCCGCCCTGATTGCCAATCACATCCATATTTTCGGATACCATCCAAAAGATGACAGTCCGCAAGGAATCTTCTGCGCTAACGGACAATGTTCACAATGCATGGTGCTGGCCAATGGCAAACCAGTAAAATCATGCGTGGAACAAGTAGTAGATGGTCAGCGTATAGAACCCTTGTGCGGGCTGCCAGAATTACCAACAGTAGAGAACGTACCGCACATGGGATCTATTCCTACCATCAAAATACCGGTATTGATCGTCGGCGGAGGACCTGCCGGCCTGTCAGCTGGCATTGAACTTGGACAGCTTGGCATCCCTTGCCTTCTTGTTGATGACAAACACCGCCTTGGAGGAAAACTCGTCCTCCAGACCCATCGTTTTTTTGGCTCATCCCGGGCCGTTTATGCAGGCACACGTGGCATTGACATTGCCACTCGCCTGGAATGCAACCTGGCTCAATTTTCCTCTGTGGAAATTTGGCTTCGCTCCACGGTTCTGGCAGTCTTCAGCGATCATAAAGTTGGTGTATTGAAAGATAACAGTGAATATGTTCTGGTAGAGCCCCAGATTCTGTTGATTGCAGCTGGCGCCAGAGAAAAATTCCTCGCATTTCCAGGAAACACCCTGCCGGGGGTTTATGGCGCTGGTGCTTTTCAAACCCTGGTCAATCGCGATCTCATCCGCCCCGCTGACAACCTGTTCATTGTCGGCGGGGGGAATGTAGGTCTCATCGCCGGATATCACGCACTACAGGCTGGCATTCACGTTGCCGGCCTGGCCGAAGCACTTGCTGAATGCGGCGGCTACAAGGTTCACAAAGACAAACTTGTTCGCATGGGTGTGCCTATCTTTACATCGCATTCCATTTTGCAGGCCGACGGCCGCGATCATGTCGAATCGGCAACCATCATCAATCTTGATGCTGCTCTCCATCCCATCCCGGGCACAAAGAAAACCTTTGCTTGCGACAGTATTCTGATTGCCATAGGCCTGAATCCGGTCAACGAGTTCTACCTTCAAGCCCAGGATTTTGGATTACCCGTTTTTGCTGCCGGTGATGCCGAAGAGATAGCCGAGGCTTCTGCTGCGATTTTCTCTGGCCGCATCAAGGGCCAGGAGATCGCCCGCTTTCTCAAGGCAACAAACCAGTCCATCCCAGAGGATTGGCAGATCATGGCAGACATTCTCAAATCCCGGCCTGGCAAACTATACCCAGAACGCCTGCCTGTAATCCGGTCAGGTGTGCTGCCCATCTTGCATTGCACTCAGGAAATCCCCTGTGACCCCTGCACCACACTTTGCCCCCAAAACCTGATTGCTTTACAAACTGACGATATCCGTTCCATTCCACATTTTCAAGCCAATGCGGCGAGCTGCATCCGCTGTGAAAAATGCGTAGCTGGTTGTCCCGGTCTGGCGATCACCCTTGTTGACTTTCGAAAAGACCCTGAAAATCCCATCGTTTCCATTCCTTTTGAATGCACTCCTGATCTTGTATTTTCACAGAAAGCTGTGACAACCCTGGACATGGAAGGAAATGTACTTGGTAAAAATCCTGTGGTGAAGATCGTGCAAAACTCCACGAATGATCGCACCTGCATCCTGCGCGTCCAGGCGCCTGCCGAATACGCTGTCCGTATTGCTGGTATACGCATCCAAGATCCTGCCCAACCAGAAAATTCGCCATTCGGGATTTCCCCGCTGGCAGATGAGACCATTGTTTGTCGCTGTGAGCGGGTCACAGCAGGCGAATTACGCAGCCTCATCCAGGCAGGTTATCGGGATGTCAATGAGATCAAGACAGTTTCCAGAACAGGCATGGGGGCCTGTGGTGGGAAAACCTGCGCATCGCTCATTGAACGCCTGTTCCGGGAGGAAGGCATCTCTTCTGACGATGTTACTCCTTCTACCAAACGTCCTCTCTTTACTGAAGTCCCCTTGCACATCCTGGCCGGGGTTGATGAAGGGTGCCAAAGTGAATAATTTTTCATCCAAATCATATGACGTTATTATTATTGGCGCTGGATCAATAGGCACCCCACTCGCGCTTTCTCTATCCGCCGCAGGTGTAAAGACCCTGGTGCTTGACCAACTGTCCAGCGTCGGCCAGGGCTCGAACAAGAAAGCCATTGGTGGTGTGCGCGCCACCCATTCCGACAAAGCAAAGATACGCATTTGCCTGCGCAGCCTGAAGATCATGCGCACCTGGCAGGATATTTATGGCGATGATATTGAATGGCAGCAAGGAGGATATTGCTTCGTAGCTTATCAACCCGAAGATGAACAAACACTGAAGACTCTGCTTTCCAGGCAAAAACAACTCGGTCTCAATATTGACTGGCTTGACCACCATTCCCTGCTCCAGGCTGTTCCTGACCTCAACCCCAGGCATCTATTGGGCGGCACCTTTTCACCGGAGGACGGGAGCTGTTCTCCGCTTCTCTTTCTCCATGCCTGTTATCAACACGCCTGCCGCTTGGGAGCTTGCTTTCAATTCGACGAACAGGTTACCTCTATCGACGTCCACCATGGCCAAATAACCGGTCTGCATACCACTCGCGGGGCATACCAGACCAGGATTGTGATCAATGCTGCCGGTGCATGGGCTGCTGGCCTTTCCAGTCAGGCCGGGATGTCTATCCAGGTTCGGCCTGATTCTCACGAAGCAGGCATCACCGAGCCCGTGGCCAAATTCCTCGGGCCAATGATCGTTGACATCCGCCCTGTGGCGGCATCATCCAACTTCTATTTTTACCAGCACAGTACCGGCCAGATCATTTTTTGTTTAACACCATCGCCCAATATCTGGGGCTTTGACCAACGCGAGACTTCCGAATTCCTGCCCCTCGCCGCCCAGCGTTTGATCAATCTGATTCCCCGCCTAACGAATATTCGCGTCCGCCGCACCTGGCGAGGATTATATCCGATGACTCCCGATGGATTTCCAATCGTCGGATGGTCCAATGAAGTTCCAGGCCTTTTTTTGGCGGTGGGCATGTGCGGTCAAGGGCTCATGCTTGGTCCAGGATTGGCAGAATTGATCACCCGCTCCATCATTGCCAGCCCAGCGCCGGAAGATGATGATACCTTGTCATATCTTTCGCCCTACCGAAAATTCGAAACCGAAGAAAAACTGAAGTAATCATTGCTTTCAACCTCGATTCCTTGAATAAATTCATTGGGCAAGGTTATACTAGTGCTATGGCTTCCCACCAACTTGAAGACATTTTTTCGCATCAAATGTCTTCAAGTTGGTGTAGGTGGACGCGATCAACCATCCCATGCATGAAACGCAAAATGCAAGGACACAGGCATGAAATTTGAAACTTTAATGGAAAACCTTCCTTCAGAATATAGCGGTATCGACCGTGAAATGATTTCGCGCGCCTATGAATTCGCATCCCGGGCGCATGAAGGACAAAAACGGGCATCCGGTCAACCATACATCACGCACTGCGTAGCTGTTGCCAACATCCTGGCCGAGCTGAACGTTCCACCCGTGATCATTGTTGCCGGCTTGCTGCATGACACTGTAGAAGACACTCCCACTACCCTGCAAGACCTGACCAATGAATTCAGCGAAGAAGTTGCCAAACTGGTGGACGGTGTAACAAAGCTTTCCAATCTCCCCCGCGTGGCCAGGGATGATGTTCATCAAGGTGAACCTGACCAGGAAGAAACAGAACCTGATTTTTTTGATAACCAGGCCGAGATCGAAAATTTATATGCTGATAAAGGTCTCCGTTCCAGCCGCGCAGACCTGAAAAAAGAAACCCTGCGCAAGACGTTGATGGCCATGGGGGATGATGTCCGCATTGTTTTGATCAAACTCGCCGACCGATTACACAACATGCGCACCCTAAGCTATGTGCCAGAGCACAAACAAAAACGCATAGCCCAGGAAACCCTGGATATCTTTGCTCCCCTGGCGAACCGTCTGGGCATCTGGCGCATCAAATGGGAACTTGAAGACCTCTCTTTTCGTTATGTTCAGCCCGAAGAATTCAAGAAAATCGCCGAAAAACTCTCCGAGATGCAAATCGGCAGAGAAGACGAGATTAATAACATCACCGCTCATCTGCAAACAGTGATGCGCCAGTCACAGATTGACGTCGAGATCACTGGCAGACCTAAACACATCTACTCCATCTACCGAAAAATGGTTGACAAAGACGAACCCTTTGAAATGGTACGAGACCTGCGCGCTGTGCGTCTGATCGTCAAGGACGTTCCCACCTGTTACATGGCCCTCGGTGTGATCCACACTCACTGGCGGCCCATCCCTCATGAATTTGATGATTACATTGCGGCGCCGAAGGATAATTTTTACCGCTCCCTCCACACTGCTGTTTTCTATGATGACAGTAAACCACTCGAAGTGCAAATCCGCACGCTGGAAATGCACCAGGATGCCGAGTATGGCATTGCCGCCCATTGGCGCTATAAAGAAAAAGGCCGGCGCGATGAGATCTACGAACAACGCATCAATTATTTTCGCAAATTGATGGACTGGCGGCGGGACGTTGAAGACGCCGAAGAATTTGTGGATGGCATGAAAAGTGATGTGTTTGAAGATCGCGTCTATGTCTTTACACCCCGCGGTGACATCATTGACCTTCCGGCGGGTTCAACCCCCATAGATTTTGCATACCACGTCCACACCGAGATCGGCAACCGTTGCCGCGGCGCCAAGATTAACAGCAAACTCGTCAGCCTGGATTACAACTTGAAAACCGGCGACATGGTGGAAATCCTCACCGCCAAACAAGGCGGCCCCAGTCGGGACTGGTTGAACACCAATCTTGGACTGGTACATACACAACGCGCCCGTTCCAAGATCCGCCAGTGGTTCAAACGCCAGGACAGAGAGATCAACGTAACCACAGGCAAAGCCGCCCTCGAAAAAGAATTGGCTCGCCTGGACATGGGGGATGTCAACCTGGACAAATTGGCATCCTATTTTGAACTGCGCACAGCAGAAGACCTGTATGCAGCCGTTGGCTGCGGTGATATCTCCATCAAGCGCATCATCAACAAACTAAGCGAACTTGAAGAAGATGCACAAACCAGCCTCCCGGAGATCAAAACCAGCCCGGCCAGCACCAAGCCGGACAAGAATGCAGTGAATGTACTTGGCCTGAAAGGCCTTTTAACCAGCTTTGCCCGTTGCTGCAATCCACTTCCTGGCGACGAAATTGTGGGCTACATCACCCGCGGCCGGGGGGCAACCGTTCACCGCCGCGATTGTCCCAACATTCTTCGAATGGATAGCAAGGATCGCGAGAGAATCATCAAGGTCTCCTGGGGCGAACCCCAAAAAACCTTCCCGGTATCGATGGAGATCAAAGCTTATGATCGCCAGGGGTTAATGTGGGACATTTATAACATCCTCTACAACGAGGGTATCAACATCCTCACCAACAACCAGAAAGTCGCCCACAATATTGCCACCATCAACATGACCCTTGAGGTGCGCGATATTGCCCAGCTCTCCATGATTCTTACCCGTATTGAAAATTTACCCAATGTTCTGGATGCTCATCGGCTGAAACCCGGATAACAAAAAACCCCTCCTGATTACTCAGAAGGGGTTTGGCTGGGGATGAAGGATTCGAACCTCCACATACGAATTCAGAGTCCGCTGTCCTACCATTAGACGAATCCCCAACGGCTCAAAGATTTTACCACGCTGATTTTAATTTGTCCAGTTTTACCCAAAACAAATCATATCCGCGCAGCGAATGAATTACTTTTCCAGCCCTCGCAACAGCTCAATTCCTTTTTTAATACGCACAACACAAACGTCTTTACCAATGATTTCCATGCTTTCAAACAATGGCGGGCTGACCTGCTGGCCGGTAATGGCTACACGCAGCACGCCGAACACTTGCCCGGCTTTCCAGCCCAGCGTCTCCACCAGGCCGCGCATCGGTTCTTCAATCATGGCCACGTCAAACGTTGGCAAGGATTCAACAATTTCCAGTGCCGCTTCCAGCACCCTGGCTGATTCGCTGGCAGTCAAATTTTTGCCAATCAACTCTTCGGTTACCGGAATAACTTCGTCTTTGAAAAAGAACTCCGCCTTCTCCACAACTTCATCCAGGGTCTGTAAGCGTTCCTGTACCAATGGTGCAATTTTCAACAACAGACTATCTTCCGCTGCATATCCAGCTTTGACAATAAATGGCTTGATCCGTCTGGCCAGTTCAGCCAATTCCAGGCTGCGAATATGCAACCCATTAAAATGATCCAGCTTGGTAAAATTGATGGCGGCCGGAGAAGGATTGATTTTGTCCAACGAAAATTTTTCCACCAAATCTTGCAGGCTAAAAAACTCAGTGTGATCGTCATAGCTCCAACCCATCAATGCGATCCAATTGACCACCGCTTCTGGCAAGTATCCTAATTCCTCAAGATCTTTGATGAAAATTGAGCGGCCGTCTTTCATCAACTCACCGGCCTCGCGCTTGCTCATTTTGCCCTTTCCCGAAGGCTTCAGAAACACAGACAGATGTACAAATTGAGGTTCCTGCCAGCCAAAAGCCCGGTAGATCAGGCCGTGCAGCGGAAAAGTAGGCAGCCATTCAGCCCCGCGCACCACATGCGTGATCTGCATCAAATGATCATCCACCATCGCCGCCAGATGATACAACGCCAGTCCATCAGATTTCACCAAAATATAATCATCGATTTTGCTGTTCTCGACTGTAATCTCACCCCGCCGCAGGTCACAGACCGTGGTAGCACCTTCACGTGGTGTCTTGAATCGCACAACATGCGCTTGCCCTGCCGCAATCCTGCTATCAGCCTCTTTCAAAGACAAATCGCGGCAGGTGCCGTCATAGTGTGCGTCCTCTTTACGGGCTTGTTGATCTTCACGCACCTTTGCCAATCGTTCTGGTGTGCAAAAACAATAATAAGCATGCCCGTTTTCCACAAGCCAGCGAGCATACTCGGCATACACTTCCTTCCGCTCCGATTGCCGGTATGGGCCATAAGGCCCGCCAATATCTGTGCCTTCATCCCAGTTCAAACCAAGCCAGCGAAGACCCGCCAGCAATTCTTCTTCGGCACCCTCCACGAACCGCTTGCTGTCCGTGTCTTCAATGCGCACAATGAACTGCCCCCCGGTCTGCTTTGCGATCAAGTAGTCATACAAAGCCGTCCGGGCGCTGCCAAGATGCATGTGCCCGGTCGGAGAAGGTGCAAAACGTACTCTTGCTGGCTGTTTTAGTTCATGCATGAATGAGGCTCCATATTAAAATTCAAGTTTCTTGTGGCGCGCAATCACACTTTCCACCAGGCCCAAACCCAAAGCCAGGGAGATCACTGAGCTGCCCCCATAACTGATAAAAGGAAGTGTCAACCCGGTCACTGGGATCAGGTTCAAATTAACACCCACATTGACCACCGTCTGGAAAAGCAGAAGCACGCCTACACCGTATGCGATTAAAGAACCATACAAATCGCTTGCCAACCGAGCGGCCCGGAAACACCGATAGATCACAAACCCAATCAAGGCCAGGATCAATACCGCACCAACAAACCCAAATTCCGCTGACATCGCTGAAAAAATGAAATCGGTATGGCGCACCTTCAAAAAACGCAGCTGTACTTGAGAGCTGTGCCCATACCCCTGTCCAAACCAACCACCCGATCCAATCGAGATCAAGGCTTGCTCCACATTGTACGTATTGCCATAACTGGCATTCGGGTCGGGAAATAGAAACGTAATAATGCGTTGCTTTTGGTATCCTTCCAGAAAGGGGAATAACGCCACCGGCGCAACCATGCCGCCCAAGGCGAACCAGGCCAGATATTTGACCGGCAGTCCACTTAACCAGATCAGTGAAAACCAAAGCACAAAGATCACAATCGACATGCTCAGGTTGGGTTGCAAAATGATCCAGGCGACCAAACCCAGAGTCAACAACAGGCTCTCAGCAACCCAGCGCCAATCATGCAGGCGACCTTGATGGGTATGGAAATAATTCGCCAGAACCAGGATGATGACAATTTTTGCCAGCTCAGACGGCTGAATGTTGAACAGCCCGGTTTCAATCCAGCGCACCGAACCAAATGCAACTGCGCCAAGCACAAAAACCACTGCCAGAAACAGGAATGTAAAAATATACATGATCTGGCTGAGAGATGCCCAGTAATGATAATCGATCATTGCCAGCGCAATAATAACTCCCAGTCCAATCACATCATAAATGATCTGCCGCTGCACATGGCCTGCCAAAACTGCGTTTCCCGCAATGGCCGACCTGAGCATGATCACCCCAAAAACATTCAAAAAGACGACACTTCCAAACAGCCAAAAATCAAAATGCCGCCATAATTCCCGTTTCATTCCTATGTTTATCCAATTTTAGGCCGGGCTGTAGACTTTAATGGGATGTCTGCAACCAGGCGCTGTTCCCTTCCCTCTTGATTGACGGCGATCCTCACAGCTTCAGGATCGATGGCAATATAGCGGGAGATCACCTCTATGAGCTCGTTCTTCATCTGCTCCACGGCTGTCGGCGTTAGATCAGTGCGATCATGGATCAACACCAATTTCAAACGCTCTTTTGCTGCATTTGCGCTTCTGCCACCCTTGGATCGCCAGCCAGCCATGTCAGTCTCCTCCCGAGCGCAGCATGCTCGACAATTTCTGGAAAATATCCTTCTTTTCCTCCAGATTTTGGAACGGAACTTCCTGCCCCTTCAAACGCAGTGCAATGTTCCGAAACGCCTGCCCAGCCTTTGAAGTAGGCCCCATGACGACTGGCTGACCGCGGTTCGTACTGACCACCACCGAATCATCTTCTGGCACAATACCTATCAGTTGAATGGCAAGTAGTTCAACGACATCCTCTGCGGTCAACATGTCTCCCCGCTTCACCAGTTCCGGGTTGATCCGGTTGATCACCAGTTTAGCCGGACCCTTTTCCTCAGCCTCCACCAGCCCGATGATACGGTCAGCATCTCGAACTGCGGATACTTCTGGATTCGTAACCACCAGGATCATGTCAGCAGGTGCAATGGCATTCCGAAAACCTCGTTCAATGCCAGCCGGTGAGTCAATTAAGACCCAATCGAACTCATCCCGCAATTGATCACAAATACGCACCATGTCACTGGGAGAAACAGAGGATTTATCACGTGTTTGGGCAGCTGGTATGAGATGCAGTTCCGGCATACGTTTATCCCGTATCATCGCCTGCCGCAACCGGCATCGACCTTCAATCACATCCACCAGATCATACACAATCCGGTTTTCCAGGCCCATCACAACATCCAGGTTTCGCAAACCGATGTCGCCATCAATGCAAACCACCTTTTCTCCCAGTTCCGCCAGAGCAATCGCCACATTGGCAGTCGTCGTAGTCTTCCCAACGCCGCCTTTTCCCGAAGTAATGGTAATGATCGTTGCTGTCATTGTCCTCTCTCTTTATGCTGCCACTCTTGAATGATTATCTGTCCACCCTGAACAAAAGCGATCTCAGGCAGAACACGCTCCTGCGATCTCGCAGGCACTTCACCAATCACATCCCCGATCCTGATCTGGGTTGGAGACATTTCGAGCGCACAGATCACTGCATCTTTTGTATCTTCTGTCCCGGCATGCACCGCGCCGCGTAGTCTTCCCCAAACGACGACGTTTCCTCCAGCGCTGATTTCAGCACCCGGATTCACATCGCCGATCACAATCACATGACCGGCTGATGAAACTTTAAAACCGGAGCGCATCGTCCGCTTGACCAGCATGGCATTGTCACCAGAAAGGGAAGTACTTTGGCTGCGAATCACCCGCTCCGGGCTGGGGGTCGATATGCGCGTCGCCAATCCCAACATCTGCGAGGTACGCTCTGTTGTGGGTGAATTGCTGATCACCGCCCAAAGGGCAATGCCGCTGTCTGACAATTTGTCTCTCAGGATGCCCATTTCAGCAGCATGCAAAATTTGATTACCCACATCCAGAGCTACACGTGCCCCCTGAAAAAAGCCGGACCGCTGCTGAATTTGCTCCAACAGTTTCTGTGACACTTCAGGCCAGGCGCCTTCACCCAGTGTGATCAATAACCCATCACGGATGCCTTTTATTTGCAAAGATGTCTTTTGATCATCCACCATACGGTTACTTAACATGAGCCTCTCAGTTGATAACAACAATGCCAATTATAGCAGGGTTGTCCTATTTTTTTACTGCCCGGATACTGCTGTATCGATCGTCTTGAATTCAAAATACCCTTCCAGGATCTCGCGAACGATCGGCGCAGCAACACTTGACCCTTCTTTGCCGTTATAAACAAATACCACCACCGCAATTTCAGGATCGTCATATGGGGCATACCCCACATACCAGGCATGAGCAGGCCAGGCCCCGAATTGGCATCGCCCTTTTTCCTGGGCAACATTATCGCAATATTCCGCTGTTCCAGTCTTGCCGGCAGTCTGGATTGTCGCACCAACAAACTCCTTGGAGGCTGTTCCGGATGGCGGATCGGTTTTGGTAACCACCAACCGCATGCCTTCCTTTGCCTTTTCAATAACCCAGGGCTCAACCACCTTCATTTCGCCAGTTGGAATATTAGCTTCATCATAAACATTAATTAGCGGATCTTTGGTAATGTCCCACACCAGTTCGGGTGTGAAAGGTTTTATCACGTTGTTTTCCGAATCCAAAACCTGACGCACCAATGTCGGCCGCATGAATTTCCCGTCATTGGCCAGAATGGCAAAAGACGTCAATACTTGCAGCGGCGTAGAAAGAACATAGCCCTGTCCCATCGAGGCAATATATGTGTCTCCGGTGGACCAGTTTTCACCTACATTGATCCGTTTCCAGGTTGGGTCTGGCACAAGGCCCTTTGACTCTCCTGGCAGTTCAACCCCAGTCACTGCACCATACCCCAAAGCTCTGGCATAATCTGCCATCAGCCAAACACCCAGGCCCCTGGGGACTTCGTCCTGGAACCCACCGCTGACTTTGTAAAAATACACGTCGCAAGAGAATGCTATTGCCTCCACCGCATCCACCATGCCATGCCCATAATCTTCCCAACACACATATTCTCGCGGCGTTCCAGGGTCATTGGGGGTGAATTTCTGGGTAATGATGATTTTACCTTCCGGCGGACACGAAAGTTCCTTTTCCAGTGGCACGATCCCCTCGTTGATCACGCCCAGCCATGCCGCCATTTTATATACTGACCCTGGCGGATGTTCGGCCGAAATGGCGTGATTCAACAATGGCCGCTTCTGGTCGCGCGTCAATTGTTCATAATAATAAGCCGGGATCACCCGCGCCATACGGTTATTCTCATAGCTGGGATGAGACACCATGGCTAGGATCTCGCCGGTTTTTGGGTTCATGGCAATAGCCACTGCCGAGCTCATTTCCTCTGCACCCAGCCAGTCATTCCATCCTTTTAGGTGCTTCTTAACAGCATTCTTTGCAACTGCCTGCAAGCGAGTATCAATTGTCAGCTCGATGTTGTTGCCTGCCTCAGCCTCGATTGGCGCCTCGAGGTCACGCAGCTCTTTTCCTGCCACGTCTACTTCGACTACGCGCAACCCGTTCTTGCCACCCAACATTTCCTGCAAGGTAAATTCCACACCTGCATAGCCTACCTTGTCGCGATTCGGCACAAAACCGAGTGAACGATATTCTTGCTCCAGTAAAGCCGGGATCGGCCCCAAAAAGCCAATCACCTCGGATGTCAATTCACCCGTTGGATAATCCCGCACCGAAGCAACTTCCACTGTTACCCCCGGCCAATCACTTGCTTTCTCCCTCACCCGCATGGCAATCTCTTGCTCAACATCACAAGCTATCGGCACAGCCTCGTAGGGCGCATTTGTGTCCTGAATATACACGATCTGCGTTATCCCCAATTCCGTATCGCAGGGTTTAAATAACCTGACTGTTGTCTCGTCGTTCAAGTCGCCGTTGTTGACCGGTACACCAACCAGCAATGAGAGTTCGCGGTAGATTTTTTGAATATCTCCTGCATCTGCGGGCAGGCTGGCAGGGGTAATGACCACATTGAAAGAAGCTACGTTTCGGGCCAGCACAAATCCATTACGGTCATAAATAACCCCGCGCTGTGTGGGGATGTTTACATTGGTAATCCGGTTTTCCTCTGCCCGCGCCAGATACACTTCACCGCGAACAATTTGCAAATCAAACAGATTGGCAATGAAATACATAAAAACAAGGACGCCTAGCCCCATTACGATCCATAGTCGCCAACCTTCATAATTCTGATGGAGTGTTTTTTCTCCGTTCATACTTCATCCTTTAATGGGTAGACCCAATCCACAAAATCCAGAAACAGAATATGGATGGGCAAAGCAAACAGTAAATTCATTAATACACTAGGCAGCACAATTTGAAAAATCGCATCATCGATTGAAAAACCGGAGCCTTTCAATTGCAGATCAATCATTGCAATTGCTGCCATGACCAACGTTCCAAACAGCGTGGTGACTAGCACTGCCAGGATAGGTGCCTGCCACACCCGCTTATGCAAATACCTCGCAAAACCCGTAACAGCAAGATAGCCTGCCAGAATTGCAACCAATGGATGCGCAGAAATAAAACCAACCATCAATCCAGCCACAATCCCCCAACTCCAACCCGACTCTACGCGTTCATTTAATGCCCAGACAATGACAGCCACCAAAACAATATCTGGTGACCCGTGCAAAAGTGTCAAATTGCCAAAAATGCCAATTTGGAGCATTACCAATACAAGAATCACTGGAATTGCTAAAAGCTTATCCATAATCGCTTATCTTACTGTGCCGGGGAGGGGATCAATGGGCCAATATCAACAGGCCGAAAATTTGTAATAACCAGCACTGCCCGCAGTGAGGAAAAATCAACCGCTGGCTGCACAGAGGCGGATTGGAAAAGATCAGTCTCTCGCTTACGCACACCGGTCAGCTGCCCCACCATGATATCTGATGGGTAGTTTGCACCCAGACCAGAGGTTAACACCAGATCACCTGGCTGCAAGACGACATCTTGCGGGATCATTTCCAATGACAGATCCCCGGTTATTGAACCCGATAACAAGGCGTCAGTTTGGGAATTCTTTAAATTCACATTCACTGCCGCGCGGGCATCAGTAATCAATTGTACCCGGGCTGCACCAGCCGTTACGGCATCGATCCGGCCAACCAAGCCTTGTTCGGTGACAACAGGCATACCGTAACGAATCCCGTCATCCGAGCCATGATCAATGATAACATAATGTAAAAAGGGACTGGGGTCTCGCCCAACCACTCCTGCAGCCACATATTGGTTCTCCGGACGTGCCCGGGCAAAATCCAACAAAGCGTACAGTAGTTGTGCCTCGCGCAATTGCTGCTGCAATTGCACAACCTGGGTTTGCAATTGCGCAGCTTCATTCTCCAGTTCAATATTGCGCAGCCGTAAACTGGCCACATCTCTGGGTACGGTCAGGAAATCATAAACCGCCACATATCGGCTTTGCAGCCAACGCTGCACACCAATGACTGGTCCAAGGGTTGTTTTCATCATGGAACCCAAATAACCGCTCGCCGCCAGCAATAACAAACCAATAACAACGAGCAGTAAAAACCCTGTCTGCCAGTTGCGAGGTGCCCGATTATTCATATCAACTCGTACGATGAAGGAAAATGAACCTCGCCAATGGCTCTGGGGATTCAGTCATCATAGGGTCCTTTTGCGTTCCAACCCAACCAGGAACTGTTGGTAATAATCCAGGTCTTCCAGTACCATTCCGGCGCCGCGTGCCACACAGGTCATAGGATCTTCCGCAACCCATACACGCAAGTTCAAATCATCTGAAAGGCGGTCGACTAAACCCAGCAACTGGGAACCTCCGCCAGCCAAACAAATGCCAGAGTCGATCAAATCGGAAACGATTTCGGGTGGAGATTCATCCATTGCATCTTTGATGGTTTCAATAATAACCTGCACCGATGAGGACACAGCCTCACGGATTTCCACGCTCGACACTTCCACGGCGTCTGGCAAACCCGATACAAGGTTTCGTCCTCGAGCTACCATCGTTTTTTCCGTCTGCAATGGGTAAGCTGATCCAATCGTTATCTTGATTTGTTCAGCCATGCGTTCACCGATCAGAAGATTGTACTTGTTGCGGATATAAGTCAAAATATCCTGATCTAATTCATCACCAGCCACCCGCAGCGAACGTGAAACCACGATCCCGCCCATTGACATGACTGCCACTTCCGTCGTTCCGCCCCCGATGTCAACTACCATTGTGCCGCGCACCTCAGAGATGGGCAAGCCTGCGCCCAGCGCTGCCGCCCGCGGCTCCTCGATCAGAAAAGCTTCTCGAGCGCCAGCCGCCATGGCGGCATCATAGACCGCCCTCCGTTCCACCTCTGTAGCCCCGGAAGGAATGCCAACCACAACTCTGGGTTTTGGCATCGGCACGATCGTTTGCTGATGAGCCTTTACAATAAAATACTCCAACATTGCTTTAGTGATCTCAAATTCCGAGATCACTCCGTCGCGCAAAGGTCTCACGGCAATGACATTGGCTGGCGTACGGCCGACCATCTCCTTGGCCTGAGAGCCAATGGCCAGCGGCTTACGCGACCGCTTGTCAATGGCCACCCATGAAGGTTCATTGATCACAATCCCCTTGCCTCGCACATTGACCAGGGTATTTGCTGTCCCCAGGTCAATGCCGATATCCAGAGAAAAAAGGCCCAAGAGCCAGTTGAAAGGGTTAAAAGCCAGAGTGTACTCCTGTGTCTGCCCAGGACGCGTTGTTAACGGGCAATTTTTCCGCCGAATTATACCATCACGCTGGCATAATCGCCACGCATAATATTATACACATGAATTCCGTTTCCGTTTCATATTCCAAACGAGATTAAAATTCAATAAATGATTGAGGTTTCCATGGATTATTGGTATAATTCCGCCAATCAAAAAGCGGGCGTAGCCAAGTGGTAAGGCATTAGCTTCCCAAGCTAACATTCGCGAGTTCGAATCTCGTCGCCCGCTCTACTCACAGATCAACCCTTTCCAGTTGATCTGTGGTTTATTTAATCAACCTCGCAATTGCCTTAAACTGTTCCGTTCCTGCCTTTCCCAGCATCTTGAAAAGCAGGGATTCCACTGGCTCTACCACGCAGCCCGCCTGGCGCATCTCCTCCAGAGCAAGCTGGCTATGAAACGCATCCCGGCTGCAAACCGCATCTGCCGCCACGAATACCTCATACCCTTTCTCCAGCAAATCCAGAGCGGTTTGCAAAACACAAACATGGCTCTCCTGCCCGCACAAGATCACCTTCTTGCGCCCTGCCTTTTCAAGTTCTGTGTTGAATTCATTCTCCGCACAACAACTGAAAGCCATCTTGCTGATTTTTACAATTCCAGCCTGCGCAGCCCTTTCTTCCAAAGATGGAAGTGTCCCGCCGAGTCCTTTGGGATATTGCTCTGTAACAAGAATTGGAATGCCCAGAACAACAGCTCCATCCCACAAAGTCTCTACAACTTTCTCCATGCGCACAATGGCATTCTCTGGCATGGCTGCCAGCAACTTTTCCTGAAGGTCGATCACCACCAATAGTGCCGTATTTGCATCCAGCTTAAATTTCCCAATCATTTTGATTATTTTCCTTTCGTATCCCCTAACTGAAATACACCAATATTTGAATTTGCCTACCAAATTATAAATCACCTCCTTCAATACACAGCCCCACATGGTAAAATTGTCTTAAAAATTTTGAGGGAAAAACTTATGCCAAACGATCAACAACTGCAAGAAAAAGCAATCAATGCAATTCGATTTTTATCTGCTGACGCCGTTGAACAGGCCAATTCCGGCCATCCTGGATTACCGATGGGCACCGCCGCCATGGCTTACACCATCTGGACCAGGCACTTGCGTTTCAATCCTTCCAATCCAAAATGGTCAAACCGCGACCGGTTTATCCTTTCCGGTGGTCATGGCTCTGCCATGCTGTACAGCCTTCTGTATCTTACCGGCTTTGACCTCCCTCTGGACGAACTCAAAAGATTCCGTCAATGGGACAGCCTGACCCCCGGCCATCCCGAATATGGATTGACTCCGGGCGTGGAAACAACCACCGGCCCATTGGGCCAGGGTTTTGCCAATGGCGTGGGCATGGCCATCGCCGAAGCCCATCTGGCAGCTCATTTCAATCGCCCTGGTCACTCCGTCATTGATCACCATGTCTATGCCATTGTTACCGATGGCGATTTGATGGAAGGTGTTGCATCTGAAGCCGCATCCCTGGCCGGGCACCTCCAATTGGGTAAGCTCATCTATCTCTATGACGATAATCGCATTTCTATTGACGGCTCTACCGATATTGCCTTCACAGAAGATCGCGCCGCCCGCTTTGAATCCTATGGCTGGCATGTCCAGAAAGTAGCCGATGGAAATGATGTGGCCGCCATAGATGCCGCCATCCAGGCCGCAAAACAGGACCCCAGGCCATCTCTCATCGTCTGCCGCACCCATATTGGTTATGGCCTGCCCACCCGCCAGGACACACCCGAGGCACACGGCCAGCCCCCTGGAGAAAAAGAACTGAATGGAGCCAAAGAAAATCTCGGCTGGCCGCTGGAACCTCGTTTCTTTGTGCCAGATGATGTCTTGCAGCACTTCCGCCAATCAGTGACACGCGGCGCTGAACTAGAACAGGATTGGAATACAACCCTGGCTTCTTATCAATCTGCATTCCCTGCCGAAGCCGCCCAAATGAAATCACAGCTTGCCGGTGAATTGCCCCAGGATTGGGAAGATGATCTGCCTGTTTTCCCCGCCGACCCCAAGGGAATGGCGACGCGCTCATCCTCAGGAAAGACCATCAATGCGCTGGCAATAAAACTGCCGGCTTTGATGGGCGGCTCTGCTGATCTGGCGCCATCCAATAACACCTTGATCTCTGGCAGCCCTGATTTTCAGGCCGCCACACCGGAAGGCCGCAACATGCGCTTTGGTGTACGCGAACATGGCATGGGAGCCATTGTCAACGGCATGGCTTACCATCAGGGCATCATTCCCTATGGTGCCACCTTCATGGTTTTCACCGATTATATGCGCCCCGCCATTCGCATCTCGGCCCTGTCCCACCTCCCCAGCATATGGGTGATGACTCACGACAGCATCTTTCTGGGTGAGGATGGCCCCACCCACCAACCGGTGGAACACCTGGCAGCCTTGCGCGCCATTCCCAATCTGACCGTCATTCGACCAGCTGACGCCAACGAAACCGTGGAAGCATGGAAACATGCCATCCAAAGCAAAACCAGCCCCACGCTACTGGCTCTCTCCCGTCAAAATCTGCCTACATTGGACCGCGAAACCTATCAATCTGCCCGTGGCTTGCATAAAGGTGCATACGTGCTTAAGGACTTCGGCAGCAGCACACCCGATTTAATCCTGATTGCCACCGGATCGGAAGTCGCCCTCATCGTTGCAGCCGGGGAACAACTGGCTGCCGAGGGTACCAATGTTCGCCTGGTCTCATTCCCTTCCTGGGAACTCTTCGCTCAACAAGACAAAGCCTATCAGGAAAGTGTGCTGCCCAAATCAATAACCAAACGCCTCGCGGTTGAAGCGGGTATCTCCCTCGGTTGGGATCGCTGGATTGGTCTCGAAGGCAGGATAATTGCACTTGACCGGTATGGCGCCTCAGCCCCCGAGAAAGTACTGGCCAAAGAATTCGGTTTCACTGTTGAGAACGTTGTGCAGCAGGCTAAAGAGCTGTTGTCAGACTGACTGCCAGAAGGGTAAATGTCATGAAAATCGTTGTTGGTTGTGACCATGGCGGTTATCCGCTGCGGGACGCTGTATTTGAAGCGATCCGGGAAACCGGCCATGAAGCTATTGATCTTGGTATTTCTGAATATGAGCCGGTAGACTATCCCGATTATGCTGCCAAAGCCAGCGAATTGCTGCTCGCTGGCAAGGCCGATCGGGCTGTCCTGATGTGCGGCTCTGGCATCGGCATCTGCATCTCCGCTAACAAGATCAAGGGTGTTTATGCAGGCCTTTGTCATGATACCTATTCTGCCCGCCAGGGCGTTGAACACGACGAGATCAATGCCCTTTGTATGGGCGGCCTGGTCATCGGACGGGAGCTGGCAAAAGAAATTGTCAAGGCCTATCTGCGTGCTGAACCTGATGGCCTCGAAAACCATGTGCGTCGAGTAAAAAAGTTCAAACGGCTTGAAAGCGGGGAAGGCTGATTCGACAAAAATCAAAGGGATGGGCTAAAACGCCCATCCCTTTCTGGCTTTAATCGCTCCACATCAATAAGCCAATTATCAAAGAAAGAGCAAAATCATGAACCCGATCCATGAATTACACCAACTCAAGCAGTCCATCTGGTACGACAATATTGAAAGACGTCTTTTGGAGAATGGCGAATTGGCTGCCATGATCCAAAATGGAGATATTCGCGGCATAACCTCAAACCCCAGCATTTTCAACAATGCCATTGCCCAGTCTGCGGATTACGACGAAGCCATCAAACCCATGGCATGGAGCGGCCTTTCGCCTGAGATGATTTTTTTTGAACTGGCCATTGAGGATATCCGTGCTGCAGCCGATCTTTTCAGTCCTCTCTACACGCAGTCGAATGCCGGCGATGGGTACGTCAGCCTGGAGGTTTCACCCTTCCTTGCCCACGATACCCAGGCAACAATCGAACAAGCCCAGTGGCTATGGGCTACTGTCAACCGCCCCAATCTGATGATCAAGATACCGGCAACTCGCGCTGGCTTGCCCGCCATCACCAAAACCATTGCCGCCGGGATCAATGTCAATGTTACCCTCATTTTTTCATTGAACCGCTATGACGAAGTGATCCAGGCTTATCTGGCCGGCCTTGAAGAACGCCTGACCGCCGGTCTGCCTGTTGATCGCATTGCTTCTGTGGCTTCTTTCTTTGTCTCCCGTCTGGACACAAAGATCGACAAAACTCTTGATTCGATTGGTACCAGTCAAGCCAAAAGCCTGATGGGCAAAGCTGCCCTGGCAAATTCGCGGCTGGCCTTTGCCCTCTATCTGGAAAAGTTCGCTGCACCCCGCTTCATGGAACTGGAACGCCAGGGAGCTCGCAAACAGCGCCCGCTTTGGGCATCCACCGGCACCAAGAACCCTGCATACAGCGATGTGTTGTACGTTGACGAGCTGATTGCCGCCAACACGGTCAACACCGTGCCCCCCGCCACATTGGCAGCTTTCCGTGACCACGGCCGCGCCGCACTCACCCTGGAAGGCAAGGAAACTGAATCGCAAGCCATTGTCGATTCACTCGAAGCCATTGGCATCTCTTTGACCAAAGTCACTGATGAACTTGAACAGGAAGGCGTCAAAGCTTTTGCTGATGCCTTCACCGATCTATTGAATACCATTGACAAACGCGCCCAGAGCGCCCAGGTTGAACTCGGTCCATTCGCAAATAATCTCCCCAGGCGCATCCAGAAACTGGCCGATAAAGAAACTATCCAGCGCATTCATGCCCACGATCCAAGCTTGTGGACAGATGACGCCGAAGGCCAGGCTGAGATCCGCAAGAGGCTGGGCTGGTTGGATGCCCCCACCAAAAGCCGTAAACTCATTCTGCAGCTTGCGCAATTACTAAATGACTGCCAGGAAAGTGGCTACACGCATGTTCTTTTGCTCGGCATGGGCGGTTCTTCTCTTGCTCCTGAGGTGCTGGCTCTGACCAGAGGCACACAACCGGGCAATGATAAACCAGGGCTTACCCTTTCCATCCTTGACTCCACCGATCCCGCTCAGGTCAAGACAGCTCTTGAAAATTCTGATCTGCAAAATACCCTGTATGTGGTCGCCAGCAAATCAGGCTCCACCAGCGAGGTCATGGCTTTTCTGGAGTTCTTCTGGGATCAGGCAGTCCAGGCACTGGGCGTGGATGCCTCCCGTCATTTTGTGGCTGTAACCGATCCCGGTTCCGGCTTATCAAAGATCGCCGAGGACCGCAAATTCCGAAGCATCATCCTGGCTGACCCTGAAGTCGGCGGGCGCTATTCAGCTCTCATAGCTTATGGATTAACAGCCGCTGCCTTGCTGGGTATGGACACTGCCTTGCTATTGGAACGTGCTGCCGGTATGGCAAATCAATGTTCGCCAATAACCACAGCCCAGCGGAACCCCGGGCTTGTTTTGGGTGCCGTTCTGGGTGAGGCCGCTTTGCAAGGCCGGGATAAACTGACCATTCTGGCCGACCCCGAACTCAACTCGCTTGGTTCCTGGCTGGAACAGCTTATCGCCGAAAGCTCCGGAAAATCCGGCAAGGGCATCATTCCAGTAGATATTGAGCCTTTGGCAGAGCCGGAAACCTATAGCCACGACCGCCTTTTCGTTTACCTTCACCGTTCCAATACGCTGGCCTCTTTCACCGAAAAGCTGAAGAATGCCGGACACCCTGTTCTGTGCATGCCAATACACGATAACGCTGATCTTGGCGCCGAATTCTTCCGCTGGGAAATGGCCACAGCCGTTGCCTGCGCCATGATTGGCGTCAATGCTTTTGATCAACCCGATGTACAGGACAGCAAAACCCGCACCAAAGCCAAGATCAATGAATATCAGCAAAAGCGATCCTTCGATGATGGCACCTGCCTCTGGGAAAACGAGAGAGGAAAAGTGTTCGGTGCAGAAGTGCCCGGCATTGAAGAAGCCTGGTCCCTTTCAGATGTGATCGAGATTTTCCTGAAACAGGCAAAACCAAACGACTATGTCGCCATCAACGCCTATCTTCCCCGGAATGAAAAAACCCTTGCCTCTTTGCAAACCCTGCGTGCCGTCATCCAGAAGCACACTGGCCGGGCGACCACATTGGGTTTTGGGCCTCGGTTCCTGCATTCCACCGGCCAACTGCATAAGGGCGGACCCAACTCCGGTCTCTTTATCCAGATTACCGCAGACCCAACGGTTGATCTGGAAATACCCATCCAGCAGATCAGCTTCGGCACGTTGCAACGTGCTCAAGCGCTCGGTGATCTGGAAGCTCTGCTTGCCCGTCAACGCCGTGCAATACGCATTCATCTGTTGAACGGCAGCATCCAAGAACTCTACTGACCTTTACTTGTGACACAAAAAACTGGCGGCCAAAAACCGCCAGTTTTTTAATTCGGTAAGCTCACCTGCCCGCCAGAAATCAAGCAATCTCTTGTGCCAGAGCCAATGCCCCCAAAACGCCTGCCCGATTACCCAAACCCGGAGGCACAATGAAACTGTCAATCTCGCGCAATATCGCCGGGGACTGCACATATCCATTCAAAGAAGTTCTCACTTTCTCACGGATGATCGGGAAAAGTTGCTTCTGCTGCATCACGCCGCCCCCCAATATGATCCGCTGCGGTGACAGAATAGTTATCAGTCCATGCAGTGCCAAAGAAATATACTCTGCCTCAAGCTCCCAGGCAGGATGGGTCATGGGCAGTGTCTCGGATGGCTGCCCCCACCTTTCTTTCATTGCTGGCCCGCTGCACATGCCTTCAAAGCAGTCACCATGATATGGGCAATATCCGCCAAAAGGATCTTTATCCCAATCATGGGGCAGTAACAAATGACCCATTTCTGGATGCACCAGACCATGCAATGGACGGCCGCCAACAATGGCACCTCCGCCAATCCCGGTACCGATGGTCAAATAAATGAAATTTTGCAAACCTCGCGCTGCTCCCCATTTTCCTTCCCCTACCGCTGCTCCGTTCACATCTGTATCAATCATGACTGGAGTTTTCAATGCCATCTCCAGACGGCCTGCCACTGATGTATTAGCCCATCCAGCCTTGGGAGTGGAGGTAATATGACCATAAACGGGCGAGTCAGGATCAAGATCAAGTGGCCCGAAACAGGCAACACCTATTGCAGCCAGGTTGTTATTTGTCTGTTTTACATAATCCAAAAAGAAATCAATTGTGCGCGCTAGCGTCTCTTCCGGTGTCGTAGTTGGAAAGCGCACTTCTTCCAAAATTTCATCTGGCCCGCTGGCCACAATACACACAAATTTGGTGCCTCCCGCCTCAACACCTCCGTAAACATTCATCAGATTTCCTCCTCGTCTCGTTTCATGCACTTGCAGAATTCCCGGCAAAACGCGTGCGTACTTGAAATTCTTCCGATATTTTACTCCCGAGCAGCACACGTAATGTCCTTTCAGACGGTATAATAGCAATTATCCTGCCAGACCAGATGGAATTTACACCAGCAATGACCTCTCAATATGAATTCCTGATCTATGAATGTCAGCAGCCAGACTGCCGGCTACGCTTTCCAGCACCCGGAAAAGGCATTACTCCTCTTTTCTGTCCCTTTTGCGGCTCTCCAATTCTCAATTCAGGCACGCCGTTCGTTAACCAAAAACCACCTGCATCGATACCGTACCCGCCAGGCCCTGCCCTGGCCATTGCTCTGGATAATCTTCGCAGTGCCCATAATGTTGGCGCCATACTTCGCACTGCCGATGCAGTAGCTGTCCACCAGATATTCCTCTACGGCATTACGCCTACTCCCGAAAACCACAAAGTGGAGAAAACATCCCTCAGCGCAGAATTTGCCATTCCCTGGTCACATTACCCCAATGGCCCGCTGCATCTCCAATCGGTGAAGTCGCATTTCCAAATCTGGGCGCTGGAAGGCGGGCAGCCTTCGGTCTCCCTTTTCCAAAAGAAAGTCCCAAAGGACGAACGTCCGATTCTGCTCATCATGGGCAGTGAAGTTGCAGGGATCGACCCTTTACTGCTTGAACTCGCCGATCACAGGTTCTATATCCCCATGCTGGGTTTCAAGCGTTCTTTGAACGTAGCTTCAGCTTTCAGCATCGCTGCGTATACCATCCGCTTTTCCCTTCAGCAAAGAGAATAAAACAGCCGGCTTTTATTGAACCGGATCATTGTTTATTATATACTGAACGTAGTTTGATCATCGCGTTTTTTGGGAGGATACTGTGACAAAATATGTTGCTGCAATTGATCAGGGAACAACCAGCACCCGCTGCATGATCTTCGACCACGCCGGGCAGGTGCAGTCTGTAGACCAAAAAGAACACAACCAGATCTATCCCCGCCCCGGCTGGGTCGAGCATGACCCGCTCGAGATATGGGAACGCACCCAGGAGGTCATCCAGGGAGCTCTTCTGAAAGCCAAGCTCTCGCCGAATGAGATCATTGCGGTTGGTATCACTGACCAGCGAGAAACCACCGTTGTTTGGAACAGAAACACCGGCAAACCTTACTACAACGCAATTGTCTGGCAGGATACTCGAACCGACACCATCTGCAATGACCTTGCTCGCGATGGCGGGCAGGACCGTTTTCGCTCCAAGGTTGGCCTGCCCCTGGCTACCTATTTTTCTGGCCCAAAGATTAAATGGATGCTGGATAATTTGCCCGATTTGCGCCAGGACGCTGAAGCAGGCATAGCCATTTTTGGCAACATTGACACCTGGATCATCTGGAACCTCACCGGGGGTGTCAATGGCGGCGTGCACATCACCGACGTTTCCAATGCCTCTCGTACGTTACTGATGAACCTTAAGTCTCTGTCATGGGACAAGGAGATCCTCGCTCTGCTTGACATCCCGCTGGCCATGTTACCAGAGATTCGCTCCTCCTCCGAGGTCTACGGGATCGCCCGGCCGCCTCTCAAGGGCGTACCTGTAGCGGGAGACCTGGGTGACCAGCAGGCCGCCCTCTTTGGACAGGTTTGCTTTGACCCTGGTGATACAAAAAACACCTATGGTACAGGTTGTTTCCTGCTGATGAATACAGGGCCCAACATCATTACCAGCAAATCTGGCCTCTTGACCACCGTTGGCTATCAGTTGGGCGCCCAACCAGCCATGTATTGCCTTGAAGGCTCAATAGCTATCGCCGGGGCACTGGTGCAATGGCTGCGTGACAACCTGAAAATGATTGATAATTCAGCAGAAATCGAGATCCTGGCACGTTCCGTTGAAGACAATGGCGGCATCTTCTTTGTGCCGGCTTTCTCTGGTTTGTTTGCCCCCTACTGGCGCAGCGATGCCCGCGGCGTGATCGTAGGCATGACCCGCTATGTCACTCGCGGCCACATTGCCCGGGCAGCACTGGAAGCCACTGCATTCCAGGCGCGCGAAGTGGTTGAAGCCATGGAAAAAGACTCGGGCGTTTCATTGTCCATCCTTAGGGTGGATGGAGGCATGACCTCCAACGATCTGCTTATGCAATTTCAGGCTGATATTCTCAATACCTCTGTGGTTCGCCCGCGCGTGGCAGAGACCACCTCGCTCGGCGCAGCTTATGCAGCTGGCCTGGCAGTTGGCTTCTGGAAAAATGTAGACGAACTTAGGGAAAACTGGTCGCGCGAAAAAGAATGGACACCTCAAATGCCAGAAAACGAGCGCGACAAAATGTACCGCGATTGGAAAAGAGCTGTGACCCGCACCTTTGACTGGATTGAATAGCCACTGCCTTCAATTGCTGAGCGGCTTGCTTTCCCGTGCTGCCAGAAAGAGTTCTGGCGGCACTTTGTTCCTCATGCACATCTGCATCCTCGCAACCTTGATATAATTACAAAACAAAACCGGTTTACAAGGGAGTTGCTCATGTACATCATCATGTTTGTATTGGATGATCCTGGTCATCTTGACCATATTCTGGATGCTTGGGAAGAAGCAGGCATCAAAGGCGTCACAATCGTGGAAAGCACCGGCTTTCAGCGCCGGCGCAACCAGCGGAAGAAACACATCCCGATGCGTTTCAGCTTTGAGCCCATCATGGTAGGAGGGGAAAGCGGCAATTACACGCTCTTCACATTTGTCCATAACGAAGCCATGATTGACGCCTGCGTTCAAGCCACTGAAAAGATCGTCGGCAGCCTCAGCGAACCCAACACCGGCGTCCTTGCGGCCTGGCCGCTGTCAACGGTCAAGGGTATCCCGCTGCAAAGCCAGGAATAGGACTGCCGTATGGTTTGGATCATATTTCTTCTATGTTCTGCTGTCATCGTTTTCGCTGCCATGAAACTGGCCGAATACGGTGATGCGATCTCCATTCACACCAATCTGGGCGGTGCTTTCATTGGCCTTTTGCTCATGGCCGGCGCCACATCTCTTCCGGAGCTACTGACCTCCATCAATTCTATTGAACAATCAGTCCCGGATCTGGCCGCGGGCAATACTTTTGGCTCAAATATGTTCAATATGCTTCTGATCGGTATCATGGGCTTTATCAGTTGGCGTAAGCGCATCCTGCGCCAGGTCGCCAGAAAACATGCCTTGTCGGGCAGCATTGCTGCCATCCTTATCGCCCTGTCCATTTTTTTGATCCAGGCTAACCTTGATGTCAAGATTGGCTGGGTCGGCTTGGACAGTCTGTTGCTGATCATTTCATACATCCTCGGCGTCTATCTGATCCAGTCCAATTCTGCCCCGCCCCAGCCGATTGATCCGAAAGACATTGACGATAGTATTCCCTCTCTGCGAAAAGCAGTGATCGGATTTAGCCTGGCCACATTGGCACTGATTCTCACGATGCCATACCTGGTAAGCAGCAGTACCGAAATCGCCGAAATCACCGGTCTGGGCGCCGGCTTTGTTGGCACTGTTCTGGTTTCTTTCATCACTTCTTTACCAGAAATGGTAACCACCATCGCCGCCATCCGCCTGGGCGTGTATGACATGGCTATGGGTAATCTGTTCGGCAGCAATATGTTTAACATTTTCACCCTGGGCTTTGCAGACCTCTTCATGACCAGCGGACGGTTTCTGGATGTCATCAGCATTGACTTTACCCTGGTAGCCATGATTGGCCTCATCATGACCCTGCTGGCCCTGATTGGAAACATTGCCAAACTGAACCGCCGATTTCTCCTGGTGGAAATCGATGCCGTACTGCTTGTGATCACCTACCTGTTGGGCATGTTCATCATCTATCAAAAAGGGATTGGCCTGTAATCTCAACGACCAGAAACAGATATCACTAAGTTCGTCAGGAAGTAGCGGGATGCAGTACGGCCATTTTTGGGGCTCTGCAAAAAAACACCCGCCCAAGCTCCTCTTCCACAATTAATTTCAGAGATCATGCAAAATGCTTGGGCTGTTTTGCATTTTCTTGGTATAATGGTTCGCTGTGCTGTATGGAAGCAGCGCACAAACTCGGGCAACTGCCCACTAAATCAATAAGAGCGAAGGTAACCTGCATGACAGGTGAGAGGCGCTCGAAGGATGGAATTGATGGACAAGATCGTTATTCAGGCAACACGGCGCAACGTCACCGGCAAAAAAGTTGGCGCACTCCGCCGCAATGGGCAGCTCCCCGGCATCATGTATGGTCGCCACGTGGAATCGACCCCCATTTTAATGGACATGCGCGAAGCCAGCAAAGCTCTTTATAAGATGAGCGCATCCAGTATTGTGACTGTGGTACTGGATGGCAAAGAATATCCGTCTCTGGTGCGCGAAAAACAACGGAACTATATTCTGGGAACCTTGAAACATGTTGATTTCCAGGTCGTCTCCATGAAAGAAAAGATCCGCACCATGGTCACAGTTGAACTGGTCGGCATTTCCCCGGCCGTCAAGAACATGAATGGCGTGGTTGTACAGAACCTCAATGAAATTGAGGTCGAAGCCCTGCCCCAGGACCTGCCCGAACGTCTGGAACTGGACCTCTCAGTACTTGAAAATATTGGTGATTCAATGCTGGTCAAAGATCTCAAGGTGGCTGGCGATGTGGCAATTCTCACCGATCTGGAAGAGGCAGTGGTTGTTATCACCGGCTCCGCCCAGGAAGTCGAAGTGGAAGAGTTGGAAGAAATCGAAGAAGGTGCTGCGGAACCTGAACTCAGCGAACAACGCGGCAAGAAGGAAGATGACGAGGACGAAGGCTAATCTGATCTCTCGCTCACTACCGACACCCCGCCATTGTGCGGGGTGTCTTGCTATCCTGCTTCAAATTTAGTCAAGCCCAGCTGCTTCAAAAGTGTCACTGTGATGTAAGCAGTAGCCCCCCACAATAGTTCACCGTCATAAAGATCATAGTAAATGACATCAAAAACACGCCCATCAGGAGTATGGTAGGGTCGTATTTGGCGATGGCTTTCTTCAGCCAGCCAGGCTACCGGGATTGTAAATGCCCGCCCGACTTCTTCCACCGAGAGTTCAACCGCAAATGGTCGAATGATTCGGCCAACAATGGGGGTTACAACATAATTGCTCACTGTTTGCAATCCGTCCATTCTACCCAAAATCCTTACATCCCCCGGCTGCAAACCGATTTCCTCACACGATTCGCGCAAAGCTGTCTCGACCAGATCGTGATCAGACGCTTCATACGCCCCGCCTGGAAAGGAGACCTGGCCTTTGTGATGCGGTACGCGTTCAGTTCGCCGGGTAAAAAGTAAATGCCACTCCCCACTCACACACAGCAATGGGATCAGCACAGCCGCCCTGCGCCAACCAGCATCTTCTGGCTCTGCATCCTGCGCCGGCAAAGAGTCAGCCAGGCGTTGTTTAATCTCTTCTTCAGAGATTTGCCCGACAAAACATTTGGTGTTTTTCCATCCAGCTTCCCACAGGTCTCTCAATTCACACACCTATTTATCATTATCACACTTATTTACTCAATTATATCCGAATAGCTAAATTTCTTCCGGTACCCACAAAAAGCCATTGACACACCTGCCTGATTTTGATTACAATGAAAACAATCTTTTGCTGGTAGTGCCACACCAAACAGAGTTTCAGCCAACAAAGAAATGTTCTTGTGGAGGTAAAACAATGGATGAGCGCTTATCAGGTACTGTAAAGTGGTTCAATACCACAAAGGGCTACGGTTTCCTTTCCCGTGAAGATGGCCCGGATGTGTTTGTCCATTACACTGCCATTGAATCAGAAGGCGAATTTCGCAATCTGGTTGAAGGTCAGCCAGTGGAATTTTCCATCATTCAGGGAGCAAAAGGCCTTCAAGCCGATAAAGTTCGCGTTATTTAGCTCACCAAATAACCCGGGAGGGGTAAGTCATTCCATTGAGGAATGACTTACCCCTCTCCGGTTTTAACCAGGCTGAGCCAGTGCCCAACAAATAAAAACACCACACTCCCCACCAGGTTGGTGCCGACCAACAATGCACCCACATTCAGAAAATCCAATTTCCAATACATCCCCAACGCTTGCGCCCCCCAAAAACCCACCCAGCTCAATAGCACATACAATACCAATCGTCCGATACCACCGTCTCTCCATAGGTGAAAGAAGAAACCCACCAAACTGCTCAAAACAAACCCCAACACCAATGATGCTATCGTCATTCTGCACCTCCTTCCCTCACTTTTGTCATTAACAACCCTGAATAATACCGCCACCCAAAACATCATCATCCTGATAGATTACTGCCACCTGTCCAGGTGTAATATCCCGCAGATCACTTTCCAGCTCGATATGCACCTGGCTATCATCCAGTGCCTGAACCATCCCCCATGTCAAACTGGCATGGTATCGGATTTTGACTTGTGCCCGAAATAAATTGGCAGGCGGCTTGCCTGCAATCCAGTTGAACGAGGCTGCCTTCAGTTCGCGGCCGCCCAGAGCATCCTTGCCTCCCACTACCAACTGGTTTGTTGCCAATTCTTTGGAAAGCACATACATCGGCGCCACAGACGCGAACCCCAATCCTTTGCGCTGTCCAATGGTGTAAAACGGCAGGCCCTCATGTCTGCCCAATACATTGCCCTGCTGGTCAATGATTTCTCCAGGGATGATCTGGGCTTGCGCGTGCTCTCTTAAGAAATGCCGGTAATCGCCGCTGGGTAAAAAACACAGGTCCTGACTATCATCACGCTCAGCTACGATCAATCCCAACTTCCTCGCAATCTGGCGAACCTCTGGTTTGGTATAGTCACCAAGTGGAAAGATCGTCCGGCAAAGCTGTTTTTGCTGCAAAAAGGCCAGCATATATGCTTGGTCTTTTTTATCGTCCTTTCCTCTCAACAGATGCATCTTTCCTTGCCCATCCAGATTCAATCGCGCATAATGACCAGTCGCAACCATTCCAAGCCCTTCCCTGTCGGCGTATTCCAGAATAGACTGCCATTTGACCTGCCGATTACAACCCACGCAGGGGCTTGGGGTCAGGCCGTTTAAATAATCCTGCAAAAAAGGTTCCACCACCCTGGTCCAAAAAACATCCCTGGCATCCAAAACTGAAAAAGGTATCTTCAATTGGTCTGCCACTTTGCGCGCCTGTTCTACTGATTCAACCCTCTTGCTCGCATCATGGTTATCACTCCACATATCCAGCATAACGCCGCTGACAGCATATCCCTGCTCAACCAATAACGCCGCCGCAACAGAGCTATCCACTCCGCCGCTCATTGCAACCACAACAGATTCCATTCCTGATCCTTTAATTTGATTTAGCAATCCAAACGTCTTGTTCAGGCAAAATTATAGCATGCACAACCAGAATTCCATCTGTGTCCACTTGTCGATCGGTTTTAACGACAAGTGGCAATTTTCTGCTCCGCCATTCTATCACCTGATATAATAACTCATCGATACCTTGATCTTGAAATTCGGAGGTCGTATGGCATATAAAATTGTTTTTGGTACGGATGGATGGCGAGCGCAAATCGCAGAAGATTACACATTCAATAATGTTCGACGCTGCGCTCAGGGCTTTGCCAATTATCTGCTCGAAATGGGCAAACAAGGCGAAAAGGTCGTGATTGGTTACGACAAACGCTTTGCTTCCGAATATTTTGCAATGGCATCTGCTGAAGTTCTTGCAGGTAATGGGTTTCAGGTTCTTCTCACCAATAATGCCACTCCCACCCCGGTGATTTCATTTGCTGTCCCCCAGGAAGAAGCAGTGGGCGCCATCAATATTACTGCATCACACAACCCGGCCACCGATAATGGCTTCAAGGTGCGCGATGAAAACGGCGGCGCAATTCCCCCAGACAACCTCAAACGCATCGAAAGCCTCATTCCAGAAGATATGCAGGCCATCAAAAAAACGCCCTCGCAAGAAGCCCAGGAAAAGGGTCTCATCAAAATCTTTGATCCCAAACCGGCCTACCTGGACAGCATCAAAAACAAGGTTGACCTTCAAGCCATTCGTGATGCTGGCCTGAAGATCGTTATCGAGCCCATGTGGGGTAATGGCGCCGGCTGGTTCAATGAACTTCTCGGCGGCGGCTCAACCCAGGTGATCGAGATCCATAATCACCGCAATCCCCTCTTCCCCGAAATGTTACGGCCCGAACCCATCCAGCCCAATATTGATATCGGCCTGAAAACTACTGTGGATCAAAAAGCGGATGTCCTCATCATTCTGGACGGTGATGCAGACCGCTGCGGCATGGGCGACGAAAATGGCGTATTTATCAACCAGCTTCAGGTCTACGCCCTATTGGCATATTACTTCCTTGAGGTGCGTCAGGAAAGAGGCCCCATCGTCAAAACACTCTCCACAACCAGCATGCTCGATATTCTCGGAAAACTCTACAATGTACCCATTCACGAAACGGGGGTAGGTTTCAAGTATGTCGCTCCAAAAATGATGGAAACCAACGCCCTGATCGGTGGAGAAGAATCTGGCGGTTACGCATTCCGCGGCCACGTGCCCGAGCGGGATGGCATCCTTGGTGGGCTATACTTCCTGGACTTGATGGTGCGCACGAAACAAAAACCCTCCGAACTTCTCAAGGTCCTGTTTGAGAAGGTAGGGTACCACTATTATGATCGCATTGACACCCGCTTCACCGGTGACAGCCAGGAAAAAATCCGGCGCATCCTGGCTGCAAATCCGGAAACCATTGGCGGCCTGAAAGTGACCGGCCTGAACACCACCGATGGCTTCAAATTCAGCCTGGAAGACGGTGGCTGGTTATTGATCCGCTTTTCTGGCACTGAACCGATCATCCGCGTTTATTGTGAGACAACTCACGAGAATTGCGTTCCCGCCATCCTCAAGGATGGTCTGCGCATTGCCGGGATTGAATGAATTCTGGTCTGACAGATACCCACTGCCACCTCTACTTCCGGGACTTTGCAGAAGACCTGAATGAGGTGCTTTCCCGTGCCTGGGATGAAGGCGTTGAACGCATCCTCATCCCAGGCATTGACCTTGATACAAGCTGTCAGGCTGTCGACTTGACGGAAAAACATCCCAACTTGTTTGCGGCTGTGGGTGTCCATCCCAACGATGCCCTCACCTGGAACGCGAGCACAGCCTCTGCCCTGCGTGACCTCGCCGCCCACCCCAAGACAGTTGCCATCGGTGAGATCGGGCTGGATTACTACCGCGACCACGCACCGAAAGATGTTCAAACCAGCGTTTTTCTGGCCCAGCTTGATCTGGCAAGAGAAGTTGAAAAACCGGTTATTGTCCATAACCGCAATGCGATCCATGACCTCTGGACCACTCTGGAAAGCTGGCAAGCTGGTTTGGCCACAGCAAACCATCCCCTGGCTTTGTGTCCGGGCGTG